>NZ_CP015164.1:2677500-2830000 GCF_001766235.1 Acetobacter ascendens
TGTTGTCAGGTCTTAACGGATTGACTTGGCTTTTGGAGCATTCCAGGAAATAGCTCTGGCGTATAGACCGTACCCGAAACCGACACAGGTGGACTGGTAGAGAATACCAAGGCGCTTGAGAGAACGATGCTGAAGGAACTAGGCAAATTGCTCGTGTAACTTCGGGATAAGCGAGACCCGTTGGTGGGCAACCATTGGCGGGTGGCACAGACCAGGGGGTAGCGACTGTTTATTAAAAACACAGGACTCTGCGAAGTCGAAAGACGACGTATAGGGTCTGACGCCTGCCCGGTGCCGGAAGGTTAAGAGGAGGTGTGAGAGCACTGAATTGAAGCCCCGGTAAACGGCGGCCGTAACTATAACGGTCCTAAGGTAGCGAAATTCCTTGTCGGGTAAGTTCCGACCTGCACGAATGGCGTAACGACTTCCCCGCTGTCTCCAGCATCGGCTCAGCGAAATTGAATTCCCCGTGAAGATGCGGGGTATCCGCGGTCAGACGGAAAGACCCTATGAACCTTTACTGCAGCTTTACAGTGGCATCAGAGACATTCTGTGTAGGATAGGTGGGAGGCTTTGAAGCAGGGGCGCCAGTTCCTGTGGAGCCATCCTTGAAATACCACCCTGAATTTTTCTGATGTCTAACCGTGGTCAGTTAGCCTGATCCGGGACCCTGTATGGTGGGCAGTTTGACTGGGGCGGTCGCCTCCCAAAGTGTAACGGAGGCGCGCGATGGTGGGCTCAGGCCGGTCGGAAACCGGCTGTTGAGTGCAATGGCATAAGCCCGCCTGACTGCGAGAGTGACAGCTCGAGCAGAGACGAAAGTCGGCCATAGTGATCCGGTGGTCCCGCGTGGAAGGGCCATCGCTCAACGGATAAAAGGTACTCTAGGGATAACAGGCTGATCTCCCCCAAGAGTCCACATCGACGGGGAGGTTTGGCACCTCGATGTCGGCTCATCACATCCTGGGGCTGGAGCAGGTCCCAAGGGTTCGGCTGTTCGCCGATTAAAGTGGTACGTGAGCTGGGTTTAGAACGTCGTGAGACAGTTCGGTCCCTATCTGCCGTGGATGTTGGAGACTTGAGAGGATTTGTCCCTAGTACGAGAGGACCGGGATGAACATACCTCTGGTGCACCGGTTGTCGCGCCAGCGGCACCGCCGGGTAGCTAAGTATGGAAGGGATAACCGCTGAAAGCATCTAAGCGGGAAACCCACCTCAAAACTAGGTCTCCCTGAGGGTCGTGGTAGACCACCACGTTAATAGGCCAGGTGTGAAAGCGTGGTAACACGTGCAGCTAACTGGTCCTAATCACCCAATAGGCTCACTCTCTTACTGTCCCCTTAAAAGGACAGCCCGTGCACAGAAATCATCCATATAGACGCCTACTTCTTCATACCAACCGTCCTCCACACACCCTCTACAGGGTGGACTGGATGACCTGGTGGCCATGGCGGGGAGAGATCCACCCGATCCCATCCCGAACTCGGCCGTGAAAACCCCCAGCGCCTATGATACTGTGGCTTAAGCCACGGGAAAGTCGGTCGCCGCCAGGTCTTCCAATCCACCCTACTCAAATATTACCCCAGCAAATTTCAACACACTTACAACCGCGGGGTGGAGCAGCCCGGTAGCTCGTCAGGCTCATAACCTGAAGGCCGCAGGTTCAAATCCTGCCCCCGCAACCAAGCACAGTTTCTGAAACCCCGCTAAGTCCCTGACTCGGCGGGGTTTTGCGTATGTGACACGTCTCAACAGGCGTCTAAATCACTAGAAAAATACATAATGGTGTCCGCGGCGGGATTCGAACCCACGGCCCCAGGATTCTTACCACTTCAGCTTTCACTGCCGCCGCATCATAATACGCAACGTTCGTGGTCTGGACTGTCCCTTTGCCTTAAACCTGAAAACCTCAGATCGTTAGGCACTGCCCGTCCAGTCTCTACACCTTCCTTGTTCTATAAAAGCACAAGGCTTGGCTCGGGATTGGCACAATCTGTTTCCCAGATTAAGCGTTCCCCGACTTTGAGCAGATTCACTATAATGTTTCCAATTATAGTGCCCAATTAAATAGGAATCCTGTGCTCTATCCTGCTGAGCTACGCGGACACACGCTTTTCGTATACTGAAAGAGGTTGATACGAACAAGAGATAAAACGAACGGGCCTATCGTCTCGCCTGCATGGCTGCCCGTGCTGTTAAAGTGGAAACATATCGCCGGCACAGCAAAGCATCGGGGCTTCCTGTTTGTTTGCAGGCATATTCCAGAGCCTGCGTTTCTTCCACGGCTTTAGTAAGAGCTGGGAGAGACCACAACTCTAATGCTCTGTTAAAACTTGCTGTGCGTTTGAAAAAAACCGGGGGACGAAGTGCTTTAATGGCATCACTGCGGCTAATTCCCGCAGCCATAGCAGCTCTTACACGGCGTAGCCTATGCAGATGCCCTAGAAAAGATCTGGCAATGGCAATAGGGCTTGTATCCTCCGCCAATGCTCTTTCTAGGGCCGTGTCTGCGGCAATACGATTGCCCTCTGTTGCAGCAAAGGCAGCATCTTCCAAAGAAACGCTACCGGCATCTCCTATGCTTGCTCGGACATCATCTAGCGTTAGGCTGCCAGAAGCACCCGCATACAAACATAATTTTTCTATTTCACTACGCGCTGCGGCACGGTCTGCACCAAGCCGGCTGGTCAACCAATGCAAGGCATCAGAATCAATGCGTACATTATGTTCTGCCAGCATGCGCGTAATAGAGGATTCTAGATTACGACCTTCTTCAGGATAACAGCCGATACTAGCGCAGTTGGGATGTTTTTCCAGAAGGTTGCGAAGCTTGGAGCGCGATGAAAGACTCGGAGCTTCCAGTATAACGAGGGTATCACTGCTTTGAGCCAAAAAAGCTTCTAATGGCTTGAGCAGGGAATCGGATGTATCACGCACACGCACCACACGACGCCCTCCCATAAAGGAAAGAGCCGTTGCTTCTTCCATCAGCTTGTCATGAGTTTCACGGTCAAGAACCGCAACCCGGAATGGATCATCTGCTGATCCGGCTATTTTAATAACAGCGTCCTGAGCGCGTTCTTTAATAAGCCCTGTATCTTCACCATGCAGAAGAAGGATGCGCCATGCTCCAGGATCAGCCAGAACGCGGGATAGGTTGCGGGCGTCTATCTTCATGAAATAAAAGCCGGCTTAATACTGGCTTGGCCCGCCACGCCCAGTTGCCATATCTGGAATTGCATCAGCACCTTCCTGTTCCATAGGCACTTCTTTGTCAGATTCGGGCATGGCTGTTGGAATGGGATAAAAAGCTTTTGGCCCTTGATCACGTGAGACAGCCGGAGCCGCATGAGTGCGGAACCACGTAGAAACCTGCTGAGTAATTTGCTCACCAAGGGTTTGGGCTACACGCCCCATAGCTGTTTCGTTGTTCAATGTCTGGGCAAAATACTGTTCGTATGTGTTGGTGTAACCATCCATTGTGGTGGTATCACCTTGCGCCAGCACTTTGGGGTTTTGTTCTACAGTTAGCAATTGCCAGTGGGCATGGCCGGTAATACGCGTGCGCCCGGATGTGTTGTCTGAGTGAATGTCGATCGCTTCTGCATTGAAGGAAGGCATCACAATCAGTGTGTATTTATGTGGGTCTTCTGGTCCATCTGCAGCCATTTGCTGCTGCAAGGCCAACCGTAACTGCTGGCCTGTGCGTTCTGGTATATTGGCAACGTAAATTTCTTTAAGTTCTGAGTTAACATCTACGTTGTTCTTCCCGTTTTCTCCATACAGAGGCTGAAAGCCGCAACCGCTCAGCACAACTGGCAGAGCAACCAGTGGTGTGATTGCCAGAGCAAGACGTGCGGAGCGAAGGAGAAAACGGGAATAAGCCATTAGCCTGCCGTTACAAAGTTAACAATACGGTTGGGAACATGAACGCGTTTCACAATGCGTTTGCCTTCTAAAAGCCGCGCCACGTTGGACTCTGCTTCTGCGCGGGCAACAACAGTTGCAGCATCTTCATCTGGTTGCGCTTCAATAGTGCCACGCAGTTTGCCCATAATCTGCACAGCAATCGTAATATGCGTTGCTGTAAGCAGATCTGGCTGCGCTTCTGGCCAAGGCTGCTGTGCAGCCAAACCAGCAGAAGGCATAACCAGCGCAAACATTTCCTCAGCCAGATGTGGCATCATGGGTGCGCAAAGGAGGCAAAGTGCCTGTGCAGCTTCACGGCGTGCAAATGCCATACCGGGAACAGCCGCAGATTTTTCAGCTTCTGCCAGAGCAGATGTCAGTTCATGAATACGCGCCACAGCCACGTTAATGGCAAAGCCTTCCAGAGCTTCCGTTACGGCAGCAATGGTGCGGTGCGTGGTGCGGCGTAGTGTATCAGCCTGACGATCAATGTCTGTAGGGCATTCTGTTGTGGCAGGAACATCCTGCGCAACTGTGCGAATGGTGCGGAACAAGCGCTGGCTAAAACGGGCGGCACCAGCCACGCCAGCTTCTGTCCATTCCATGTCGCGTTCAGGCGGGCTGTCAGAAAGCACAAACCAACGGGCCGTGTCAGCGCCAAAGCGTTCAATAATGGCAACAGGTGCAACCGTATTCCGCTTGGATTTGGACATTTTTTCCACACGGCCAACGGTTACGGGCTCGGTGGTGCCGCGTTTCACACAGCCATTTGCTGTGCGTTCCACTTCTTCTGGATATAGCCAGTTACCCGCTGAATCCTTATAGCTTTCATGGCTTACCATGCCTTGGGTGAACAGCCCGGCAAAGGGTTCATCCACATCCAGATGCCCAGTGCGGTGCATGGCGCGGGTGAAGAAGCGAGCATACAGCAGATGTAGAATGGCGTGTTCAATGCCACCGATATACTGATCGACAGGTAGCCAGCCATCGGCCGCGGCTCTCACCGTGGGGGTAGGTGCATGCGGTGCTGTAAAGCGAGCAAAATACCAAGAGCTATCTACAAACGTGTCAAACGTGTCTGTTTCACGCGTGGCGGGCTTGCCGCATTGCGGGCAAGTCGTGTGCTTCCATGTGGGATGATGGTCCAGCGGGTTGCCCGGTTTATCAAAAGACACATCATCTGGCAGCTCAACAGGAAGTTGCTCATCCGGCACGGCAACCGGTCCGCAATCTGCGCAGTGAATGATGGGGATAGGGCAACCCCAATAGCGCTGGCGGGAAATACCCCAGTCACGCAGGCGCCAATTGACCACACCTTGCCCGATGCCCAGACCTTCCAACCGAGAAATGGCTTCTTTCCGTGCTTCTTCGGTGGAAAGACCATCAAGGAAGCCGGAATTGATCATGGTGCCATCGCCGGTATAGGCGGTGGTGGTGATAGTAAAATCAGCCTGATCTTTGCCAGTAGGCAAAACAACAGGAGTGACAGGCAAGTTATATTTATGTGCAAAGTCCAGATCGCGCTGGTCACCAGCCGGGCAGCCAAACAGAGCGCCTGTGCCGTAATCCATCAGCACAAAATTGGCGATCCAAACCGGAAAGCTTTTATCCATAAACGGATGGTTTACCCGTAGGCCTGTATCAAAACCGCGCTTTTCAGCCGTTTCCACGGCTTCTACAGATGTGCCAAGCCGGCGACATTCTGCCACAAATTCTGCCGCTTGTGGGTTCTGTTTGGCTGCCCATGCAGCTAACGGGTGATCTGGAGCAATAGCCAGAAAGGACATGCCAAACAGCGTGTCTGGTCGGGTCGTGAATACTTCTACAGCGTTCAGATTTTCATCAAGCCCAGCAGGTGGCTGATGGAGAGAGAAACGCAGTTTTGCCCCTTCAGAACGGCCAATCCAGCGTTCCTGCATGGTGCGCACACGTTCTGGCCAGCGGTCTAGCGTTTTAAGCCCATTCAGCAGATCTTCAGCAAAGTCCGTAATTTTCAGGAACCACTGTGAAAGCTGCTTTTTCTCAATAGGGGCACCAGAACGCCAGCCTTTGCCATCAACAACCTGTTCATTTGCCAGAACGGTCTGATCAATTGGGTCCCAGTTAACCCAGCTTTCACGTCGTTCAACCAAACCACCTTTCAGAAAATCCAAAAAGAGCTTCTGCTGTTTGCCGTAATAGTCTGGCAGGCAGGTTGCAATTTCTCTATCCCAGTTCAGAGAAAAGCCCAGACGCTGCAATGTGCCGCGCATGGTGGCAATATTGTTCAGCGTCCATTCCTTGGGGTGCACGCCACGTTCACGCGCTGCATTTTCTGCTGGCAGGCCAAACGCATCCCATCCCATAGGGTGCAGCACAGAAAAACCACGTGCACGCTTGTAGCGGGCAATCACATCTCCCAATGCATAGTTGCGCACATGCCCCATGTGTAGCTGCCCAGACGGGTAGGGAAACATTTCCAACACATAGTATTTGGGCTTGTTCGCTGGGGGAATGTCAGGAACGGTGAAAATATCGGCATCTGCCCAGGCTTTCTGCCATTTGGGTTCAACCATATTGAAATCATAGGACGTGGGCGTGCTGGAAGACTGGGACATGAATATTCTGTGTCTAAGACCTGATGAAGAGGAATGTGAAAAAAGGCGCCGGGATAAAATTAGCTATCCCGGTTGCCATTATCGGCCCGCAGCTTACGTGCGCGAGAGAGAATGCGTGCTGCAATATCAGATGCGGTATTGGGGGCTGGTGGTGTATCCACCCATTCTTCCCCCTGTTTGATCTGGCGGAACACGCTCAGGCGCAGGGCATCGGAACGCAGGCGCTTGTCCAAAATAAAGGCCGTTACCTTAAAGCGTTCATCATGGGCAGCAGGTGGGGTGTACCAGTCTGTCAGGATAATACCGCCTTCTGCATCTGCGGTAGAAACCGGCAGGAAAGAAAGGGTATCAAGGGTTGCGCGCCACAAATAGGCATTTACGCCCCCTTTGAGTTCTGCATCACCGCCAGATGCTCCGCGATCTTCGGCTAGCAGATGGTTGCGCGGTGCTGTCAGACCATTGTCTGATCTATCACCTGAAGAGCACGCAGCTAACAGGCCAATACTCGCACATGCGGTAAGCAGGGTGCTGGCGCGGCGAAACCCGGCAGGCGCGTGGCTGGCGGCGGGACGGCAGGGCATGAGACGACGAAGCATGGTGGCGGTACGGCTCCTTCAGCGCTGGGTATCCGTGTTTCCCGGTCGCCTTTGCAAATGTTCAGGTCTGGCTTCGGGGTCAAGAGAGTATTCTGCTTATCTCATATCCTTTCAGTTCTGTCCCGCCAAGCATTTGCTGGGGAGAGATGTTCAACCGCGTGTTGAAAATACAAGCAAGGCAAGGGAAATCATGCCCAGAAAACGTAAGTGCGATTGATGCTGAATGGATAAAATATAACTCAGCGTGTTACGGCAACACAGTTTAACCCCTGCTGCTTTAAGGACATGCAGATTGTGTCTGTCTGTGCGGATGGTAGGCCCGCCAGGCGTGAACGCCATACAGATTGTCCGCTACTTTTAAGGGCAATCCGGTCTATGCGGTCTTCCGCACGGGCTAGAGCGGGGGTGGATTGATGCGCAATCTGGATGGCATGCTGCGCTCTTTCTTGCGATGAAAAGGCACCAATTTGGATAATAGCGCCACCAGAGGGCGTATTTTGTTGCCATATCATAGCAGGCCCAGAAACAGGCACAGTGTTTGCGGCCTGATAGGCTGGCGGTGTGTTTGTTATTGGTTGGGTATCAGCCGAAGAGGATACCGGAATGGCACTGGTATCAGAAGCGGAAGGCGCTGGTGGCTCTATGTCATCTGTAATGGGGGGCGCGATCCCCGGTGAGGCAATGCTGGCAACTTGTTGAGCAGGCGCAACCGCTACAGCAGGTGTGATTGTTGGGGCTTGGGTGTCTGCAATGGCAATCGTGCTTGCTGGCGTAATAGCGCTTGGTACTGGATCATTCAGATGCGGCGTAACAGACGCCAGATAAGCTTTGGCATAAGAAGGCAGGGCCGTATGGCGCGTACGGTGGTTTTCCATACACTGGGGCCCGCAACTGTAAGCGGCCAGAAAATCAGGAGAACCAAACCTGTCATACAGTTGGCGGATGTAACCACTGCCCGCCATAATGTTGTCGTGCGGATTATAGAGGTCAGAGCCAAGCTGGTAGCGCTTGGCGAGTTCCCGGTAAGTGTCTGGCTTAATCTGCATAAGCCCTACGGCACCATGCACGGAGCGTGTTAGATGGCCATGCATATATTGGTGGCCCCCAGATTCCTGCTGCATTACAGCTCTGATCCATGCCTGAGGGATGGAAAAGCGGGTGGAGGCTTCCTGAATATAAGGCCCCCATTTATCTACGGCTGGGCCGGGTGGATTGTAGCTGGAACGTGGCTGGTTCGCGCAGCCTGCCAACATGGCAAGGCTGGCAAAAGCCATTAAAAACCGCTTTTTCTGACGCAAAGAGACAGCCAAAGAACAACCCATACGCAAAGACATGTTGCTTATGGTGCGCTGAGCGCCTTTGTGATGCAATCCTGATTTTATGCGAATGATGTAGAACTGGTATTTTACGGCGTTTTATGTGTTTTGGCAGCTACTTTACGTACCAGATCCGGGTTGGTGCGGCGGATCTGCCCTGCCCGTAAAACGCTGGCAGTGGAATAGGCAGGAGAAGCCACCCATTCTTGCAGAAACTGCAAGTCGGACAGACTGTCTCGTGTTTTATGCCCTGCGGAAATATTTGTGTTCTGGTGTCTCATGTTCAGTGTCGTGTTAGGTTTACGCAACATGGCGCAGATCCTGTGATTGTCCTGTATTTATTGTTGGATTGTCAGACAGAGGCCCGAAAGAGTTTGGGTTTGCCCAGCTTTTGAAAAACTGCGCTTTGTAAGGCAATAAGATTATGTCAATTTCAAGAACAAAAGCTCAAAATAACTTTTTTATTACAATATTATTGAGCAGATTATTCTTTAGGTTACGAACGTTTTTTATTCTGATTTTTCAAAATATCCGTACCCAAAGTTTCTAAAGCTTGCCGTAAAGGGCCTTCTTCCATTTCGGGAAGTGTGCAGGTTACGCCGGGTTTTTGGAGCTTTCTGCGTTGTGGGCGGGGGCGAGTGCCTGCGGCTGGGTCTTGCACAAAGCGCAGGCGGCTTACCAAAGGCTCCCCACACCATGTGTTGATACGTGTAATAAGCGTATCTCCCAGATGCTGAAGTTCCATGGCAACAGGCCCAGCGCACGCAATGGTTAATGTGCCAGCAGAAAGGCGGCGTGGGCTGGTAACAGCAGCATGTGCTGGGCCCACCACATCTGGCCACTGGCTCATCAACATAGCGCCTGTGGGAGAACGACGGCGAAAAGCCGGTGCCGTAACGGCTGGCAGCAGCGCAGCAAGGCTGCGCAAGTTTCTGGCGCGTGGCGGAGGGGCGGCTTCCGGCTTTTGGGGGCTACGGCGCGTGCTGCGGCTTTTAGGTGTTACAGCCTTGCCGCCGTTGGCTTCCTTCTTCATAACTGCCTCCGTGACACATCCATCAGCCCATGCATTGCTTCATTGGTATGACCGACACCGCCGCACTCTGCCGTGGCGTGTTGTCGGCCAATCTCATCCAGATCCGTATCGGGTATGGCTGAGCGAGATCATGCTACAGCAGACCACTGTTAAAGCGGTTGCTCCATATTATCTACGCTTTACAGAAAAGTTTCCGACAGTGCAGGCTTTGGCAAGTGCTGATCGGGAAGACGTTTTGGCCGCATGGGCGGGGCTAGGCTATTATTCCCGCGCCCGTAATTTGCACGCTTGTGCGCAGGCCGTGGTGGCTCTTGATGGGTTTCCGCAAGATGTTCAGGGTTTGCGTGCTCTGCCAGGTATAGGCCCATATACGGCGGCTGCGGTGGCGGCCATTGCTTTTGGTGTGCCTGTGGTGCCTGTAGATGGCAATGTGGAACGTGTAACGGCGCGCTTGTTCGCTATTACGGAGCCATTGCCGCCAGCCCGTAAAAAGTTGGCGCAACTGGCCATAACATTAAATGCAGACCCAGAAGCGCAGGAACGCCCATCTGACTTTGCACAGGCTTTGTTTGATTTGGGTTCTTCCCTGTGTTCACCGCGAGCACCGGCATGCGGCTTGTGCCCGTGGCAAGGGGAATGTGCTGCCCATAAACAGGGTATTGCAGCGGAATTGCCGCGCAAGCTGCCTAAGGCAGAGCGCCCTGTACGTTACGGCGCAGCCTTTCTTGCCCGAGATGCAGCAGGGCAGATTCTATTGCGTAAACGGGCAGAGAAAGGGCTTTTGGCCGCCATGACGGAATTGCCCGGCACCGATTGGCGATTAGAAAACTGGAGCGAGGCAGATATTTTGCAAGCAGCTCCGTTTGCGGCAGCCTGGAAGTTAGCAGGGCGTATTAAGCATGTGTTTACACATTTTACCTTATATCTGGATGTATATGTGGCCCAGATAAAGCATTTTTCCAATCAGGCTGTGAGTGATGGTTTTTTAGTGCCTGTGGAATGTGTGAAAGATACAGCATTACCTTCTGTTATGCAGAAATGCTTTGAAAAAGGTTTGAGCTGTTTGAAAGAAAAGAAGTTATAAACATGGTTTTTCATCATATTCCGCCCCAGCCGCAACACGCACAGGCAGCTCCGCGCGTTGGTATTCTTCTGGTTAATCTGGGCACTCCGGATGATACGGGATACCGGGCCGTACGCCGTTATCTTTCCGAGTTTCTGTCTGACCGCCGGGTAATAGAAGGGCCTCCGGCACTTTGGCAGCCCATCTTGCAAGGGGTTGTGCTTACAACCCGCCCACGCAGAAGCGGAAAAGCCTATGCGCGCATATGGAACACACATAAGGATGAAAGCCCCTTACGCACCTATACGCGCCATCAGGCTGAAGCATTGAGCGAGCGTTTTGCTGCACAAAACGTGCCTGTTGCATGGGGTATGCGTTATGGCACGCCGACTATTGCAGAAGCAGTGCATGAATTGCTTGAAAAAGGGTGTGATCGCATTTTGTGTATGCCGCTTTATCCGCAGTACAGTGCCACAACAACAGCAACAGCGAATGATCAGTTGTTTCGTGCGCTGATGCGTTTGCGTAATCAGCCTGCCATACGCACGCTTCCATCGTTTCCAGATCATCCGGCTTTTATTAAAGCCATTGCAGATTCTGTGCGTCTGGCAGAGGCAGAAGCCGATATTCCGTTTCAGATGGTTGTCGCATCCTTCCACGGTTTGCCGGAAGAATATGTGCGCAAGGGTGATTCCTATCGGGCAGAATGTGAAAGAACTGTTGTGGCTTTACGCAAAGCTTTAGGACGGGATGAAACAACCCTGCCCATGACTTTCCAATCCCGATTTGGGCCAACCAAATGGTTGGAGCCTTATACGGCACCATTTATCGCCGGTTTGCCTGAAAAAGGCATTACCAGCATTGCGGTTGTAACGCCCTGCTTTATGGCGGATTGTTTGGAAACATTGGATGAAATCGGCAATGAAGTGAGCGAAGAATTCATACAGGCAGGCGGGCAGGAATTTACGCAGGTGCCATGCCTGAACGATACGCCTGCCAGCATTGATCTGCTGGAAGCTTTAGCGCATCAGGAACTTGCTGGCTGGCTATAAGGATTTTGCCAGCCGGCTAGGGGCATGCCTGTGTGGGATTCTACCCGGCTAAGGTTTTAGGTGCTTTTACACGTGGCGCTGGTGTTTTGTCTGGAAACAGGCAGGGGTTTTTAGCATTGCAGCGCCAGCACTCAGGTTTTCTGGCTTTACAAACATATCTTCCCTGCAGAATCATCCAGTGGTGGGAAGGCTGGATCATTTCCAGAGGAATGCGGGCTTCCAAAGCTTTTTCAACAGCTTCCACTGTTTTGCCTCGTCCCAGCCCAGATCTGTTAGCTAAACGGAAAACATGCGTATCTACCGGCACGGTAGGCTTATGGAACGCAACATTTAGCACCACGTTTGCTGTTTTCCGGCCTACACCAGCCAGTTTTTCCAACTCATCCCGCGTGCCCGGCACTTCGCCCTGATGGTCTTCTACAAGTTGGCGGGAAAGTTCGACAACATTTTTGGCCTTATTACGCCACAGCCCAATGGTGCGAATAAGTTTGCCCACTTCTTCTTCCCCCAGTTTCACCATGTCTGCAGGAGTAGGGGCGGCCTCGAACAAAGCAGGTGTTACACGGTTGACGGAGGCATCTGTCGCTTGGGCTGAAAGCACAACGGCTACAAGTAGCGTAAAAGGTGTTGTGTAAAGCAGTTCCGTTTGAGCATCTGGCCATGCTTGGGAAAGGTCTGTCAGAAAACTGTATATTTCCTGTGGGGTCATATCCCGTGGTGCAATGGCAGTAGGTCCGCTACTTTGTGTTGCTGAGGCCGGTTTTTGGGCTGTCGTGCGTTTTTTTGCACGCGGCTTATCAGCCAGTTTATCTGAGTTTACGGGGACTGCAGTGGTGAGTTTTTTGGCCATATATACAGTGTAACGCGTCTGGCCGTCTGGCGTCCATGCTGATGCGTATTCCGTGTTTGCAGGGCTTTATGTCTCGGGATACACAACGGACCGGTTCTGTTTTTCAGGTTTTTATCATGTCGCAAACTTCAGAAAGTCATGTCGAATCCGAGCGTAAGGCATCGCTTTTTATAGATGTGCTGAAGTTTGTGGGGCGGCGCTGGATGGCGTTTCCAGTGCCCTTAACCATAACAGTCGGAAGCATTCTTGCTGCTACGGTGGCCGATGTGCTTATGCCTTTGGCCGCAGGACGTTTGGTAACAGATGTTTCTGCTCCGGCGGTGCAGGCAGGCAAAGTGCATGATGCACTCTGGATGCTGGGTGCCATGGCTGCATGCGGGTTCGGGAATGTGCTGTTAAAGCGGTACGCTTATTTGGGCATTACGCATCTGACCACTCAGGTTATGCAGAAAATAGGTTCTGAAGCTTTTGCACATGTACAAAAGCTTTCTGCGGAATGGCATGCCAATACGTTTGCAGGTTCCACTGTCCGGCGTTTAACACGCGGTATGGGGGCTGTGGATATGCTGGATGATACGTTGCTCCTGATGTTGATACCCGAAGCATGTTTGCTGGTGCTGACAACTTTGGTGCTAGGGTGGCACTGGCCCTTTATGGGGGCCATTCTGGGTGTGCTTTCCATTTTGTTTGTTGTGCTTTCTTGCACGTTAACTCTGCGTTACGTGGCACCATCTGCACGGGCGGCCAATGCGTGGGATAGCCGCATGGGGGCTGCCTTGGCAGACGCCATAACCTGCAATACGGTTGTAAAAGCTTTTGGTGCAGAAAAGCGTGAAGAAAGCCGGCTACAGGCACTTATTTCCCAATGGCGAAAAGCCACTATTTATACATGGACCAAAGGCACAGACAGCGCCAACATTCAGGCAGCCGTTGTTATGTGTATGCGTCTTGTTTTGGCAGGCGCAGCGGTTTGGTTATGGTGGAAGGGGCGTGCAGGCCCGGGTGATGTGGCCTACGTGTTGACCATGACTTTTTTGGTGCAGGGATACCTGCGCGATATTGGGCAGCAGGTTTCTGTGGTGCAGAGATCTGTTAATGAAATGGAAGAATTACTGGCGTTGTGGCGTACGCCTGCGGCGGTAGCAGACCCTGCCAACCCAGTGCCCTTGCAAGTGAATGCAGGGGAAATCCGCTTTGAACATATCTTATTCAAATATCCGGGGCAGGAGAGGGCTCTTTTTACTGATCTCTCCATTACGATTGCTGCCGGTAGTCGGGTAGGCTTGGTGGGGCCTTCTGGTTCAGGAAAATCAAGTTTCATCAAACTGCTACAGCGCTTTTATGTGCCACAGTCAGGCAGAATTTTGATTGATGGCATAGATATTGCACGCGTGCGTCAGTCTGATTTGCGAGAAAAAATTGCTTTAGTGCCGCAGGAAGCCGTGTTGTTTCATCGAAGTCTGGCAGAAAATATTGCTTATGGCAGGCCAGGTGCTACGCCAGAGCAAATTGCGCAGGCTGCTCAATTAGCGAATGCCTCTGGTTTTATTGATAGGCTTCCCGAAGGGTACCAAACGCTGGTGGGCGAGCGTGGTGTAAAGCTTTCAGGAGGGGAGCGTCAGCGCATTGCCATTGCTCGTGCCTTTTTGGCGGATGCCCCCATATTGGTGTTGGATGAAGCCACTGCCAGTCTGGATTCCGAATCCGAAGCGCTGGTGCAAGAAGCAATGGAACGCCTGATGACAGGCCGCACGGTTTTGGTAGTGGCACACCGCCTTGCCACTGTTGTCGGGTTGGATCGGATTCTGGTTTTTGAGCACGGCCAGATTGTAGAAGATGGTGCTCATACAACACTGATACAGCAACAAAACGGGCTGTACCGCCGGTTGTATGATTTGCAGTCCCTTTAACGCGCACTAGCGCGGAAAAATCTGTAAATAAGGAGCTTGGAGAAATTTCTATCTCTGGCGGAGGGGAAGGGATTCGAACCCTCGATACGACTTGACATCGTATAACGGTTTAGCAAACCGCCGCCTTCAGCCACTCGGCCACCCCTCCGCCGAAGAGTGCGAACATACACGACGTTTGCATCGCTGCTTTTAGGGGGTTCAACGCGTTCCGTCAAACCCCCTGAAAACTTATTTTTTCAAATTGTAGATTTTAGCCGTCTAGCTGAGCCTTCAGGGCCGAATTTACCAGAGCAGGGTTTGCCTTGCCTTTGGTTTCCTTCATGACCTGACCCACAAAGAATCCGAACAATTTGTCTTTGCCGCCACGGTATTCTGCCACTTTATCCGCATGTTTTTCCAAAATAGCGGCAATGGCAGCATCAATCACACCTGTGTCGGTAACCTGCCGGAGGCCTTTGCGTTCCACAATGGCATCCGGGCTATCGCCGGTTTCCACCATGTCTTCAAACACTTCCTTGGCGATCTTACCGTTGATGGTGCCATCAGCAATCAGATCAAGCATTTTACCCAAGGAGGCCGCACTGACAGGGCTGGTTTCTATGGTGTTGCTGGTGCGGTTAAGGGCCGCGAACAGATCACCAATTACCCAGCTTGCTGCCAGCTTGCCATCGCGCCCTTTGGCCACGGTTTCGTAAAAATCAGCTACGGCCTGTTCTGCAACCAGCACACCGGCATCGTAGGATGGAATGCCATAGTCTTTCTGGAACCGGGCACGCTTTGCATCCGGCAGTTCTGGCAGCTTGGATTTCAGATCATCCACCCATGCCTGTTCTACCACCAGTGGCAGCAGGTCAGGATCTGGGAAGTAGCGGTAATCATGCGCATCTTCCTTAGAGCGCATGGTGCGGGTTTCACCGCGGCCTGGATCAAACAGGCGTGTTTCCTGATCAACCTCGCCACCGTTTTCCCAGATTTCAATCTGGCGCGTGGCTTCCACTTCAATGGCCTGCATAACAAAGCGGATGGAGTTGACGTTCTTGATCTCGCAACGGGTGCGGAAAGGTTCGCCCGTTTTGCGCACAGAAACGTTTACGTCAGCACGCATGGAACCTTCTTCCATGTTGCCATCACATGTGCCCAGATAGCGCAGAATCTGGCGCAGCTTCCGTAGGTAAGCCCCGGCTTCTTCTGGTTCGCGAATATCGGGTTCGCTCACAATTTCCATCAGGGCCACGCCTGCACGGTTCAGGTCCACAAAAGATTTTGTGGGGTCCTGATCATGCAGCAGCTTACCGGCGTCTTGTTCCAGATGCAGACGGGTAATGCCAATCTGGCGTGTCTCGCCGCTCTGAAGCTCAATTTCGATAGAGCCCTTGCCGATGATGGGATGCTCGAACTGGCTGATCTGGTACCCCTGCGGCAGGTCGGCGTAAAAGTAGTTTTTACGGTCAAACCGGCTGAACAGGTTGATCTGGGCATTCAGCCCCAACCCGGTGCGGATAGCCTGCGCCACACATTCCTTGTTGATAACAGGAAGCATACCGGGGAAGGCCGCATCAACAAGGCTTACCTGTGTGTTTGGGTCGCCCCCAAATTTTGTGGAAGCACCGGAAAACAGCTTGGACTGGCTGATAACCTGTGCATGCACTTCCAGCCCCACCACAATTTCCCACGGGCCGGTTTTACCTTCAATTACGTAGCTCATGCGCCTGCTCCCGCATGTACGGACGGAAGGTGCGTAAAGCCTGCCGCCGCTTCCAACGCGCCGCCAATAGACAGCACGGTTTCTTCATCAAAATGTTTGCCAATTACCTGCAACCCCAGCGGCAGGCCATTACCATTTAGCCCCACCGGAACGGAAAGGGCAGGCACGCCGGCCATGCTAGCTGGCACGGTAAAGATATCGTTCAGATACATCTGCACCGGGTCATCCATGTTTTCACCCTGCGCAAAGGCAGCAGATGGCGCGGTGGGAGTAAGCAGCACATCTACGTTTTCAAACGCCTGTTCAAAATCACGCTTGATAAGGGTGCGGACTTTCTGGGCTTTCAGATAATAAGCATCGTAATAGCCAGCAGAAAGCACGTAGGTGCCCATCAGAATACGGTTGCGCACTTCTGCACCAAACCCTGCGGCGCGTGTAGCTTCATACACGCCATCCAGCGTGGGAGCGTCCTTGCGGATACCAAAGCGGATGCCATCATAGCGCGCCAGATTGGATGAGCATTCAGCCGGAGCAATAATGTAATATGTGGTCAGACCGTATTTGGTGTGCGGGAGAGAAACATCCACAATCTCGCAGCCCGCTTCTTTCAGCCACGCAATACCCTGTTCCCACATAGCCACAACTTCTACTGGCAGGTTGGGGGAGCGATATTCTGTGGGAATACCCACGCGCAGGCCTTTTACACTTTTGCCAACAGCTTTGCTGAAAGCAGGTACAGGGCGGTTTGAGCAGGTGCTGTCTTTTTCATCAAAGCCAGCCATGGCTTCCAGCATCAGCCCGGCATCGGCCACGCTGCGTGTCATGGGGCCAGCCTGATCAAGCGAGCTTGCGAAGGCAATGGTGCCCCAGCGGCTGCAACGACCATAGGTGGGTTTTAGCCCTACAATACCGCAATAAGCGGCAGGCTGACGGATGGAACCACCTGTATCTGTGCCTGTAGCGGCAAGGCCCAAGCCAGCAGCAACAGCAGCGGAAGACCCACCGGAAGAGCCACCGGGCACCAATGTGGCGGAGGGATCATCCTTGCGCTTCCACGGGCTTGCCACCGGCCCGAAAGCCGATGTGATGTTGGCAGAACCCATGGCAAATTCATCAAGGTTGGTTTTGCCAAGGAAAACCGCACCAGCTTTTAGCAGGTTGGCCGTTACTGTGCTTTCATAAGGCGGCACAAAGTTTTCCAGCATTTTGCTGGCAGCCGTGGTGCGCACGCCTTTGGTGCAGAACAGATCTTTGACGCCAATAGGTAGACCATCCATAAGTCCGGCAGTGCCTGCGGCGTAACGGGCATCTGCTGCATCTGCCGCGGCCAGAACTGTTTCTTCTGGCAGCACAGTAATATAGGCGTTCAGCACCGGGTTCAGGCGGGCAATGGCGTCCAGCTGGGCTTTGGCCAGTTCCCGTGCAGAAAATTTACGGGCGGCAAGCCCTTCACGCGCTTGGGTGAGCGTCAGTCCGGTCAGCATTATTCCACCACCTTGGGTACTGTATAGAAGGGGCCAGATGTTTCTGGCGCGCAGGCCAACAGGGCATCACGGCAGTTGCCGTCTGTTACCTTATCTTCCCGTTGGCGCAGGGTTTCGGTTTCTGTCCCCACCATGGGGGGAACGCCTTCCACATCCACTTCGGCAAGCTGGTCAATCCAGCCCAGAATACCGTTCAGCTTCTGGCGTGTGGCTTCAAGCTCATGCTCTTCCAGCCCGATACGGGCCAGTTTGGCAATGCGGCGGGTGGTCGCAAGGTCTAGCGACATGAAAGCGGACCCCTCTTTTCTTGATCTCAATAGGAAGAAAGCACCTAGCATAATCGCGCGAAAGGCAACATACCGTCCATATGACACTGCTTAGCCTGACAGACCTTGTTGCAACCCTGCCCAGACACGCACGCCTGCTAGGGATAGACCCCGGCAAAAAGCAGGTGGGGCTGGCGCTTTCCGATGTTTCCCGCATGGTGGCTTCACCATTTCAAACGGTAAAACGCGGGAAACTGGGGCAAATGGCCAGCTTTATTCGTGATCTTGCCAAAGAACACGAAATTGGCGGCATGGTTGTGGGGATTCCGCTTTCTTTAGATGGGTCCTTTGGCCCGGCAGCGCAGGCTAGCCGTGATTGGGCGCTTGCGCTTTCGGAACAGACAGGTTTGCCCGTGTGCCAGTGGGATGAACGTCTTTCCTCATCCGCAGTGAATCGTATGCTTATTAATGAGGCCGATCTCTCCCGCGCACGGCGAGCGGAAATGGTGGATCGGCTGGCTGCAGCATACATCTTGCAGGCCGCGCTGGATTCCCTGCCGCGTTAAAACGTGTTGGGCGGTACTGCCACGGATGTGGCGTACATTTGCCATAAAGCCTTTGAATACTTACCTTTAACGATATGGTTTTCACTTAAGAGGATGTATCTCGTGTCTCATTATTCTTTTCGGACGGCCGCTACAACTCTGCTGGGCGCTGCCATGTTTGCTATAAGCCTGCCTTGCGCCCATGCTGAAGAAGGCGCTTTGGGCCGCGCATGGGATAACACCCGTGAAGGCACCGAGCACGCGTGGAACAAGACCAAGGAAGGCACGAATAAGGCTTGGGAAAAGACAAGCAACGGCACAGAAAAAGTGTGGGACAAAACCAAGGACGGTTCTCGCAAGACCTGGGACAAAACCACCGAGGGCAGTGAAAAAGCGTGGGATAAGACCAAAGAAGGCACCCATAACGCTTGGGATAAAACCCGCGAAGGCACTGAAAAAACTTGGGACAAAACCAAGGAAGGCTCTCACAAAGTTTGGAACAAGACGAGCGATGGCACCGAAAAGGCTTGGGATAAAACCAAGGACGGTTCCCGCAAAGCTTGGGACAAAACCAGTGAAGGTACTGAACACGCTTGGAACAAGACCAAGGAAGGCACAGACAATGCCGCGCATGATGTTGGCCGGTGGGGCCAGAACACGTTCTCTGATGACAAAAAATAACGCTGCATAACGGCATTAAAAAGCCCGCTCTACCTTACGGCGTGTCGTCAGTTAAGCAGGATGATGATTGAGGCGAACTGCACGGCTGCGAGGAAGGTCGATTTCAGTTTATCGTAGCGGGTTGCGATAGCGCGAAACTGCTTGAGTTTATTGAAGAACCTCTCAACAAGGTTCCGTTCGCGGTAGAGAGAAAAATCGGTTTTCCGTCGTGTCGTTCTGTTGCGTTTTGGCGGGATGACCGGGGTAATCCCGCGCTGTATCAGCCGATCGATCAACCTGTCCGCGTCATACGCCTTGTCAGCAAGGAAAGCATCCGGTTCGATGTTTTCCAGAAGTGGTTCTGCCTGGGTGATATCGGCATCCTGTCCCGGTGTGATGCCGAGTTCCACTGGATTGCCCAGAGCGTCGCAGATGGCATGGATCTTTGTAGTTAGCCCGCCTCGTGATCGTCCGATGGCCTGATCCGTGCCCCTTTTTTGAGAGCTCCGGCACTATGCTGATGCGCTCGGACAATTGTGCTGTCGATCATCATGTATTCGTTGTCGTAATCAGCGGCCAGATAACGAAATATCCGTTCGATGACGCCGCTTTCACACCAGCGGCGCAGACGCCGGTGCACGTTTTTCCAGTCACCGAAACGGGCAGGAAGGTCGCGCCATGGAATACCCGCGCGATAGCGATACAGCACCGCCTCCACGAACAGACGGTTGTTCACCGCAGTGCCGCCGACATAGCCTTCTCGACCAGGAAGAAGATCCTTTATCCGCTCCCACTGGTCATCGCGTAAACTATAGCGCCGCATCTGTCTGTCTCCCCAAAAAAACGGGAAAACAGTCAGCACACGCAGACACAAAGTACAACCCTCACGTGCCACTCTCAGGGCTTAACTGACGACACGCCGTAGGTGGTAGGCGGGTTTTTTTATTGGTGGAGGAAGAACAAGGGGCCGGAATATTTAATGTTTGATATGTGCGGCTTTGCGCATTTTTAAATTATGCAAAGCGTGAAGTCGTTTGCGAAAAGAATTTTGTATTTGCAGCCAATACGCGCCAAACGCTGTCATTCTGGCCTCCTGTTTTTCTTAATCGTTATTTTTAAGAATAAGCAGGAATGATGGCCTGACTATGACAGTATATTTGGAGAATTTATCCTAATTTTATAAATACCTGATAATGCAAATAAAAAGGCGGCCCTAAAAAAGGCCGCCTTTTTGCTGGTTACGGCAGAAAAATGCAGATTAGGCTTTTGCTTCTTCCAGCAGAATCTGTTCGATGATGTCCAAGCCTTCATCAACCAGTTCATCAGATGCCGTAAGTGGTGTCAGGATACGAATGGTAGCGCCCTGCACACCACAAGCCAGCAGAATCAAGCCTTTTTCACAGGCACGGGCACACAGTTTGGAACCAAAGCCCTTACGCTGTTCTGCACCTGCATGGCGTTCCAGAATATCAAAGGCAACCATTGCACCCAGCCCACGTGGCATGCTGACAGGCAGCATATCTGTGCGTTTGTGCCAGCCTGCAATGCGGGCTTTCAGGCGTTCGCCCATGCTGTTGGCACGGTCCAGCAGCTTTTCTTCTTCAATAATATCCAACACAGCCAGACCAGCAGCACAGCCCAGCGGGGCGCCAGCATATGTGCCACCCAAACCACCCGGAGGAACCGAATCCATTAGTTCCGCACGGCCGATTACGCCGGAAAGCGGGAAGCCACCTGCCAGAGATTTGGCAATGCACACCAGATCCGGTTCTACGCCAGAATGCTCAATACCAAACAGTTTGCCAGTACGGGCAAAGCCGCTCTGCACTTCATCGGCAATCAGTTTGATGCCGTGTTGGTCGCAAATAGCGCGCAGTTGTTTGAGCAGCGCTGTAGGGGCAACGCGGAAACCACCTTCACCCTGTACGGGCTCAATAATAATGGCAGCCACATTGTTGGGGGAAATATCAGCCGCAAACAGGAAGTTCAGCATCTTCAGGCTGTCTTCGACCGTGATGTCATGATCATCGGGGAAGGGAATATGGTAAACTTCGCCCGGCAGTGTGCCGAAAGGTGCCTTGTAAGGCAGCACCTTACCCGTAAGTGCAGAAGCCAGCAGTGTGCGCCCATGGAAGCCACCGCAAAAAGCAATGACGCCATTACGACCAGTTGCTGCACGCGCAATTTTTACAGCATTTTCTGTGGCTTCCCCACCCGTAGTGAAGAAGATGGTTTTGGCATCGCCAGAAAACGGTGCGCGGGCATTCAGCTTTTCGGCCAGCTCAATATAGGGCTCGTAAGCAGAAACCTGAAAAGCCGTGTGGGTAAAACGGTCTAGCTGTTTTTTAACAGCATCCATTACTTTTGGGTGGCGATGGCCAACGTTCAGAACGGCAATACCGCCTGCAAAATCAACATAGCGCTTGCCTTCCACATCCCAGATTTCGGCATTTTCTGCACGATCTGCAAAAACTGGGGTGGAGGTGGCAACACCGCGTGGCACAGCATTGGTGCGGCGGTTCAGAAGGTCTTTATTCGTGGCCATTAATACGGGCTCCCGGGAACTATGTTGCGGGCAAAGTTGTTTCTGTTTCGTAAAATGTTTCGCACAGGAGGGGGAGGAGATTTTTTGTTGCCTCTGTGGTGATAAAAAGTCACCAGTAATTTAGCGCATACATATTGTTTTGCGGAACCCTTACTTCTTATTGGGGCAGGGTGGGTGTGTTTTGCGTTTCCAGCTCTACCTGTTCCAAAAGCCAGTTTCGGAATGTGATGAGGGATTTTTTCTCCCACGTGGCAGTAGATGCGCGCAGAAGGTAGGCTCCTAAGGCCACTTCTCGCAAAGGGGTTTGCGTAGGTTGCACACGCACCAAATGGCCTGTTTCAAGATCATTCCCCAGCAGGAAAATATTGCCCAGAGCAATCCCTTCTCCGGCGCGCGCAGCAGCCAGTGTAATGTGGGCCTGCCAGAGGCGCGTTGCGGCTGGCAGTTTTGTGCAGGCAACATTTTGCGCATGCAACCACAGTTTCCATTCGGCTTCATCTTCTTCCTGTAACAAGGGTGCACGTAGCAAATCTGCTGTTGTGCGCGGTTGACCACCCAGTTCTGTCAGGCAGATGGGGGCAGCCACCGGAAAAACATCTGGCCTGGCAATAATCATGCTGCGTGTGTTGCGTGGCTCTGCTAACGGAGCATCATCTCGCACATAGCCGATATGCGCATGATTATCTGTTTCCACACCGGTAACATGGAACGCCGTATTGGCATCTACTGGGCGCAACATAATTTCCAGTTGAGGATGCGCGCGCCGAAAAGTGGAAAGCCGTGGCAACAGCCAATGGTAAGCAAAACCATGCGCGCAGGTAATGGTAAGGGGGGGCGTATGGTTGCGAATATCTGCCGTAGCTGTGGCTAGTTCTTCCAATAGCGGAGTGATGCGGGAATAATAAGTGTGGCCTGCTAATGTAAGGGTTCCCGTTTCCTTATCTCGCAAGGGGGTGCCCAGAATATTTTCCAGATCCCGAATGTGGCGGCTGATAGCTGCGTGATCTACGCGCAATTCTGCGGCAGCCCGTCTGATACCGCCCGTGCGCGCAAATGCCGTAAAGGCATTGAGCATGGCAAGAGGTGGAATGCGGTATCGTTGGTCCATAAGTCGCCAGTCTGGGAAAAGTCTGGAGAGACAGGTGGGTTAAAATGGGGCCTCTGGCAAGAGTGATACGCGTATATTCAGGCAAAGATTGAAATATGAGACAAAAATAAGGTAAGGGTTGCGCCGTCTTGCAACGGTCCCGCGCAAGCGGGTTTGAAAGGGAATGCCGGAGGCTCCAGTGTTGGAACCAAGTCGGCAACTGCCCTCGCAACTGTAGGCGGAGAGCATATTACTCCTTGGCCGCATCACAGCGGCAGCCACTGGTGGCAACATCGGGAAGGCTGAGCAATATGCAATGACCCGCAAGTCAGGAGACCTGCCGTTGTTGTCTTGTTTAACCGCCGGGCGAGGGAACCGGAGGTGGATCATGTACTATGTTTACTCATCTGCTTTTAGCAGGTTTTTCCCGTAATCCCTTTGGTTGTTTTGCCTTCATGCTGCGCGGTGAAGTGTAGCAATGCCTTGTTTTACAAATAGAATTTGGAAGAAAGTCCCATATTCTCTGCCCTGTTTGCTTCTGGCCGGAGGGGTATTAGGCAACTTGCCCGCCTTAGCGCATAGTGAAGAGACACAGGCGGAGCAGGACCGTCGCCGTCTGGGCAATTCAGGGCCATTGATTGAGCAGATTGATCCGGCCACGGTGCGGGATTCCCAGCGTGCGGCAGAAGCGGCGGCGGCCGAGAAAAAGGGCGATGACACGCCAGACATGAGTGACCACCTGCTGGGCAACATGTGGGGGGCGCGGGATTGGATGGCCAAACACGGCATCAGCTTTGATATTCAAGAAGTGGATGAACTGTGGGGCAACGCCACAGGGGGCACGGCCTCAGGGGCTGATGGCGCCAGTGGCTCAGGCACCGGCCCAGCCTATGATGGGGTAACCATGCCCACCCTGACAGTGGATCTGGAAAAGCTGATCGGCCTGAAGGGCGGCACATTCAATGTTAGCGCCCTTCAGTTGCGTGGGCGCTCCATCTCGCAGGATCATCTGGCCAACTTCAACCCGGTCAGCGGGTTTGAGGCCGATCGCTCCACCCGTCTGTTTGAGCTGTGGTATCAACAGTCCTTTCTGGACGGCAAGCTGGATGTAAAGATCGGGCAGCAGGATCTGGATACCGAGTTCCTGATCAGTGATTACGGGGCATTGTATCTGAACTCCAACTTTGGTTGGCCCATGGCCCCATCGGTCAACCTGTATGCGGGTGGCCCATCCTGGCCGCTGTCTTCTCCCGCCATTCGTATCCGCTATCGTCCGTCAGACAAGTTCACCTTCATGTTTGCGGCAGCAGATGACAACCCACCGGGGAATCGCAACAACTCCTTTGGTATCCAGAACGGCGGCAACAGCGCAGACCCCACCAATCAGAACACTCATGATGAGGATGGGGCCAACTTCAACATGGGCACCGGTGCGCTACTGATTACCGAACTACAATATGCCCTCAACCCCAACCCGATGACATGTCACATGTCACCAAGGATCCCGGTCTGCCGGGCATCTACAAGCTGGGTGGGTATTACGATACGGCTAAATTCCCTGATTATCGCTACAACAATCAGGGGAAGGCTTTAGGGAGTGCGGCTGATACCACGGGTATTCCACGGTGGGATCGGGGCAACTGGATGGTTTATGGTATTATTGACCAGATGATCTGGCGGCCCTCACTTCAGTCTCCACAGTCTGTTGGCATTTTTGCGCGTGCTACAGGCAATGGTGGGGACCGCAACATGATCAGCTTTGCCATTGATGCGGGCATCAACCTCAAGGCGCCCTTCAAGGGGCGTGACAATGACACGGTTGGTCTGGGCTGGGGCATTGGCCGGGCTTCTTCTGGCCAGCGGCGGTATGATCGCAATTCTGGCGCACCTGTGCAGGGCAATGAAAACCATCTGGAACTCACCTATCAGGCGCAGGTGACCCCTTGGTGGGTCATGCAGCCGGACTTCCAGTATGTCTGGCATCCCTCTGGCGGTGTGACAGACTGGACAGGCAATCGCCTCGTCGGGAATGAAGCCGTCTTCGGACTCCGCTCCAATATCACTTTCTAGGGGTGGGGAGAGCAGCAGGCGTGTTCGGAATACCCTTGCTGTTAGGCTTTGTCATTCTATGATGAGGGCCGACCAAACCATGACGTTCTGTTTCAAGCTCTTTTGTGCCTGCTCCGGTAGGCTCTATTAAAAAGGATATAACATCATGAACACATCTGTTCATACAGCTATGCCAGTTGCCGTCGCGGGCCAGAGCATTCCGGTTCGTGCCATTTTGCCTTGGGCCGTTTTTGGCCTGATTGTTTCTGCACTACTGATCTACTTTGTGGGTGCAGAGCAGGGTGCCACTTCCCTAATTTCCGGGCACGCCGTACATGAGTTTGTGCATGATGGCCGCCACCTGCTTGGTTTCCCCTGCCACTAAGGCACTAAAAGAAAGTTTCACTCATGGTTGGTCGTCTTTTAGCCCGCGGCATGGTCGCGGGCATTCTGGCTGCATTGCTTTCTTTTGTTTTTGCAAAGGTTTTTGGTGAACCGCAGGTGGCTTTGGCCATTGCGTTTGAAGCGGCGCAGGATGCTGCCGCAGGTGCCGCACCAGAACCTGAAATTGTCAGCCGTAGCGTGCAGGCATCGTGGGGACTACTTACTGCTGTGTTAATGTACGGTGCCGCATATGGCGGTATTTTTGCTATTGTTTTTGCGTTTGCTTACCAACGCCTTGCAGCATTAAGCCCACGCAGTATGGCATTATTGCTTTCTGGGGTTGGGTTTTTAACGTTTGTACTGATACCAGACCTAAAATATCCACCAAACCCGCCAGCAGTTGGTCAGGAAGAAACCATTGGCTTACGGACGGAGATGTATTTTGCAATGGTTGGCCTTTCCATTGCAATTTCCATGATTTCTCTATTGGTAGGACGGGCACTGTCTCATGTTATAGGCTATTGGAACGCAGCTGTGTGTAGCATTGTTCTAGGGCTTGCGCTTGTTGCTGCGGTGCAGTTTGGCCTGCCGGATATCAATGAAGTGCCGGATAATTTTCCCGCTGTAGTGCTTTGGCGTTTTCGGGAAGCATCCATAGGAATGCAGATTGTTTTATGGTCAGTTCTGGGGGTGGTTTTTGGTGCTTTGGCAGAAAAATGTCTGCCATCGCCCAATGGTACAGTGCGGAAGGCTGCTTGATTTTTTGATGGTTGGTCCGAATAGGATTTATGGAAAATTTTATTTTCCATAAATCATAATAAAATAGACAGTTTTTAAATATTTTATGTGTGTAATGCACATTTATAAAAAGTATTTCCTGAGGTTGTGTTGTTCTGTGCTTTTAGAACCTGGAGGGTTCGAAAAACCCTCTGGTTTTAGGTCTCTCTGTGTGATTCCCTCTCTTGTGTGATGACTGGAGGAGTGGCTGATGACGCAGTCTGGTTTCTTTGATGTTGAAGAGCGGCTTGCTCGGTTGAGTGGGCTTGGTGACCAACTTGAAGCATTTTCCCAGACTGTGGATTTTGAGGTATTCCGTCCGGAGCTGAACAAGGCGTTGGCCTATTCAGACAGAAGCAAAGGCGGGCGTCCTCCGTTTGATCCAGTGCTAATGTTCAAAATTCTGGTCATCCAGACGCTGAACAATTTGTCCGACGAACGGACGGAATACCTGATCAACGACCGCCTGTCCTTCATGCGCTTTCTTGGTCTGGGGCTGTCTGACCGCGTGCCTGATGCCAAGACCGTCTGGCTGTTTCGTGAGCGTCTGACACAGGCGGGAGCAATTGATGTTTTGTTCAACCGCTTTGATGCGACCCTGCGGAATGCCGGTTATCTCCCCATGTCAGGTCAGATCCTGGATGCTACACTGGTAGCGGCCCCAAAGCAGCGCAATACCAATGAAGAGAAGGCCGATCTGCGCGAAGGACGGATCCCGCAGGATTGGCAGGACAAGCCCTCAAAGCTGTCCCATAAAGATCGTCATGCCCGATGGACATTGAAGTTCACGAAAGCAAAGCGTCAGGATGACGGGAGTATGCCCGCAACAGATCTGGCCATCCCTTTCTTTGGCTATAAATCGCATGTTTCCATCGACCGGAAATTTCGGCTGATCCGCAAATGGAAAGCGACCGATGCAGCGGCCAGCGATGGTGCCAGACTACGCGAGGGCCTGCTGGATAAAACCAATATGGCATCAACAGTCTGGGCGGATACAGCCTACCGCTCAAAAGCCAATGAGGACTTCATGGACAAGCATGGCTTTGTCTCGAAGGTTCACAGGAAAAAGCCTCATCTCAAGCCGATGCCACGACATATCCAGAGATCCAACGCCGGAAAGTCTGTTATTCGGTCGCGTGTCGAGCATGTTTTTGCCGATCAGAAATCGCAGACAGGACTGTTCATACGAACCGTAGGGATAACCCGAGCCACCATGAGGATCGGGCTGGCCAATATCGTCTATAATATGCGCCGCTTTCTCCTCCTGGAGCGGATTAACGCGAGCGCGTAGCAATTCAGGGCATGAGACCCTCTCTCTGCTCAATACGCAGAGTGAAAATCAGGTCCACGAACCAGCAATCAACTCGCTAAAAACCTGAAATCAGGCAGAAGGGAAATCAATCAACGGTTCTTCGAACCCTCCACCTCAGCCTACAGGAAATACTTTTTTATTTATCACCCCTAGAAAGTGATATTGGAGCGGAGTCCGAAGACGGCTTCATTCCCGACGAGGCGATTGCCTGTCCAGTCTGTCACACCGCCAGAGGGATGCCAGACATACTGGAAGTCCGGCTGCATGACCCACCAAGGGGTCACCTGCGCCTGATAGGTGAGTTCCAGATGGTTTTCATTGCCCTGCACAGGTGCGCCAGAATTGCGATCATACCGCCGCTGGCCAGAAGAAGCCCGGCCAATGCCCCAGCCCAGACCAACCGTGTCATTGTCACGCCCCTTGAAGGGCGCCTTGAGGTTGATGCCCGCATCAATGGCAAAGCTGATCATGTTGCGGTCCCCACCATTGCCTGTAGCACGCGCAAAAATGCCAACAGACTGTGGAGACTGAAGTGAGGGCCGCCAGATCATCTGGTCAATAATACCATAAACCATCCAGTTGCCCCGATCCCACCGTGGAATACCCGTGGTATCAGCCGCACTCCCTAAAGCCTTCCCCTGATTGTTGTAGCGATAATCAGGGAATTTAGCCGTATCGTAATACCCACCCAGCTTGTAGATGCCCGGCAGACCGGGATCCTTGGTGACATGTGACATGTCATCGGGTTGGGGGTTGAGGGCATATTGTAGTTCGGTAATCAGTAGCGCACCGGTGCCCATGTTGAAGTTGGCCCCATCCTCATCATGAGTGTTCTGATTGGTGGGGTCTGCGCTGTTGCCGCCGTTCTGGATACCAAAGGAGTTGTTGCGATTCCCCGGTGGGTTGTCATCTGCTGCCGCAAACATGAAGGTGAACTTGTCTGACGGACGATAGCGGATACGAATGGCGGGAGAAGACAGCGGCCAGGATGGGCCACCCGCATACAGGTTGACCGATGGGGCCATGGGCCAACCAAAGTTGGAGTTCAGATACAATGCCCCGTAATCACTGATCAGGAACTCGGTATCCAGATCCTGCTGCCCGATCTTTACATCCAGCTTGCCGTCCAGAAAGGACTGTTGATACCACAGCTCAAACAGACGGGTGGAGCGATCGGCCTCAAACCCGCTGACCGGGTTGAAGTTGGCCAGATGATCCTGCGAGATGGAGCGCCCACGCAACTGAAGGGCGCTAACATTGAATGTGCCGCCCTTCAGGCCGATCAGCTTTTCCAGATCCACTGTCAGGGTGGGCATGGTTACCCCATCATAGGCTGGGCCGGTGCCTGAGCCACTGGCGCCATCAGCCCCTGAGGCCGTGCCCCCTGTGGCGTTGCCCCACAGTTCATCCACTTCTTGAATATCAAAGCTGATGCCGTGTTTGGCCATCCAATCCCGCGCCCCCCACATGTTGCCCAGCAGGTGGTCACTCATGTCTGGCGTGTCATCGCCCTTTTTCTCGGCCGCCGCCGCTTCTGCCGCACGCTGGGAATCCCGCACCGTGGCCGGATCAATCTGCTCAATCAATGGCCCTGAATTGCCCAGACGGCGACGGTCCTGCTCCGCCTGTGTCTCTTCACTATGCGCTAAGGCGGGGGTGGTAGTAACGATAGTTGCACAAAGACAAAAAAACTTCAGAAATCTTCCGTTATATTTACGGTGTTTTTGCATAGTTACAGGGTGCTCTGATGATAGGTATGAAGGATCTGTATCCAGTAATAGAGAATCATTCTCAATTAGAGCGTATAAAAATGCAATTAGAATACGGCTGGTGTGAATGCAGGGCAGGAATGTAAAAAAGAGGAGGCAGCCCCCCTCTTTTTGAAGTTGGGTTATTACTTCTGTGGGTATGAGAAAGTAAAGGATTCCGTAAAGGGCTGCCAGAAGCCAGGTGTGCCGGTTTCTTTGTCTGTGTGATGAATGAAGCCGTTGGCTTCGGGTGAGCTGTAGCTGAACACAACCGTGTAGCTGCCAGGACCATCCATTTTAACATTGTTGGCGTAATGCGGGCCATCTTTTGCTGTCATGGGGTGTAATGTGCCCTGGTTTTTCCAGTCAGATCCCTTTTTGGTCAGGGTGTAGTCAACTTTTAGGTAGGGAACCCATGCACCATCGGGGAAGCCCCACTGGTTATCTGCTGTAGCATGCACATCTGTTTCCAGATGAATGGTATCCTTGCCCATGGCCATGTCTGATGTCATGGGCATCATGTCAACATCTAGCAGGTAGTTTGCTGCAATTTCCATGTCATGCGCATGTACGGGGCCACCCACCGGGTATTCACGTGCTGCAGCCGGAAGGGCAATGGCAAGGGTAAGAACCGATGCTGCGGAAAGAATTGAAAGATAAGATTTCATATGTCTGCACCTCAAGTTTTTGTAAGGCACAGTGGCAGATATTTTCTGCGCACCTGTGACTGATTATGAAGCGCTGGATTGAGGACGTGTGCGAACAAAGCGTTCAACAACAACCAGTCCGGCAAGTGTCAGCACCCATACAAGCAGCTGAATGCCCATTGGTCTGTCTGTGTATCCAATCAGAACCTTGGCCGTACGCCCAAGCATACTGCCATCAGATAACAGCCAGGATGTATCCCAGATATCGTAGCCCATGGCGGGGATCAGATCATCATTTGCCAGGATGGCAGCGGCCTGACTGGCCATGCCAGCAGCCAGAAAGGAGACCAGAACATTCGTGACTGCAAAAAGATGTTTCAGAGGAATAATAATCAAACCTCTGTAAAGTGCCCATGAAAGTGCGGCTCCGCCCAAAACGCCAAGGAGGCCGCCGGTAAACATGGGCACAAAACCGGTATGTGCGGAAACGGCAATACCATACAGGAACAGCACCACTTCCATACCTTCGCGCAGAACAGCTACTGCAACAACGGTAGCCAAAGCGAAAAGAGAGCGCCGGCCTTCTGATACTTCGTTGCCAACACTGCGCATTTCCTGAGCAAGTTCGCGGCCATGCCTGGCCATCCAAATAACATGCCAAGAAAGCATAAGAACTGCGATGCACAGAATAACAGCAGAAAAGATATCCTGCCCGTTGCCTGAGAAAGCCTGAGAGAGTTCACCCGCAAACATGGCTACAATTGCTGCACCAACAACACCTGCACCAATGCCGCCAGAAATCCACCATCCGCGCCCCGGAATGCTCCGTGTAGCTGCCAGCACAATGCCAACAATCAACCCAGCTTCCATAACCTCGCGAAAGACAATAATCAGGCTTCCAAGCATAATTTACTTCTTTTCTTCTGCTGTAACTGTACCTTTGGCCTCGTCTGGATGGTAATCATCAAAAAAAGTATAGGTTCCAGGGTGTAGAGGCCCGGCATGAACTTTGATTGTTCCTTGTGGGACAACAATTTTTTCAAATTTCATATCGTAGCTTTCGAACTCATCAGTTGTTGTATCCTGATTATTGAGTTCGATCATGAATCGCTCACCCGCAGGAACGGTGATATGATCAGGCTCAAAATGATGATCTTTGACAGTAAGCTGAAAAACTGTTTGAGAATGGGCCTGCTGAGGGAAACATATCCATGCACCTGCTAACAGAGGAATGGCTGCTACAAGCAGTTTCATTGTATGATACTCCATCAGTCATGCCGTTTGGATTAGTGCGAATCATTGTCAAAGTCAATCACACCAGATAACTCGCGAGCCTAACGCTTATGTCATCTCATCCCTTGGCGTTCTTACGCCTGCCCAACTCCTTGCTTATGGCGTTAGATAGTCGGGCTTATCATTTCTGGTTCCAGCCAGTGCATTACCTTGCAAGAATTGTGCATATTCTTACAATGGCAGCGTTTTTTGGTTTGGAATTTCTGTTTATTCTTGCGGTTATTCAAAATCTGGATCGGCAAACCGTGGTGCGTATTTCACGGTTTATGGTTAAGCCGCTGCATATCAGTTATGCCCTAGCTATGATCTCTGGTTTTGCTTTGTTCTTTTATGATCCGGTGCATATTGGCAATCGGGCATATCTTTCTCCTAAACTCATCGCATTGGCCGTGGCGGGTGTTCTGGCATGGTTTGGGCACAAATCCATTTACTGGCCGGTTATGGCTGGGCGGGACAATGAGTTGCCAAAATGGACAAAAGCGTTTTGCGTAGCATCCTGTGTGGTATGGGCCGCTGTTATTGTTTTTTCATGTTTGAATAGTGAAGGTGTGCCGAAAGTTTATTTAAGACATTATTTCTAATTGCATTATTTTTGACTGACAAAAAAAGCCCCGGACATATTGCCCGGGGCTTTTTTTGTTGTCAGTTTGATAACTTATTCTGCAGGCACATAAACTTTGCCCCCAGCTTGTCGAAACTCTTCGGTTTTCTGTTCCATGCCAGCAATGCGTAGGGCGTCTTCTTTTAAATCCTGACTGATACGCATTGAGCAGAATTTGGGGCCGCACATTGAGCAAAAGTGTGCGCTTTTATGTGCTTCACGCGGCATGGTTTCATCATGATACGCGCAGGCTGTATCGGGGTCCAAGGAGAGATTGAACTGATCTTCCCACCTAAAGGAGAAGCGCGCGCGGCTCAGAGCATCATCTCGATATTTTGCAGATGGGTGGCCTTTTGCAAGGTCAGCAGCATGTGCTGCAATACGATAGGTAATCACACCTGTTTTTACGTCATTTCGGTCTGGTAGGCCCAAATGCTCCTTGGGTGTGACGTAGCAGAGCATGGAGGTGCCAAACCATCCGATCATGGCCGCACCAATGGCAGATGTAATATGGTCGTAACCCGGAGCAATGTCTGTGGTCAGCGGGCCAAGCGTGTAGAAGGGGGCTTCCTTACATTCTTTTAGCTGCTTATCCATATTGGCTTTGATCTTGTGCATAGGCACATGGCCCGGCCCTTCGATCATAACCTGACAGCCCTTTGCCCAAGCAATCTCTGTAAGTTCACCCAGGGTTTCCAGTTCGGCAAACTGCGCAGCATCGTTGGCATCGGCAATGCTGCCGGGGCGTAGACCATCGCCCAAAGAAAAGGAAACATCATAGGCGCGCATGATATCGCAGATGTCTGCAAAATGTTCGTATAGGAAACTTTCACGGTGACCATTCAAGCACCAGCTTGCCATGATGGAACCGCCGCGTGAAACAATGCCTGTAACGCGGTTAGCTGTCAGCGGCACATGCTGCAACCGCACACCGGCATGAATAGTAAAGTAGTCCACACCCTGTTCTGCCTGCTCGATCAGAGTATCACGGAACACCTCCCAGCTTAGTTTGCTGACATCTCCGCCCACTTTTTCCAAAGCCTGATACAGGGGCACTGTGCCGATAGGTGTGGGGGCGTTTCGTAAAATCCAATCACGGATATTGTGAATATTCCGGCCAGTGGAAAGATCCATCACGGTATCCGCACCCCAGCGGATGGACCATACAAGCTTTTCAACCTCTTCTGCCGCAGAAGATGTAATGGCAGAGTTGCCGATATTGGCGTTAATTTTTACAAGGAAATTGCGCCCGATAATAACGGGTTCCAACTCTGGGTGATTGATGTTTGCGGGAATAATAGCGCGGCCACGGGCAATTTCCTGCCGAACAAATTCTGGCGTAATAAATTCTGGAATGCTGGCGCCAAAGGATTCACCATCTTCCAGACATTGGGCCGCATCATCCGCGGCCTTCTGGCGGCCCAGATTTTCGCGGTGGGCCACGTAAATCATTTCGTCTGTAATAATGCCAGCCCTGGCGAATTCATACTGGGTAACAAACTGGCCTTCTCGCCCTTTAAGCACGGTGTGTGGGGCAGGGCAGGGTGCTACAAGGTAGGTACCTTCTGCATTGCCGTTGTCTTCTGGCTTAATGTCGCGTGGTTTGATGTGCTCAAAGCCACGCACAGCCAGCCACGGTGCCCGAACTTTTGGCAGCCCTTGGTTAACGTCAATTTCTACAGTGCTGTCTGTATAAGGGCCGGACGTATCATATACACGCACTGGTGGTTCGTTTGCAGATGGTTCCAGCATGATTTCGCGGAAAGGTACACGCATATCGGGCCGATCTGCGGGGCTGGAATACACTTTGCATGAGCCACGAATGGCACCGGTTGTAACATGCCCCGGAGCAGGTGCGGCCGTATTGGCCGGTTTGGGGTTGCCTGCCACAATAGAAGGGGAGGCAGTCTGTTTGGAATCAACTGAAGACATGACGTTATCGTCTCCTCTGCCGAGGAGGACAGGTCTGAAGAGACTCCGCTTTTATGGGCGGCTAGGTTCGGGAAGAACATATCTGTCTTTTCAGGCACCAGTCCCTCCGCCGGTATAAGCCGGATCAGGTTCCCCGCCAAAACATCATGTTCTGGCGGCAGGGTCGCCACGGTGCCCGAACGAATCGTGCAAAAAGTAGCCTCTCAGTTCCTTACCGGAACCCCCCTTGGTATCGGACAGCAGATAGCCTTAAGCGCAATTATGTCAAGAAAAATCAAAGGGAAACGAAAAACGTATGCGTGCGTTTTAGAAGGGTAAAATGCGTAAGGCATAAAAGCCTATTTGTAACATAATAAATAAAATTATGTCAGCTATGCAATAATTTTCTGATTATGGCATAATCACGACATGAAATCTGAAAAGAAACGAGCTCAAGAAGCTATACAAAATCTCGATATTTCTCCGTATGCCAAGCACGTGTTGTGGATTGCAGCATTTGTTTCTGCCATCTGCGGTGGTCTTTACGGCTACGATACTGGTATTATTTCTGGTGCCCTTCTTCTTATTACAAAAGATTTCCATCTGACTTCTGGTCAGAAGGAAATTGTTACATCAGCTATTCTGGTGGGTGCCGTTATTGGTGCCATGGGCATTGCCAACTTATCAGAACGCTTTGGCCGCCGTGTTTCGGTTATGGTCGTTACCGCAGTTTTTGTCATTGGTGCATTAGCGTGTTCCTACGCGCCTAATCTTACCAGCCTCATTATTGCTCGTGTGTTTTTGGGCTGTGCAGTAGGTGGTGCCACGCAGGTGGTGCCAACATATATTTCGGAATTGGCCCCCGCCAGCAAGCGCGGCAATCTGGTAACGCTATTTAACGTGGCTATTGGGATTGGTATTTTTCTGGCCAACCTGGTTGGCTTTACCATGCGTGATAAATGGGGTTGGCGCCCCATGATTTCTGTGGCCGCCATTCCGGCTGCTTTTGTTTTTATCAGCATGTTTTTCCTACCCAAAAGTCCGCGTTGGACTGCTGAAAATGAAGGGCTGGAATCTGCGGTGGAACAGCTCGGGCGTGTGCGTTCTTCACGCAAGGTTATTCAGCGCGAGATCAATGAAATCCATGCCAATGTTCTGAATTTGGATGAAGATGAGCGTGGCTGGAAAGGTTTAAAGCTGCCTTGGGTGCGCCCTGCGGTGATAGCGGCTTTAGGGATTGCCTTCTTTACGCAGGCTGGTGGGTTGGAGATGATGATCTACTACACCCCCACTTTTTTGTCTGACGCAGGGTTTGGAAGTTCGTCAGCGCTGCTGACCAGCTTGGGAATCGCCCTTGTTTATCTTATCATGACCCTACTTGGGTGCCTGTTTGTAGATAAAATTGGGCGTCGGCGCTTGGTGCTGATTATGGGGCCGGGTTCTGTTGTAAGCCTTATTGGCTTGGGTATTGTTTTTGCCATGCACCCAGCTCAGGGTAGTATAGGAAGCTGGCTGATTGTGGCCTTCCTGCTGCTGTTCATGCTGTTTAACTCTGGTGGTATTCAGGTTGTAGGCTGGCTATTGGGCGCTGAATTGTTTCCGCTACCTATGCGTGCGGCGGCAACCAGTATTCATGCAGCCATGCTGTGGGGGGCAGACCTTCTGGTAACATCCACAGCTTTGACATTGGTGCAGACAGTTTCTCTGGGTGGCACCATGTGGATCTATGCTGCAGTCAACCTTGCTTCTGTCTTGTTTGTTTTCTTCTTTGTACCAGAAACTGCTGGTGCAACATTAGAAGATATTGAAACAGCTTTGCGCCGTGGCGAATTCCGCCCGCGAGTGGGGCAAGACCCGCGCATTCGCTCCTATGATGAGGAAGAAGAGGAAGCGGTTGGGGTTATGCCTACTGCCTGATCGGCTAAGGTTAACTGTGTAGGCACAAAAAACCCGGCGGCATCCTAAAAGGTGCGCCGGGTTTTTTGTGGGTAGTCAGAAAACAGTCGAACCGTGGTTTAGTGCGGCTTGGCTGTAAATTGTTCCAGCCAATGAATGGTGTATTCACCTTTTTGGAATTCAGGATCTTCCAGAATACGGCGATGCAGCGGAATAACGGTTTTAATACCTTCCACCACAAATTCATCCAAAGCACGCTGCATACGCGCAATGGCCTGTTCACGCGTGGGGGCATGTACGATCAGCTTGGCAATCATGCTGTCGTAAAAAGGTGGTACACGGTAGCCAGTGTAAAGGGCGCTATCTACGCGCACACCCAAACCACCGGGGGGATGGTAAACAGCAACCGTGCCGGGGCAGGGGGTGAAGCTATCTGGGTCTTCCGCATTGATACGGCACTCAATGGCGTGGCCAGAAAATGAAATATCTTTCTGCGTGTAACCAAGCTGCTCACCAGCGGCCAAGCGAATCTGCTCACGCACCAAGTCTACATCGCAAACCATTTCGGTGACTGGATGTTCCACCTGAAGGCGCGTGTTCATTTCAATGAAGCAGAATTGCCCATCTTGATACAGGAATTCCAGCGTGCCCGCGTTACGATAGCCCATTTTGGAAAGAGCCTGCGTGGCTGTCTGGCCAATGGCATCACGCTGTTCTGCTGTAAGGGCCGGAGAGCCGGCTTCTTCCAGAAGTTTTTGGTGACGGCGCTGGAGAGAGCAATCACGTTCCCCAAAATGAACCACGTTGCCGTAATTGTCCCCCAGAATCTGGAGTTCAATATGGCGCGGCCGATCCATGTATTTTTCCAGATAAACCGCATCGTTGCCAAAAGCAGCGCGTGCTTCGGCGCGGGCCATTTTCCAGGCGTCTTCCAGATCACCCGCCGTTTGGGCTACCTTCATGCCACGACCGCCGCCGCCAGCCGCAGCTTTGATCAGCACTGGATAACCGACGTTGTCAGCAACTTCGCGGGCTTGTTCCAGACTTGTCAGCTCACCATCAGAACCGGGCACCAAGGGCACGCCCAGCATCTGCATGGTGGTTTTGGCGGTAATCTTGTCCCCCATCATACGGATATGTTCCGCCGTAGGGCCAATAAAGGTCAGGCCATGTGCTTCTACCGTTTCGGCAAAATCAGCATTTTCTGAAAGAAAACCATAGCCGGGGTGAATGGCTTCCGCCCCTGTAATGGTGGCTGCAGAAAGAATTGCAGCCACATTCAGGTAGGAATCACGCGAGGCAGGCGGCCCGATGCAAACAGCTTCATCTGCCAGCCGAACGTGCATGGCGTCTTCATCCGCAGTGGAATGTACCGCTACGGTCTTGATCCCTAGCTCCCGGCAGGCGCGCAGGATACGAAGGGCAATTTCGCCTCGGTTGGCGATAAGGATCTTGGAAAACATTACTCAATAATAGCAAGTGGCTGGCCGTATTCCACCGGGTCGCCCGAAGCCACCAGCATGGCCTTAAGCGTACCACCTTTGGGAGCCTTAATCTGGTTGAAGGTTTTCATGGCTTCAATCAGCATCAAGGTCTGGCCGGCGGTCACAATCTGGCCTTCACTTGCAAAAGGAGGGGAGGACGGATCTGGCGTCAGGTAAGCCACACCCACCATTGGGCTGTTTACAGCGCCAGGGTGGCGGGAGAGGTCTGCCGGAGCGGCAGGCACTGCGGTTTCAGCCGGGGCTGCGGCGGGCGCCGGTGCCGGAGCTGCAACAGCCTGAGGCGCTGCGGCCACAGCCTGCACAGGGGCAGGCATGCGGGCAACGCGAATGCGGCTGTCCTTTTCCGATACTTCAATTTCAGTCAGGCCTGTTTCGGCCAGAATTTCAGCCAGAGCCCGAATGGCCTCCGCATCCACGAGCAATCCGCTCATCAGTCATCCTCATTCAGAATAAGATCGGTCATTGCCTGCAATGCCAGAGAATACCCCGCCACGCCTAGCCCACAGATAACGCCTGTAGCAGCGCGAGAGACATAGGAATGATGGCGGAATGGCTCGCGGCGGTGAATGTTGGAGATATGAACCTCAATCACAGGCAAGTCTGTTGTCAGCAGGGCATCCAGCAAAGCGATAGACGTATGCGTATAGCCAGCCGGGTTGATAATAATGCCCTGTGCCCGCTTGCGGCAGTCCTGCACCCAAGAAATCAGCTCACCCTCAATGTTGGTCTGGCGGAAATCTATGGCCAAGCCCAGCTTTTCAGCTGTTTGCAGGCAAAGTTGTTCCACGTCGTCCAGCGTTGCCCGCCCGTATATTTCGGGTTGGCGCTGGCCAAGCATATTCAGGTTGGGGCCGTTGAGTACAGCAATAAGAGGTCTTTCCATAACAGGAAGGGGCCGTAGCACGATGCCGCCCCGTATCCAAGAGAAGAGGCAGGCTGGGGGACAGGAAAATGCAGTCTAGCAAAAATACATGCAGCAGAGTTACGCGCTTTAAGGCCATATTTTTGTCACGATAAGCGTGTTGAACATAAGTGACTATAAATCTGTATTTGCACTCTGAGGGGCGAAAAAGATTGCTTTTGCAGTGTGAACACGGTCTTCTGGCGAACAGAACGATGTCAGAAAATGGAGTAAACAGGCGGATGTCAGCCCTGCGCCGGGCACTTCTTGGAAGTGTGTTTGTTATGTCTTCTCTTTTGTCGGCTTCTGCTGTTCAGGCGGCGGAGGTTGGGCAAGGTGGCACGGTGTGGGCAGATTCTGTTCGCCGTGCATTGGCTGGGCGTAGCGCACAGACAGTCGCCTCTGCGGATTCTGATACCAATCAGGCTCACCGCATTTTCCAGAAAGGCGTTGCCAGTTGGTATGGGGGGCGCTTTCATAACCGGCGCACATCTTCGGGTGAACGGTTTGACAAGGGTAGCCTGACAGCCGCGCATCCTACCGCTCCGCTGGGCAGTAAGCTCCGGGTTGTCTCAGAAGATACAGGCCGTTCTGTGGTGGTCACGATCAATGATCGTGGGCCTTACAGCCGTGGTCGTATTATTGATGTCTCCAAAGCAGCAGCAGCGGAACTGGGGATGCTGAACAGCGGTATTGCTCACGTGCGGGTAGAACCTGCTCCGGTTGAAGTGGCATCTGCGCCAGATGAAGGTGGGTTGGCTGATAGCAGCCTTTCCTTGCAGGATACTGCGCCGCATACAGCGCGCCCTCTTCGTAGGGCTCGTCACCGCCGCTAAGAGAACGCGCTAGGCTTTTACAAAAAGCATCGTAGAGAATTAAAAAAAGGGTATCCCGATCGGGACACCCTTTTTTGATAAGTTCTGGATTCTGGTTGGTCAGACTTCCAAAGGCTGCCGTGTAATGCCTCGGGCGTAACTTTCCATCTCGGCATTCAGTTCAGCGCCCATCAGTACAACCCATGCGGTTACAAAGAACCACATCATGATAGCAATAAAGGCGCCTAAAGGCCCATAGGTGGCGCTGTAACTGGCAATATGTGCCACGTAGTAGGAAAAGCCGAGTGAGGCCGCAATCCACGTTAATGTGGAACATACGGCTCCGGGCAGAACCCAGCGCCATTGAGTGGAAATGTGCCGGTTGGGGCCAAATCTGTACAGTGCAGAAAGCGCCAGAGTTTCAAATGTAAACATCACCACCGGGCCGCTCCACCGGGCCATAAATTCAATGGACCCAGGAGGGGTGGGGATATGTAGCCATGCCGGTAGGTTAAGCAGCAAAGGCATAGCCACCATAAGCGCCAAAGTTAGCACAGCACCCAAAATACCAGAGAGCGTAAGGGCAAAGGCGGTAATCTGGAACACAAAGAAATTACGATTTTCTCGTGTATTATACGCAATATTCAAGGCGGAAATAATGGACCGCGTTGCCGCAGAAGCAGACCACAACGCTACACTTACCGAAATAATCAGGTTGAATGTGAGAGAGGATGGAGGTTCTGCCACAAGTGTTTGCACCCGATCATACAGCAGATTGAAGGCATTGGGTGGCAGCAGGCTGCGCAAGACTTCCATCTGTGGCGCCACGGTCTGCACATCAAAAGCCAACCCATAAATGGAGATCAGGGAGCTGATGGCCGGGAATAGAGAGAGCGTGGTATAAAATGCGCAGCCAGCGGCAACCAGCGTGGTGGGGCCGGAAATAAGGCTTTTGACGGTGCGCTGCAAAATGATTTTCCAATCTTTCCGCCCCAGTTCAGAAGGACGAGAAAAATTGGGCTGCACATTTTCATGAATCATTTGAGAGTGAGAATCTGGGTGCACAGATGGGCGCGTATCGGGCTGACAGATAACCTGCATCGGGATTGGAGCGTCCTTCTTTAAGGTAAGAGGTATCTTCTGCGGCACCAGCGATAAACTTATAAAAGCACACCAAACAATAACGGCATGGTGTGCGGTAAAGAGGCATGCTTTCTTGCAGGAACAAGAAGTTAACTCTGCATGCTTTTGCCAAAAACGAACATAAATGCCGTGTATAAAGCTTGCTTTGTCTTATCGGGCATGATGGCCAAGTGCCATGTTTTTTTGTTTTTTGAATGTTTTTGACTTGCACTTGTTGCGCTTTGGCCTCATATGCACGCCCCTACGCAGCAACGCACGTGCCACTGGCCCTCTGAGGTTACGCAACGACGTCAAGCGTTCTGGCAATCGGGATGTTTCGTACATCTGCCTTTGGTCGCTGGTCCGTTAGACCGTTTCGCAACGTCCTTCTCCGCGCTGTTCAGGCGGGGGAGCCTGATCTGGGGGAGTGGGGATATGAATCCCAAAATCACCCGTTTTCTCGCCGAGCAAAAGCCGGCAACGCCTTGTCTTGTTCTTGATGTGGATGCAGTGGCAGACCGCTATCATGCGTTGGGCAAAGCCTTGCCGCAGGCTCGTATTTACTATGCCGTTAAAGCTAATCCAGCGCAGCCTATTCTGCGGCGGTTGGTTGAGCTTGGTTCCTGTTTTGATGCCGCATCGTGGGAAGAAGTTTCCCTATGCTTGCAGGCAGGTGCCAGCCCGGATGCTATTTCCTTTGGCAATACGGTTAAAAAAGTTTCCGCTATCCGCGCTGCTTATGAGGCCGGTGTGCGGATGTTTGTTTTTGACTGCCGCGAAGAGCTGGAAAAACTGGCCGCACATGCACCGGGAAGCCGCGTTTACTGCCGCCTTCTGGTGGACAATTGCGGGGCAGAATGGCCGCTTTCGCGCAAGTTTGGCACCACAGTGGAATCCGCCAAGGAACTGATGTTAGCTGCCAGAGAACTGGGACTGGACCCATATGGTCTTTCCTTCCATGTGGGCAGCCAGCAGCTTTCTGCGGAAGCTTATGAGGTTGCTATTGCCCGTGCGGCCGCGCTGTTTACAGATTTAAGCGCAGCCGGTCTGGATTTGCGCATGGTTAACCTGGGTGGCGGTTTTCCCATTCGCTATCGGGATGACGTGCCGGAGATTGATCACTTCACCAAGGCCATTTTCCGGGCCATGACTGAGCACTTTGGTAATGCCTTGCCAGAAATGCTGGTGGAACCCGGTCGCTTTATTGTGGGTGAAGCCGGTGTGGTGCGCTCAGAAGTTGTGCTTGTCAGTGCGCGTGGGCGTAAGGATGGGTTGCGCTGGGTGTATCTGGATATCGGACGGTTTGGTGGTTTGGCGGAAACAGAAAACGAATCTATCCGCTATGCGATTCGTACCAGCCGTGATGGTTCCCCCACAGGGCGTGTGGCGTTAGCCGGGCCAACCTGTGATGGTGCGGATATTATGTATGAGAAAACGCACTACGAACTACCGGTGGATCTGGCTGCGGGAGAGCAGGTTGATCTGCTGGGGGCAGGTGCTTATGTCTCCACTTATTGTGCTACGGGGTTCAATGGTTTTGCGCCATTAACCGAGCACTATATCTGATCCGATGTGAGGGCAGGCCAGCCTTGTGTTTGCCTGCCTTTGCTTTCGTGCTTTCTCGCTTAACAATCAGAACGTAAACAGGCCATTATGGATGGCGTTCAGAAAGGGAGAAATCATGAAAAAAACGGGTATGCTGTTGGGGGCTCTACTGGCTGCAACAACGGCTGTTGCGCCAGCGTGGGCACAACAGCAGGCAGCATCTACGGCCGCAGTGCCTGCAACAAATGCTGCAACAGCCGCACCAACGCAGGACTTCGGCCGCCTTTCAGACGATGGTAACACAGCGTTTGAAGAACTGATGCTGGCACGCCGCGCCATTTTTGATGGTGATCTCAAAGGGGCCAAAACCCTCATTACAAGCGCGCAGCAGGCGTTGGATCGGGCGCGGGCTGATAACACAGCTTTTCAGAAGGCAGAAGCTGAGCTGATGCCGGTTAAAACCAAACAGGCTCAGACAGCCAAAAAAGGCACGGGCAGCACCACGCCAGTGGCTTGGTTGCCGATTGATGGCGAACTGGTTCTGGATGAAACAGTTGAACCCACAACAGAAAAAAGCGCTGCTGTTGCCGCAGCAAACCGTCACCTACGCGCAGGTGACCCGGACCGCGCTTCTGAAGTGCTGAAAGTTTCTGGTGTAGATGCAGATTATGTGATTGCCGCTGTGCCGTTGGAACAGACACGGCAGGATGTAAATCATGCCGCTGAGTTCATTAAGAATGATCCGTACAAAGCCAGCGAAGCCCTGCGTGATGCAGAAAATTCAGTGCGCTATGCCTCTGTTGATATTCAGGCTGTAAGCCATCAGCAGGCTGCGTCTGGCAATACATCTAAGTAATTTTGCCAAACATGCTGCTGTTATGGCTCATTCAGATGGCCATAACAGCAGCATGTATAAATCTTTAGGTTATTCTGCGGCGGCCCTAAGGCCAGCCCCTGCTGCCAACGGGCAAAGTGGCAACGCACCTACTACAAATGCTGCCAAAAGTTCCAAATCCGGTTGCCAAGGCAGACCGGTGGATGCGGCATCAATCGCTGCAGCCCCAAAAATCAGTGCAGGTGTGGCCAGCGGTAGCGTAAGAAGTGGCAGAAGAACACCACCACGTCGCGCACCAAGCACGATAGATGCGCCCATTCCCCCAATAAGAGACAGCACAACAGACCCAAGGAAAAGCCCAGCCAAAAGAACCGGTAGGGCAGAGGCGGGTAGGCCCAACATGGTTGCCAATGGCACAGCCGCCAGAAGCAGAGGGATGCCGGTGGTCAGCCAATGTGCAGTTATTTTGGCCAAGGCGACAAGAGAAGCCGGAACGCCGAGAAGCAAGAGCTGATCCAGAGATCCATCTTCAAGTTCGGCACCAAATAGCCGATCTAGCGGCAGAAGCGCGGCCAGCAGGGCACAAACCCAGATAATGCCCGGTGCCATATGGCGCAGCAATTCTGGAGATGGGCCAAGGGCAAGCGGAAACAGGGTGGCCGTGACGATAAAGAAGAGAATGGCCCCCATTGTGTCCGCCCCGTGCCGGAGGGCAAGGCGGAGGTCACGCCCAACAATGGCCCAGAACAGTCCGATCATGCGTCATCTTCCTGCTGGTAAAAGGTGGAAGCGACCGAATCGCCCGCGCCTGGCAATGTAAGGGGCTGTGCGTTCTCTAGCGGCAGGGGCACATGTGTAGTGGCAATAACCAACCCACCTTGTTGCCTGTGTGCCGTAAGGGCTTGTCCTAAAAGGGTAATGGCATTGGCATCTAAGCCAAGGCTGGGTTCATCCAGTAACCATAAAGGCGCATTGGCCAGCAAAACGCGTGCCAGTGCTGTACGTCGTTTCTGTCCTGCAGAAAGCAGGCGGGCAGGCAGATTGGCAAGTGGCAACAAATCCATGGCCTCAAGGGCTGTTTGCATATCGCCTTGGCCTGCGCGTGCGAACAGGGCGAGGTTTTCTGTTACGGTTAGCCCCGGTTTGAGCGCATCCTGATGCCCCAGATAAGCGACTTTGCCGGCATGGGCCGCGCGATCCGCAAAAACCGATTCGCCATGCCAGAGCAACTGGCCGGAATCGGGTTTGCGTAGGCCTGCCAGAACGCGCAGCAAAGTGGACTTTCCTGCACCGTTAGGGCCGGTTAACAGCATGGCGGCTCCGGCTTCCATCTGAAAGCTGACACCATCAAGCACCAGTCTTTCCCCACGGAAAACACAAAGATCCTCAGCATAAAGTGCCGGAAATGCACCGGTTTCAGGCCCGATTGGGGCAGGTTGCCCGGCAGGGGAAGGACTGTGAGCGATAACACTTCTCCTTATTGTTACCGTGCAAGGCCGTAAAAGCCGGGGTGCTCGCGTTCTCGTGGTCGCTCCCCGGCTTGTGCCTTTTCCAACTGCCGGTATGTTCTAGGCCCAACGGGATATCAAGCCGGTTGCCCGGCAGATCTGGCAGGCACTCGGCGCCGAATGGCATGTTTACGGTGTCCTGAACGCATCACCAGCCATCGGCTGTGATCGGGGAGAGAGCGATTATGAAAACGGTTGGGCACGATAAGCTTAAGACAGGCCGCACCCTTGAGGTTGACGGCAAGACCTACCATTATTTTTCCATTCCCGAAGCGGCAAAAACCATTGGCGACGTAAGCCGCCTGCCGGTTTCGCTGAAGGTTCTTCTGGAAAATATTCTGCGGTTTGAAGATGGGCGTTCCTACAATGTGGAAGACGCCAAGTCCATTGCAGGCTGGTTGCCAAAAGGCAGCAGCAGCAAGGAAGTGCCTTTCAAGCCTTCACGCATTTTGATGCAGGATTTCACCGGCGTGCCGGGTGTGGTGGATCTTGCAGCCATGCGCGACGGGATTGTGAGCCTGAAGGGTGACCCGCAGAAAGTGAACCCAATGGTTCCGGTCAACCTTGTGATCGACCATTCCGTGATGGTGGACTATGCGGGCACAGAAGATGCGCTGCAGGAAAACATCACGCTGGAATTCGAACGCAACGCAGAACGTTATGCCTTCCTGCGCTGGGGCCAGGAAGCTTTTGAAAACTTCTCTGTTGTGCCGCCTGATACGGGCATCTGCCATCAGGTGAACCTGGAATACATTGCCCAGGTGGCATGGACCGCCAATGTAGATGGCAAGGAATACGTTTACCCGGATTCCCTGTACGGCACAGATAGCCACACCACCATGATCAACGGTCTGGGTGTGCTAGGCTGGGGTGTTGGTGGTATTGAGGCTGAAGCCGCAATGCTGGGCCAGCCCATTGCCATGCTGATCCCGGATGTGATCGGCTTTAAACTGACAGGCAAGCTGCCAGAAGGCGCAACCGCTACCGATCTGGTGCTGACAGTTACCCAGATGCTGCGCAAAAAAGGCGTGGTTGGTAAGTTTGTTGAATTCTTTGGTCCGGCACTTGACCATCTGCCAGTTGCTGACCGTTCAACCATTGCCAACATGGCTCCGGAATATGGTGCAACTTGCGGGTTCTTCCCGGTTGATGCCCTTACGCTGGACTTCCTGCGTCAGACCGGCCGTGATGAACACCGCATTAAGCTGGTTGAAGAATACCTGCGTGCACAGGGTATGTTCCGCACGCATGAAACACCCGAACCCGTATTTACGGATGTTCTGGAACTGGATCTTAGCACGGTTGTGCCGTCTCTGGCTGGCCCCAAGCGTCCGCAGGACCGCGTGGAACTAAAAAGCGCCAAAACCGCGTTTGAAAAAGAACTCACCAGCTCTCTGGGTGTGGCCGCAAACGATGCCGATAAAAAGGTGCCGGTTGCTGGAACCAACTATGATCTGGGGCAGGGCGATATTGTTATTGCCGCTATCACCTCCTGCACCAACACATCCAACCCGGCTGTGCTGATTGCGGCTGGTCTGGTCGCCCGTAAGGCACGCGCTCTGGGCCTGAAGCCTAAGCCTTGGGTGAAAACCTCTCTGGCTCCGGGGTCTCAGGTTGTTACGGATTACCTGAACCGTTCTGGCCTGACGACAGATCTGGATGCCATGGGTTTTAATACCGTTGGGTATGGTTGCACCACCTGTATCGGTAACTCTGGCCCGCTGCCTTCCCACATTGTAGATGCGATTGAAAACAACGACTTGGTTGCTGTTTCTGTCCTGTCTGGCAATCGTAACTTTGAAGGCCGTATTTCCCCCAACGTTCGGGCTAACTATCTGGCAAGCCCGCCGCTGGTGGTTGCATATTCCCTTCTGGGCACCATGCGGCAAGATATTACAACGGAACCGCTGGGCACATCCAAGGATGGCAAGCCGGTTTACCTGAAGGATATCTGGCCTTCTAATAAGGAAATTGCAGACCTTATTGCTTCCGCCATCAGCCGTGACGAGTTTATTAGCCGCTATAAGAACGTGTCCAAGGGCACGAAGGAATGGCAGGGCCTGAAGGTGGCTACGGGTTCTGAAACCTATAAGTGGGATCCGAAATCCACTTACGTGCAGGATCCACCGTACTTCAAACATATGGACGTTGAGCCCAAAGCTCCCGGCAATATTGAAGGTGCGCGTATTCTGGCCCTGCTGGGTGATAACATCACGACTGATCACATCTCTCCGGCTGGCTCCATTAAAAAGGATTCACCGGCTGGTCGTTACCTGATGGAACACGGGGTTGAACCGAAAGACTTCAACTCTTACGGCTCTCGTCGTGGGAATGACCGCGTGATGGTGCGTGGTACTTTTGCCAACATCCGTATCAAAAACGAAATGTTGCCGGGTACGGAAGGTGGGTATTCCAAGCACTTCCCTGATGGGAAGGAAGGCGCCATTTACGATGTGGCCATGGAATACAAAAAGGAACACACCCCGCTGGTGGTGATCGGTGGCAAGGAATACGGCATGGGTTCTTCCCGTGACTGGGCCGCAAAAGGCACCCTGCTGCTGGGCGTAAAGGCCGTTATTGCTGAAAGCTTTGAGCGTATCCACCGTTCCAACCTGGTGGGCATGGGCGTTCTGCCGCTGGTGTTCAAGGATGGCACAACCCGCAAGACCCTTGGTCTGACGGGTGATGAAGTGATCAGCATCAAGGGTGTTGATAAACTTTCGCCGCGCATGGATGTAATTATGACAATTACAAGAAATGACGGCTCCACGCAGGAAGTACCACTGCTTTGCCGTGTCGATACCCTAGACGAAGTCGAGTATTATAGGCATGGTGGCATTCTTCAGTACGTCTTGCGAGGGATGACGAAAGCTGCCTGAGAACCATTTCGTTCAAGGTGAACGTCGAAATGCCGACCCGGTACGCACCGGGTCGGCGTTTTCTGTGGAAGACCCAGTCGTTTTGAGTGCGGAACATCTGCACAAAAATTTCGGCGAGGGGGATGTCCTGTGTGGCGTATCCATGCAGGTGCGAAAGGGTGAGCTGGTTTCTATTATCGGCCCATCCGGTTGCGGGAAATCCACTTTTTTACGCTGTTTGAATTTTCTGGAAATTCCCGATAGCGGTAAGGTAACCGCCATGGGGGTGACCATAGAGCGCAAAGATGCCGTTTGGCGTCGTGCAGATGAGCATATGGCACACCGCTTGCGCACCCATGTGGGCATGGTGTTCCAAAGCTTTAATCTTTTTCCTCATCTTACAGTTCTGGACAACGTTCTGCTGGCCCCCCGCGTGGTGAAGGGTGAGGGCGGAGAGGTTGAACGTGCCGAGGCTATGGCTTTGCTAGAAAAAGTAGGACTGGCCCGCGTTGCGCAGCGCTACCCGGTTTCGCTTTCTGGTGGGCAGCAGCAGCGTGCTGCTATTGCGCGCGCTTTAGCCATGCGGCCAGAAATTATGCTGTATGACGAACCCACATCAGCGCTTGATCCGATTGTTGCGGAAGAAGTGCTGGGGGTAATGCGCACCCTTGATGATGAAGGGATGACGCAGATTATCGTCACCCATGATATGCGTTTTGCCCAAGTGGCATCGGATACCATTGTCTACATGGATGGCGGCCATATTGTTGAATCTGGCCCGCCGGAGGTTCTGTGTGTGAACCCGGCCCATGAACAGACACGCCGCTTTTTAAGGACACTTCTGTGAAACAGAACGCACAGCATTGCCCATCCCGCCTTTGGGGTTTGTTTCTGCGCTGTGTCTGTATGCTGCTAGCCGTAAGCTGGCTGGGTGCTGGCGCACATGTAGCACACGCACAGGAAGAAAAGCCGATCCGCTGGGCTGCGGATGCTTCATCAGATGTGCCCTATACATTTCATGATCTGAAAGATCAGGATAAGCTGACAGGGTTTGAATATGACCTGATGCAGGAACTGGGCAAGCACATGGGTGCGCCGCTTCAGTTCGTGCAGAATGATTGGGATGGTCTTATTCCCGGCTTGCAGCGTGGCCTGTATGAAATGGTCATCTGCGGTATTGAAATGACTGATGAACATGCCGAAGGCATTGATTTTTCAGAACCGTATTACATCACATCAGAACGCATTGTTGTGCGGCGCAACGGCCCGCAACTGAAAACCCTTGCGGACCTGAACGGCCACGCAATTGGCACAATCAAGGATACACAAGCTGAACGTATCCTGACCGAGAATGCTAAGGTTCAGCTTCGGACGTATGATGAAGAAACCGATGCGTTCATGGATCTGGCCAATGGACGTACGGATGCCATTCTGATTGATGGTCCCATTGCCAAATATTACGGTGATACCAACCCAGCCCTACAGGTGGTGGGTGCGCCTATTGGCCGTGTTGAATATGGCATTGCTTTTGCCAAAGGGCAGAATGTTGCCTTGCGTACAAAGGTAAATGCCGCGCTGGCAACCATGCAGCATGATGGCACGCTCCATCGCGTATTGCTGCGGTGGGATCTGTGGACGCCAGAAATGGCGCAATTTACTAACGATCACACCACGCTTAACGTTACGCCAGTGGCGTGGAACGCGTATGTGGCGGAGCTGGAAGGCAAAGGTGGCTGGCGGGTTAAGCTGGAACGCTACGTTGGCTTTTTGCCGCAACTGGCAAAAGCCGCATGGCTGACTTTGCTGGTTTCCCTGTGTGCAATGGTGCTGGCTGTTGGCGCAGGTTTGGCGTTGGCGCTTCTGCGTTTGTATGGCCCCACACCACTGCGGTGGGTGGCGACCACATATGTAGAAGTGGTGCGTGGCACCCCATTGCTGATTCAGGTTCTGTTTATTTTTTACGGTCTGCCTGAATTCGGCATCAGCCTTACCCCCTTTCTGGCCGGTGTTGTCAGCTTGGGTATGAACTATGCGGCTTATGAGGCCGAAAACTATCGGGCTGGTTTGCAATCTGTTGCACATGGGCAGATGGAAGCTGCATTGGCCCTGAACATGACGCACGCTCAGGCACTGCGTTATGTCGTGGTGCCGCAGGCTTTCCGTCTGGTTATGCCTGTTATGACGAACGATTTCATCTCATTGTTGAAAGATTCGTCACTGGTCAGTGTGATCACGCTGACAGAATTGACCCAGACTTACATCCGTTTGTCTTCTTCCTATTTCGATTATTTCGGAACGGGGCTGATGGTTGGCGCGGCTTATCTACTGTTGGGCCTGCCTTTTGTGCGTCTGGCACGTATGGCAGAAAAAAAGCTGGCACAACCGCATATGCGTCGCCGGTAAAACCTGTTTGGGATATCTGTTCCGTCTTGCGAGACAAATGCAAGTGCATCTGTCACATGGCGGAACAGAGCCTAACGGATATTGTGCAGCCAGCATCCTTGTTCCAAAATTGTCGATAAATCAGGAATACGCGCAACATTAGATACACTTCTTGCTGGTAAGGAGTTGTAATGTAATGTTCTCGTGTTCGCAGGGACAGTGCTGGACTTCAATGGATCTTCTTTCCGCGCTTCACAGCTTTGTTCGCGTTGCGGCTACAGGCTCGTTTTCTGCCGTCTCGCGTGAGACAGGTGTTAGTCAGCCCACAATTTCCCGCCATATTGCGTTGCTAGAAGCGCATTACGGCACAACGCTGTTTGCGCGCACCACACGCAGCCTCACCATGACAGAAGATGGCAGAAGTCTTCTTCCGCATGCCTATGAAGTGCTGGAAATTCTGGAAACCGCAGAAACAGTGCTGGGCCGCCGCCGTGCTTCTGTTTCTGGCTTGGTGCGTCTGGGCGTAACCACAGCTTTTGGTCTGTGTCTGACACGGCGGATAGGGGAGCTCCTGGAAAGGCACCCTGATTTGGCCATTGAAGTTGTCATGCGCGATGCGTTTGGTGATCTGGTTGAAGAAGGGCTGGATCTGGCTGTACGCGTAGGGGATATAGCCGAAGGTTCTCTTATCGCCCGTAAACTGGGCGTTGTGCGGAAATGGTTGGTGGCTGCGCCATCTTGCCTGAACCGTTGCGGCACGCCTATGCACCCGCGTGATCTGCCGGAATACCCGGGAGTCGTCTATAATTATGGCTCCAGCAGGCTGGATTGGAATTTTGAACGGGATGGTGAAGAGAGCGTTATTGCACCATCGGCTGTTTTCCGGGCCAATAGCAGTGAAGCTGTGCTGTATGCGGTGGAATCTGGGTTAGGCATTGGCCTGCTGCCAGAGTTTCAGGTGCGGGACGCAGTTGCCAGTGGCCGGCTCACGCGCCTGTTTGCAGATTGGAACATTCCTTCTCTGCCGTTTTATGCCGTGCATACTGGCCCACGTACGTTACCTTTGCGTACCCGGACAGTTCTGGATTTTCTGATAGAAGTTTCTGCAGATCTTCTGCGTGAAGGCAAACTTCATCAGGCTGTTTAACGGTTTCCTATACCTTACAGAAAGCATTCTAACGGTTGCTTAGCCGTGGAACGCAGGGTCTGCCGATACTGTTGTGGGCAGCGCAGTATCAGGGAGCTTACTATCAAACCCTTGGCGCAGATAAGGGCTCCATCCGCGTAGCCATGCATTGGTACGGCGGACAAAATCTGACACAGCAGACGAATCGGACATACCTGCGCGGGACCAGTTTTCTGGCGCACCCGGTACGGTTTTGCTGCCGGCTTCTGCCGGGCTTGTCAGCATATGGACACTCATAAAGTCCACACCGGGGCCGGATTTGCTTTTTTCAATCCGGTTCCACCCCGCATCTACTAGAACGGGGGGTAAATCAAAGCCCATGCCCGTCAGGCGTTGCACCGCCGGGGGAATAAACATGGGGCTTCCCAACAAAGCCTGTAATGCGGGGTTTGATGTCAGGAAAACATTATTCGCGACCCGAATAGGGGATGTCATCCAGCATTCTGTATGCGTGCCATCCTGCGGCAAGGCTTCTGACATAAAGTTAAAGTTGCTGTGGCATTCATCCTGCACCAACTGCGTATCCGTAATGGGCAAGGATTGCGTGGTGGCCTGCGCAACCAATAGGCCTGTAACAATGCCTTGTTCGGAACGCACATAAAGGGATGTCAGGATTTCCCCATGTGCAACATCATCCTGATAATTCAGAAGCGGGTGCCATTTGCCAGCGGGTAAGGGGAGCTGGCGGCCCGCAAAAGATAATGTGCCTTCAAATTGTGCATCCATAGGGGGTGCGGAAACGGTGCGCCGGTCTTCATCCGGCCGTAGAGCATCTTCAGACGAATCCGCAGATGACGCAGCGCTAGGCAGCATATGGCTGATTTTGAAAGTAAGCTTTGCATAGGCCGGCAAGCGTGAAGTTAGCCAAGGGGCAGGAAACATCACGGAAAACACACTGCATGCGCCAGCGGTAAACAGCGCTACACGCCAAACAGGAGCGCGTTGCCACAATCGGGTAAAAGCAGACATGCAGAACAGCCTTGTGCCGGAGGAGTAAACAGTAAAGGGCCGCTTATGGAATCAGACGAGCATGAATGCCATCACCTTCATCCGTGCGGTTATCCGCCACTTTTGCAACCACTGCGCCATCATCTTCCTTCACCAACCGTACCATATTGGCACCCTGCTGGCGGGCCACGATCAGGGATTCGCTGATCATATCTTCAATGGAGCGCACCAGATCGCGGGCAGAGGCTGCATCCCCCATGCGGCTCTGGCGGCGCATAACATCCATCAGCAAGGTGGCATCAATCCCACCGGTTTCTACTTTCAGGCCGTAGCTTTCAATCATGGTTTCAATTTCCAGTGCGGCCACGCGGGCAATATCCAGCCCCTGTAGCGCACGGAAGACAAAAATCCGATCCAACCGGTTTAGAACTTCCGGGGCAAATCCGGCCTGACGCAGGGCTTCTACCGATTCGGCACGCATACGGTCTGGGTCATCATGCAGGCGGTCTGCAATTTCTGTTAGAGCATCCGTGGCAATGTTGGATGTCAGCACAAAAATGGCACGCACGGTAGAAATCTGCTGTCCTGTAGAGGCTTCGGTAATGTGTCCGTCGTTCCAAGCTGTCAGGAATTTTTTGAACACATCTGGATGTGCTTTTTCAATTTCATCCAGCAGCACAACGGCATCCGGTTTTTCCTTCAGGCCGCCGGTCAGCTTTCCGTAAGTGTCTGAACCCACATAGCCTTTGGGGGAGCCAAACAACTGAGTTGCAGCGTGGGGGCTGCTCATCTGTGTCATGTCAAAATGCAGCAAGGGGCGTTCAAGCTGGCGGGCAAGCTGCTTGGCCAGATAGGTTTTGCCTGTGCCTGGAGGGCCTGCCAACAGAAAAATGCCTACTGGTTTACCACGTACCTGCAAGGCAAGGCGGCGGCGCAATTGCACAGCCACATCCTCACATACCTGATCTTGCCCAATAACGCGGGCGCGCAGGTTGGCTGCCAGTTCTTCCGCATCAATGGTGGTTTCACGCTGCTCGCGCGCCATCATTTCTTCCAGTGCGGCGCGGTTGGTCAGTCTGGCAAGAACGTCCATGATGAATCCCCGTCGGCGTAAAAGCCCTTTGCGCGCCAGCTTTTCGGCGCGTGTTTCAAACAGCAGCCCCGCTACTGTAAGTATAATGCCACTTACGGCCAAAATCGGCCATGCGGGTGCGCACCACTGCAAAACGTGCGTAATGGAATGCAGGGAAAGATGCAGGCTGAGGGCAATCTGTATGCTGGCAAGCACCAGAAAGATTACCATCATTAACGGCATCAGCCGGTTTAGGGCGGGTAACAGTCCCTTCATTGCGCAATCACCGTTAGTGGCAAAGTATCCCCTTTATACATAATCGGCAGTGTTTGTGGGCCAAATACCGTAATGGCACCGCTACCAATACCAGCAGGCCCAGGGTCTGATGCCGGTATGATATCTACATTGCCGCTGATCGTAATAGGTAGAATGACGGTTTGCGGGGTGGGGGACAAATGTACGGTTTGGTGCCACGGGCCGCAAATAAGCGTAATTGTGCCACCTGTGCCTGTGGCATCGTAAACAGGCATGGCTACCAAGCGAATATCCCGCCGCTTTATGCCTGCTAGAATATCTGCCTGTTCCTGATCCGTGTAATTGGATTTGGCCAAAGTTTGAGCCGCTTTTTGCGAGGCAATCAGCGTAAGAGGAATTCCCATCCGGTTGGCGCTGTTATCATGGTCTTGCGTATTGTTTTCTGCGGCGGGGGTAGCGGTATTTCCGTGCCCCTCACCCATAAAATGCACGCCAGCTCCTGCCATGATAACGCATGTGGCCAGCCCGATCAGAGCCATGCGCACGCCAGAGGGTTTATCTGCCGCCTGAGGTTGCGGCTGTGGCTTCCACGCGGGTTCTGGCTCTTTGTGCATATTGAAAGGTCAGCCCTTGCAGTGTGTAGGATGGCAAATATGTCGCAATAGAGTTAATAAAAGCATGTCCGGCGTGCCCTGCAATGTGCAATTTGCATCCAGCCTGTAAAATTGTTTTTTATAAAGGGTAAAGATTTGCATGGCGGGCAGTAGCTTTATTCTGCCCTTGCGGTTTCACCCTGCATACCTTACATAAAGAGCCATCCTTCTCAATTTGTTTTACGTTTCGGGGGGTGGCCTTGACGGCCGCCTTTTTTGCATTGGATACAGACCTTTCTACTCACTCTGGCCTAGAAGCCCGCGTTGCTGCGCTGATAGCCCCTGCCGTTGAGGATATGGGTTATGAGATTGTGCGTGTTGCTGTGCTGGGGCGTGAGCGTCCGACCGTGCAGATCATGGCAGACTGCAAAGATGGCTCCCTGATTAATGTGGAAGATTGTGAACGGATCAGCCACGCGGTAGGTGCCGTGCTGGATGTTGAAGACCCCATTCCCGGGGCATGGACGCTGGAAGTTTCCTCTGCCGGGATAGATCGGCCCCTCCCCCGTGCGAAGGACTGGAACCGCTTTGCCGGGCACCAGGCCAAGGCAGAAGTTCTGCTGCCGGTAAATGGGCGCCGCCGCTTTTCCGGCACGGTTCTGGGGTCTGATGGAACTGTTGCGCGGATGCGTCTGGATGATGGCACAGAAGTTGCCTTGCCGCTGGAAGAACTCCGGCGTGCACGGTTGGTGCTGACAGATGCTCTGATTGAAGCTAGTGCCCGTATGGTGCAATCTGCGCCCGGCACTGATCCCGCCCAGAAGAATGACGACGATTCTTCCGGGCCCAAGGTGCATTGATAAAGCTGCCTGTTTTGGAGAGCTGAGAGTATGGATACCTCTGTTTCCCGTCCTGAACTTTTGCTGGTTGCAGACGCTGTCTCGCGCGAGAAAGGTATTGAGCGTGAAGAAGTGCTGGAAGCCATGGAACAGGCGATCCAGAAAGCCGGACGCGCCAAATATGGGCACGAAAAGGACATTCGTGCCACCATCGACCGCAAGACAGGTGATGTGCGCCTTTCCCGCTGGACGGAAGTGGTGGACGAAGTGGAAAATGAAGATACGCAGATTGCGCTCTCCATTGCCCGCAAGTTTCGCCCTGAAATTCAGGCAGGCGAATATCTAATCGATCCGCTGCCCCCGATTGATTTTGGGCGTATTGCCGCGCAAACTGCCAAGCAGGTGATTGTGCAGCGCGTGCGTGAATATGAACGCAAGCGCCAGTATAACGAATTCAAGGATCGCGTAGGCGAAATCGTAAACGGCACCGTTAAGCGGACCGAATACGGCAACCTGCTGGTTGAAATTGGTTCGGCAGAAGCACTGCTCCGGCGTGATGAGCTGATCCCGCGTGAAACGTTCCGCAACTCAGATCGCGTGCGCGCCTACATCTATGATGTGCGTGATGAGCCGCGTGGGCCGCAGATTTTCCTTTCCCGCACACATCCAGTCTTTTTGGCCAAGTTGTTTGCGCAGGAAGTGCCGGAAATTTATGATGGCATTATTGAAATTAAAGCTGTTGCGCGTGACCCCGGTTCTCGCGCCAAAATGGCTGTGATTTCTCGTGATGCTTCTATCGATCCTGTTGGGGCTTGCGTAGGTATGCGCGGTTCCCGTGTGCAGGCCGTTGTGGCCGAACTGCAGGGCGAAAAAATTGATATCATCCCGTGGAGCCCGCAGGCCGCTACCTTTGTGGTGAATGCGCTGGCACCTGCTGAAGTTAGCAAAGTGGTGATGGATGAAGAAGCCGGTCGCGTAGAAGTGGTTGTGCCGGATGAGCAGCTTTCTCTGGCTATTGGTCGCCGTGGGCAGAATGTCCGTCTCGCCAGCCAGTTGACACGTTGGGATATTGATATCCTGACAGAAGCGGAAGAATCCGAACGCCGTCAGGAAGAGTTCCGCCGTCGGACAGCGCTGTTTGTTGAAGCTCTGGATGTGGATGATGTGATTGCAGGTCTGCTGGTTACAGAAGACTTCCACTCCATCGAAGAACTGGCTTTTGCAGATCCAGATGAGCTGATCGGCATTGAAGGATTTGACGAGTCGGTGGTTCAGGAGCTGGTTCAGCGTGCTGAATCTTACCTCGTTCAGCAGGAACAAAAGCTGGATGATCGGCGGAAAGAGCTAGGTGTTGTGGACGATATTGCCGATATGGGCGTGTTTACAAACCAGATGCTTGTGACATTGGGTGAAAAAGGTGTAAAAACCTTAGACGACCTTGCAGATCTAGCTGGTGATGAACTGGTTGAGATCTTGGGCACCGATGCCATTGAGGAAGATGCCGCCAATGAAATTATCATGGCAGCACGTGCTCATTGGTTTGAGGATGAAAATCAGCAGCCTTCCGATACCAAGGAAGGTGAGGCCAACGCCTGAGGCCTGATATAAAGTGGGTGGTGATTTCTTGCCAGAAACAGAAGAGAAAGGCAGCCTTCGGAGGTGCGCGGTAACGCGTGAAGAAGGCGAACCTTCTTTAATGATCCGGTTTGTGATTTCACCATCTGGTGAAGTGGTGCCTGATCTAGATGCACGTCTGCCGGGGCGGGGAATATGGTTGAGCCCCCGCCGGGATGTGATAGAACAGGCGCGTGTTCGGGGCGTTTTTTCACGCGCCGCACGCCAGCAGGTTAAGGTGCCGGAAGATATAGTGGCTCGTGTAGAAGCAGGGCTGCTCCGGCGGATGAGTGAACTTGTGGGGCTGGCTCGCAGAGCTGGTCAGGCTACAAGTGGATTTATGAAGGTGCGGGAATGGCTGGTGCAGCGCAAAGCTGCGATTGTTGTTCACGCGCTGGATGGAAGCAGGGAAGAGCGGGAGAGGCTGGTTTCCGGCCAACGCGATATTCCTGTCGTTGAGGCGTTGTCATCTGAAGATCTGGCAAAGATTTTTGGGCGGGAACGAGTGGTGAACGTAGCGCTTTCAGCCGGTGGGCTGGCTCAGCGTTTACGTTGTGAGAATAAGCGTTTTACGAGGGTTGCTGAAGGCGGCCCTCGCATGCCTCGGACCTTTCCGGCGCATGGGTGTGAACAGGCGGGTCAATGAGCGAAGGCAAGGATCAGGATCAGGGTAAGGGGCGTTTGTCCCTTCGGCCGGCAGGGCGTTCGGAGGTCGGACGGACGGTTGATGCCGGGTCCGTGCGGCAGAGTTTCAGTCATGGCCGTTCCAAGGTTGTGCAGGTTGAAGTGCGCAAAAAACGTGGTGCCGGCCCGGGTGGTTCTGGCGGACGTGCCGGTGGAGCGCGCGGTGGCGGTCGTACGCTAACAGCCGCTGAACTGGCCATCCGGCAGCGTGTGCTGGCGGAACAGAAAAAAGCAGCGGAAGAAGCTGTCCGGCGTGAAGCTGAACAGCGCGAAGCTGAAAAAATCCGTATTCTTTCGGCTGCTGAAGAAGCACGCCGTAAGAAAGAGGAAGATAAGCGCGCGGCTGAAGAAGCCGAAGCAGCAAAGGTTGCTGCTGAAGAGGATGAGCGCAAATCGCGCATCGATTCCATTCAGCCTATTGCCGTGAAAGAACCAGTTGTTTCTGCTGTGCCCATTCCGGGTGAAGTAACGCTGGCTCCGCCGGTTGGGCGTCTGCGTCCGTTGGCTGAACGTGCAATTATGCCAGCCAAGCCGCTAAAGCCTGTTCCTTCACGCTCTCAGCCTGCTGAAGCTAAGGAAAAAGAACCAGCGGCTGCGCAAACCCTGCGTCTGCGTAGTGGCCGTGATATGGAAAGTGACGATGCGCCGCGCCGTGGCGCATCTCGCAAGGCACCTCCTGGCAACCATCGTAAAAGCGGTGGTGGGCGTAAGTCCGATGTTGGTGGTGGTCGCCGTGCAGGCCGTATTGACGTGCAGGCCGCGATTGAAGGTGATGACGACAAGACGCGTTCACTCGCATCTGTCCGTCGTCAGCGCGAACGTGAACGCCGTCAAGCTGAACTGGAACGCCTGCGTTCCGATCAGGTTAAGGTCGTGCGTGATGTGATTCTGCCGGAAAACATTACTGTGCAGGAACTGGCAAATCGTATGGCGGCCCGTCAGGGTGAAGTTATCAAAGCGCTGATGAAAATGGGCGTGATGGCAACGGTTACCCAGACCATTGATGCGGATACAGCTGAACTGATTGTTGAAGAATTCGGCCACCGTGTGCGCCGTGTTTCTGAAGCAGACGTTGAATTGGGGATTGAAGGTATGGAAGACGCACCCGAAGCTCTGCGTCCACGTCCGCCAGTTGTTACAATCATGGGTCACGTTGACCACGGTAAGACATCTCTGCTGGATGCTCTGCGCACAACAGACGTTGCGGGTGGAGAAGCTGGCGGTATTACCCAGCATATTGGGGCTTATCAGGTTACACTGCCTTCTGGTTCCAAGATCACATTCCTGGATACCCCGGGTCATGAAGCCTTCACGGCTATGCGTGCTCGCGGTGCATCCATTACGGACGTGGTGGTGCTGGTTGTGGCGGCTGATGATGGTGTTATGCCTCAGACGGTTGAAGCCATTAAACACGCCAAGGCTGCAAACGTGCCGATGATTGTTGCTATCAACAAAATCGACAAGCCGGGCGCCAAGCCTGATCGGGTGCGCCAGGAACTTCTGAGCCACGAAATTGTGGTGGAATCCATGGGCGGTGACGTTCAAGATATCGAAGTTTCCGCTCTTAAGCGTATTGGTCTGGACAAGCTGGAAGAAGCTATTCTTCTGCAGGCAGAAATTCTGGAACTGAAAGCAAACCCGGATCGGGCCGCTGAAGGTGCCGTTATTGAAAGCCGTCTGGATCGTGGCCGCGGTTCTGTTGCTTCTGTGCTGGTGCAAAAAGGCACGCTGCATAAAGGCGATATCGTGGTGGCTGGCACCGAATGGGGCCGGGTGCGTGCTCTGCTAGATGATCGTGGCCGCCAGGTTACGGATGCAGGGCCTTCCATGCCGGTTGAAGTGCTGGGTCTTTCAGGTGTGCCATCTGCTGGTGCTCCGTTCGTGGTAGTTGAAAACGAAAACCGCGCTCGTGAGATTTCCGAGTTCCGTCAGCGTAAGCTGAAAGAACATCAGGTGGCTGGTCAGGTTGCTGCACGTGGTACGCTGGATCAGATGCTAGCCCGTATTCAGGCGGGTGATCAGAAAGAAGTTTCTGTTCTGATCAAAGCAGATGTTCAGGGTTCTGCGGAAGCTATCCAGACAACCGTGCTTAAGCTGGCAAATGAAGAAGTGGGCGTTCGCGTTCTCAATGCTTCTGTTGGCCAGATTACGGAAAGCGATGTGCAGCTTGGCAAGGCATCGGATGCAGTCATTATTGCATTCAACGTGCGTGCCACAGCGCAGGCGCGCCAACTGGCACAGCGTGAAGGTGTGGATATCCGCTACTATTCCATCATCTATCAGGTTGCTGATGATGTGGAACAGCTTGTGCGCGGTAAGCAGGCACCTAAGCATCGTGAAAAGTTCCTTGGCTATGCCGAAATCCGCCGTGTGTTCGAAATCAGCAAGGTGGGCAAAGTGGCTGGCTGTTACGTTACGGAAGGCGTTGTCAAACGCGGCTGTGGCGTGCGTCTGCTGCGTGATGGCGTAGTGGTTCATGAAGGTGATTTGAGCCAGCTCAAGCGCTTCAAGGACGATGTGAAGGAAGTCAGCAAGGGTTACGAATGTGGCCTTTCCTTTGCAGGCTACAATGATCTGCGCGAAGGCGATGTGGTGGAATGCTTTGAAAGTGAGCTGGTTCCAGCATGAGCCGTAAGAACGGATCAGGCAGTAAAGTAGCAGGGCCGGCGGGGTATCTCGCCGGTCTTGCTCCATCTGGCCCCTCTCAGCGTCAGTTGCGGGTAGGGGAAGAAGTGCGGCGTGTGCTGGCTGAACTTTTTGCCCGCACCACGTTTCGTGATCCGGATCTGGTAGATGTTTCCCTTACGGTAACAGAGATTCGGCTTTCTCCAGATTTTCGTCATGCAACTGTTTTTATTACCCGTTTGGGGCGTAGCGATGTTTCTGAACTTCTGCCCGCTTTAAAACGGGTGGCTCCATGGCTTAGAACACAGCTTGCGCATAAAATACGTGCGCGTACTGTGCCTGAGCTTCACTTCCAGCCAGATACAGCGCTGGATACGGCTATGCATATGGATACACTGCTGCGCTCTCCAGAAGTGCAGCGTGATTTGGATGCTTCGTCGGAAGATGAAGAATCGGAAAACTAGGTATTCAGCTACATTTGCCCTGTTGTACAATGGGGCGAATGGCAAAATTGCTTTGAATACGCACAACACCCGGCATGCGGGATAATTCCTCTTTGTGGATACGTTCGTAATCCTGCATGTCTCGGGCTTCTACACGCAGTAGATAATCAGCATCACCTGTCATCAGGTAACACTCCTTAACATCAGCGCATTCTTTAATGCGGCTTTCAAAACGCCGAAGGCACTCTTCTGTCTGCTTTTCCAAGGTGATTTGCACAATAATGGTGGCAACTGCCGGGCTTTTCTGCCGGGCAATAATGGCGTGATAGCCTTGTATGGTGCCCTGTTGTTCAAGTATGCGCACACGGCGCAGACAAGCAGATGGAGAAAGGCCAACTTTTGCAGCCAGTTCCGCATTGCTAAGGCGACCATTATGTTCAAGGTGTCGCAAAATGGCTTCGGTTACGCGATCTGGCATAATCTGCCTTTTATGGGCTGATATTGAAATTTTATTCTAAAATACAGGAAAAATAATATGTTCTGCAACACACAGGCAGGATATCTTATAGAATACCTGTTAAAATTCTGGAATCGAAACAAATAAGGGTGGCGGTTGTGAATACTGTTTCGTCCTCAGCTAGAACAATGTGGCCAGCATCTCGCGCAGGGGCAGTTCTTACGGTCAATTTGTCCGCCATTGCTGAAAATTACCGCTATCTTGTAAGCCGATTGGGCAAAACAGTTTGTGCGGCTGTTGTAAAAGCCGATGCTTATGGGTTGGGTATTGCGCAGGTGGCGCCTGTTTTGGAAAAAGCAGGGGCAAAACATTTTTTTGTTGCGCATGTAGATGAAGGGCTGGCTCTTAGGCCGTTTCTCTCTCCTCATATATCGGTAACAGTGCTGCATGGTCCAAGGCCAGATGCTGCTGAGGTATGTGTACGCAACAATCTGCGGCCTGTTCTGAACAGTCTGGAACAAGTTGCTGTTTTGCGAGATCTGGCGGCCAAAATGGATAAGCCGCTGGATGTGGCCATTCAGCTTGATACGGGCATGTCTCGTTTTGGGCTTTCAGAGGCTGACATCCATAAATTGGCAGAGTCTCCAGAACTTCTGAATGGCTTATCAGTCAGTCTGGTGATGAGCCATCTGGCTTGCGCAGATACGCCAGAAAATCCAGCAAATACCATGCAGCGCGAACGGTTTGAGGCATATGCACATGTGCTGCCCAAAGCGGTTTTAAGCCTTTCTGCATCATCCGGTATTTTTCTTGGCCCGCAGTTTCACTTTGATCTCGTGCGCCCTGGTGCAGCTTTGTACGGTGTGGCGCCACAGAATGAGGGGGATAACCCGCTTAAGCCTGTGGTGGGTTTGCAAGCGCATATTCTGCAAATTCGTCATTTATCCAAAGGGGATCGGGTAGGTTACGGGCTGACATGGCAGGCCAGTGGTTCGTGCCGTGTTGCTACCATTGCAACGGGTTATGCCGATGGTTTTGCGCGTGCAGGGGCTGCGGCTGGGTGCGCTTGGTATAAAGGATATCGGCTGCCAATTTTGGGCCGAATTTCTATGGATTCCATGACTGTGGATCTTTCTGCTGTGCCCGAATGCTTGCTGAAAGAAGATAGTATGGTGGAACTTCTGAATGAGTCTTACGGCGTGGATGCTGTAGCCAAAGCAGAAGGCACAATTGGCTACGAAGTACTGACATCTCTAGGGCGGCGTTATCATCGCGTTTACGCAACGGCCGCCTAAACAGTTTACCCAACAGAAAGATAAGCAGAAATGAAAATTCTGGTTCTGGGAAGTGGTGTTGTAGGGGTTACATCTGCCTGGTATCTGGCTAAAGCCGGGCATGAAGTTACAGTGGTGGATCGCCAGCCAGAAGCTGGTATGGAAACCAGTTTTGCCAATGCAGGGCAGGTTTCCCCCGGTTATTCTGCGCCATGGGCCGGGCCGGGTGTGCCGCTTAAATCGATTAGCTGGCTGCTGATGAAGTATCGGCCATTTGTATTTTGGCCAATGCCAGACCCGCATTTGTGGAAATGGCTTTTTCAGATGCTGGAAAACTGTACGGCTGCTGCGTATGATCGCAACAAAGGGCGTATGGTTCGGTTGGCCGAATATAGCCGCGATGTTATGCAGGATTTACGCTCTACTACAGGCATTACGTATGATGACCGTCAGCAGGGCACATTACAGGTTTTTAGAACCCAGAAGCAGCTTGATGCAACAGCCAAGGATATTGCTGTTCTTAAACAGTATAATGTTCCCTACGAACTTTTGGATGTAGATGGCTGCGTAGCAGCAGAGCCGGGTCTTGCCGCATCTCGCCAGAAGATAGTAGGAGGTTTGCGTTTGCCCGGAGATGAAACGGGCGATGCCTTTAAATTCACACAGCGTTTAGCCAGTATGGCGCAGGACGCTGGTGTGAAGTTTCTGTATGATACAGTTGTGCGCCGCATTCGTTCAGAAAGTGGGCGTATTACGGGTGTAGAAACATCTCGTGGTGTATTAACAGCAGATTCCTATGTGCTGTCATTGGGTAGCTTTTCTCCCGCACTGTTGCGGCCTTTGGGTATTGAACTCCCAGTCTATCCCGTAAAAGGCTATTCGTTAACAGCATCTATTCAAAATGCAGATGCGTCACCTGTTTCTACCATTATGGATGAAACTTTTAAAATTGGTATTACCCGTTTGGGAGATAGAGTGCGTATTGGGGGTACTGCTGAATTGGCAGGTTTCAGTCGCCGTTTACGCAAACCTCGCCGTGAAACGCTGGAACATTCTGTAACAGATTTGTTCCCCGGATGTTGTGATGTAGAGCAAGCCCTTTTCTGGACAGGCCTGCGCCCGATGACTCCAGATGGTACGCCGGTTATTGGACGTACAGGTTTGGACAATCTGTTCCTGAACACTGGGCATGGTACGTTAGGGTGGACCATGGCATGTGGTTCCGGCAAAGTGTTGGCAGATCTTATGTCTAACAAAAAACCTGAAATTGATACGGCAGATTTGAATATCTTCCGTTACCGTCAGTCATAATTTTGTAACCAGAAGATATTTTCAGGCGTGGGCGGAAAAGGCAGTATGCGTTTTCCGCTTATGCGTATCGCAAAAAATCTACTCTGAAAGCATTGTTTTTGCGCAAGCTGTGTTTCATGCTCACGTTTGTGGGAACTTTACACAGTTGTTGGGATGTTTTCATGCGTCTTGCATACAGGCCGCTTAGCTGGGCGGTTTTGTAACGTAATGGTCGGGACGGTCTGGGGTAACAATCGGATTTTTGGCGGTTATGAAAACAAAGTGCGTGCCTGATGTGTGGAAAAGTAAAAATTCGGATCTTTCAAAAAAACGAAAATCCTTTCTAAAAACAGGGGCTTTGTTTCTTGCCGGAAGCCTCTTTGTGGGTGTTGCCAGTATCAGTGGTCAGGCTTATGCGCTTGCACCTTCTGTGCAGACACCGCAGGCTTATGTTCCCACACCAACAGATGTGGCGATGGTATCGGATTTGGAGCAACGAACTTTCCAATGGTTCTGGGATTCAGCAGATCCGGCTACAGGGCTTATTCCAGATCGTTATCCATCAGATCAGAAGCAAGATAGTGTTGCTTCTGTAGGTTTTGGCCTTACAGCTTACGGTATTGGTGTTAAGCGCCATTATATTACACGCCAGCAGGCTGTAGAGCGTACGCTTACAACCCTACGCTATATGTGGAAACTGCCGCAAAACGAGAGTGCAGATAAAGCCTCTGGCTATCACGGTTTTTTCTATCATTTTCTGGATAACCGCACAGGTTTACGTTTAAATCCGGATATTGAACTTTCCAGTATTGATACAGCGTTATTGATGCAGGGTGTTTTGTTCTGTCAAAATTTTTATACGCAGGACACAGCGCAGGAAAAAGAAATTCGCCAGCTTTCAGAACAACTTTTCAATAGGGTTGACTGGAAGTGGATGGAACGTCCAGACCATCGGTTGAGCATGGGATGGTCACCCGAGCATGGTTTTCTTCCTAATTATTGGGAAGGATATAGCGAAGGGATGATGCTGTATATTCTCGCTTTGGGTGCTCCCGAACATGGGTTGCAGCCTGTTTCCTGGCAAGCATGGTTGGAAACAAATGATAAGCGCTGGGGTGAGGAATACGGGCAGACATTCCTGAACTTTGCACCTTTGTTTGGACATCAGTATTCCCACGCATGGATAGATTTCCGTGGCATTCAGGATAATTGGATTAGCAGTAAGGGCATTGATTATTTTGAGAACAGCCGACGCGCTGTGTATGCGCAACGTAATTATGCTGTGTCCAACCCCGGTAAATGGCAGGGATACGATGCCAATACATGGGGCTTAACAGCCAGTGACGGCCCCGGAGATGTGACCAAAACAGAAAACGGGCAGACACGTCACTTCCTGTCTTATAGTGCGCGTGGTGTTGGGCGTGATTATACGCAGGATGATGGCACCATTGCGCCAACGGCAGCCGGTGGTTCTGTCGCGTTTGCGCCGGAAATTGCCATTCCGGCGCTACGCACCATGAAAAGCAAATACGGAAACCATATTTATGGAAAATATGGTTTTGCAGATTCGTTCAATCCCAGCTTTCATGACGAAAAGCAGGATTACTGGGCAGATAATACTTACTTGGGTATCGACCAAGGCCCGATTTTGCTGATGGTGGAAAACTGGCGCAGCGGCTTTGTATGGGACACAATGCGCCAGAGTGCTGTTATTCGCCGAGGTCTGCTTCAGGCTGGTTTCCATGGCGGGTGGTTGCAACAGGTTGCGCAACAGCCCTCATCAGTCGTGCGGCGTAAGGGCTAAAAATAAAAGGCTTCCCTCTTGAGATTTATAAAAGAGAGAAGCCGTTTTTTAACCTTGATAAGATGCAATTTCGATCAGGTTTTCATCCGGGTCATGACAATAAACGGATGTAATGGGGCCCAGTGCGCCAAGGCGTGCTACTGGGCCTTCCACAATTGTCACACCACAGGTTTTTAGGTGTTCGCAAACATCTTCACTGGTAATGGCGGTTACAAAACATAAATCGTTTCCGCCGGGCAGGGCGTGGGTGGCAGTTTCCCACCCTTCGGCGTTGTAAGGGCGCAGATTAAGTTTCTGGCCTCCAAAACGCAACGCCGTGCGATTATTACGGCCATATTCTTCCCGGTCCATCCCTAGCACGCGCTGGAACCATGAAGCGGAAATTTCTACATCCCTTACAGTCAGCACCACGTGGTCTAACCGATCTACTGTAAAACGCATGAAACCGCATCGCTCCTTTGCTGTTGGCCCCTTTGTTGCAAAGGGGCCAAGGCTCTGTCTTACAGTTCAGCGTAGAAGTCGTTGCCCTTATCATCAATAACAATAAACGCTGGAAAATCTTCTACCTCAATTTTCCATACGGCTTCCATGCCCAACTCAGGGTATTCCAGTACTTCCACTTTGCGGATGCAGTCTTTGGCCAACCGTGCGGCAGGCCCGCCGACTGAGCCCAGATAGAAGCCTCCATATTTCTGGCAGGCATCTTTTACAGCCTTGGAGCGGTTGCCTTTAGCCAGCATGACGTAGGAGCCACCATTAGCCTGAAGTTCCGCTACGTAAGAATCCATACGGCCAGCCGTTGTGGGGCCAAAGGAGCCTGTAGGCATGCCAGCAGGTGTTTTGGCCGGCCCAGCATAATAAACGGGATGATCTTTGAGATACTGCGGCAGACCTTCGCCTTTTTGCAGGCGTTCGCGGAACTTGGCATGGGCAATATCACGCGCAACCACCACAGTACCCGTAAGGGCCAGACGGGTTTTGACAGGATATTTGGAAAGCTCCTTGCGGATTTCATCCATCGGCCGGTTCAGGTCGATCCTGATGGCTTCGCCTTCCAGATGTTCATCTGTGGTTTCTGGCAGGAAGCGGGCAGGGTCATGCTCGAGCTGTTCCAGAAAGAAACCTTCTGCTGTTACGCGTGCCTTGATCTGCCGATCTGCCGAGCAGGAAACTCCAATGCCAACAGGCAGTGATGCACCATGCCGGGGCAGGCGGATAACACGCACATCGTGGCAGAAATATTTACCGCCAAACTGTGCCCCAATCCCCAGCTTGCGGGTAAGATCCAGCACCTTCTGTTCCATCTCAACATCACGGAAGGCATGGCCGGTCATGTCCCCTTTGGTTGGCAGAGAATCGTACCAGTGGGTGGAAGCCAGCTTGACTGTTTTGAGCGTCTGTTCAGCAGACATGCCGCCAATAACAATGGCCAGATGGTACGGCGGGCAAGCGGATGTGCCGAGTGTTTTGATCTTGGTATCCAGCCAATCCAGCAACTGCTGTTCAGAGCCCAGCAGGGCGCGTGTTTCCTGAAACAGGAAGGTTTTGTTGGCGGAACCGCCCCCCTTGGCCACGAACATCAGGTCCATCTGCTCATCGTGCTCACCAGCGGGGCTGGCAAAAAGATCGCACTGAACGGGCAGGTTGGTGCCGGTGTTCTTTTCCTCAAACATGGTGAGTGGTGCCATCTGGGAATAGCGCAGATTGGTGCGTGTGTAGGTTTCGTACACACCTTTGGAAAAGGCGACTTCCTCGTTCCCTTCCACCCAGACACGCTGGCCTTTTTTGCCAAACACAATGGCGGTGCCGGTATCTTGGCACATGGGCAGCACGCCACCAGCGGCAATGCAGGCGTTTTTCAGCAGATCAAGCGCCACAAAGCGATCGTTATCCGAAGCTTCGGGGTCTTTCAGAATGGAGGCAAGCTGCGTCAGATGCGCGGGGCGCAGAAAATGCGCCACTTCATGAAAAGCCTGCGCAGTGAGTTCCGTAAGGGATTCTGGCGTAACATGCAGCACGGTTTTGCCACCGCACTGTGATGTACTCACACCTGCAAGATCCAGCTTGCGGTAGGTGGTTTTATCCTCCCCCATCGGGAACAGGGGAGAATAGGCAAATTCTGGCACCGGGGGGCGAGGGGGCTGGCTGGTCATTTCTTCGTGTCTTCTCCGTCAACCTGGCCCCGTTTGCACCGGGGCTTCAGGCGGGTGATGGTCCTTTCTTACGGAAAGCGTCAAGACTCACGACCTGTGAGGACGAGTCGCTTTCCTCCGGCCCGTCCTGTTCGGGCTGGCCAGTGGTGGGTTCTTCCGGCGCGGGTTCCTCCGTTGGCTCCATGGCAGCAAAATGCAGGCTGAACCTTATGGCAGGGTCAGCAAACCCAGTAATAGCCTGCACAGGAATAACCAGTATGGAGCCAACACCCCCAAAGGAAAGGCCGACAGAAACTGTTTTTGCTTCCCGGTCCACCTTCAGATCCCAGAACTGGTGCTGGAGCACGATGGTCATTTCATGCGGATACTGGGCGCGAAGTCGGGCAGGAATATCCACGCCGGGAAAATCCGTAAGGAAAGTCAGATAGAAATGGTGCTCTCCTGCAAGCCCTTCACGGCTCACATGTTCGAGCGCATTCAACATGACACCGCGTGAGGCATCATTCAGCCAACGTTCATAAGGCAGCAGGCTGGGAGCCGGAAAAAGGGAGTCGTTCTGTGTGGGGTCGTGGTCATCAGCCATATCATTTGCTCCTTGCCGCCACCGGGGTTCCCCCGGCTTTTTGATCAGTACTTATATAACGCAGGGATGCGCGAAAGATCACGCAAGCGCAAGCACGCCGGGCATGTTTGTTGCAACACCAGCCATGCAGGCCGCATTGCAATGTTTGAAACAGAGCTGAGTTTGGAAAATGAAGTGGGAGGGCTTCTGTTGCCCGGTGCCCTCCCGAACCGCGCTTATCGCTTATGCAGCGACAGCGAGCACCTCAGTGTTATCATTGGCACTTGTAAAAATAGCCCGATAACGGTGGTACAATACCGGGCAAAAAGAACATCTTTACTGCGCGTGTCGAGCCTATTTCGTCCCCATCTGTTCAAACCTTTGCAAGGCCGAATGATTGGTGGAGACGCCGGGTACCGCCCCCGGGTCCACTACGCCTATTCCATATCCCGTTTATTGCCATAGTCAGAAGCGAACTTCTAACGCTCCAAACATAGGCAGGAGTGTAAGGGTGCGCAAGGTGTTTAGAGTAAGAAAATTACAACGCACGACAGTCTCATCTGCGGGCTGGCATCTGTGGGGCGCTATGGAGTATGGAAGGCTAACTTTAGACCACGGGTAGGAACAAAGCGGCATGGCACTTACGGAAGAACAGCGGGCGGAAATAGCAGCCCACGGGCAGGAAACCTTTGCCACACGCAGGCCTACCGTGCCGGCGCTGGAAGCCATGTTGTATGAACCGCACGAAGTGTTGGACCATGGGTTCTTGCGCGTTATCGACTATATGGGGGATGACGCCGCCATTGTGCAGGCTGCGCGTGTTTCATACGGTCGGGGCACTCGTAAGGTTTCAGAAGATGCAGGGCTGATCCGGTATCTGATGCGCCATCGCCATTCCTCACCGTTTGAAATGTGTGAGATGAAATTTCACGTCAAACTGCCTATTTTTGTAGCGCGGCAGTGGATTCGCCATCGCATGGCCAGCGTGAATGAATATTCAGCACGTTATTCCATTCTGGACAGTGAATTTTACCTGCCAGCACCAGAACATATGGCCGCCCAGAGCGAAGTGAACCGGCAGGGCCGGGGGCAGATTTTGGCACCAGATCAAGCTGCTGAAGTTCTGGATATTCTGCGTGATGATGCGATGCGGACGTATCGTGATTACGAAAAAATGTTGGATGCAGAAAATGGGTATGGTCTGGCGCGTGAGCTAGGCCGTATTAATCTGACCCTGAACACCTATACCCAGTGGTACTGGAAAATAGATCTCCATAACCTTATGCACTTTCTGGCTCTGCGGATAGATCCGCATGCGCAGTATGAAATTCGGGTTTATGCAGAAATCATGCTGAAAATTCTGCACGCGTGGGTACCGGTAACGGCCAGCGCTTTTGAAGAATATCGCCGTGGTGCCGTTACATTCTCTGCAACTATGATACAGGTTTTGCGTCGTATGTTAGCCGGAGAAAATGTAGAGCAGAAAGGTTCTGGTCTTAGCCGCCGTGAATGGGATGAAATGATGGCCAGCATAAAAGGCTGATTGCGAGAGTGTTGTCCTGATCATGACAAACAAGCCGGATGATACAAACGCATCAAAGGGGGAAACACCTTTTTTTGAGCAGATTGTGCAGAAAGGCCCGCAAAGCAAAAAGCTACGACAACCCTTTAAGGCCGCACATTTACCGCCACTGTGGCCTTTTGTGGTTATTGCTGTCGTGCTGGTGGCTGTGTGGGGTGTTCTGTTTTTGAATGCTCCGGCCACCAAAGATAATTGGCATTTTCAATTCTGTGATCATGCGCAAGGTGGCATTAAAAATATCTGCCCTAAGCCGGGTTCGTAAGGCTGCCGTGCAATCGGGCAGGTTAGGATAAGTCTTCCAACCTGCCTGAGTTTGTGAGTATTTTTTAAATGCACAAACTCTTAATGTCGGCATGTTACAGATGCTTGGAAATTTCTAAAATTTAATGGAGTATAGAATGACACATTTTATGCGGCGTATCTCTATCATGCTTTCTAGTGTGGCTATGATCGGGCTGGCATATCCTGCTCATGCCGACGCATTGCGGGAAAAGCAGACAGAAGCTTGTAAAGGGGATGCTTTGCGCCTGTGTGCTTTAGCTATTCCAAATGAAAAGAAAATCACAAAGTGTATGGAGCGCAAGCAAGATCAGCTAAGCCCCAAATGCCGGGCTTTTTTCAAAAAAGGTTCCAAAACACCTCAGGTACATAAGCCAAAATCTAAATAATCACGTGTTCAATTTTTAAGAAAACCGGCCTCCCGTTGCATGAAGGGAATGGCCGGTTTTGCTTTTAAAACTGTTTATTTTTGCAGTTGTGGCCGCAGCATTTCCGCAACTTTATGTGCAATGTGGCGCCATGCTTTGGCACCTTCACCATCTGGCGTTTCAATAATGCCGGGCACGCCTTTATCTCCACTGGCGCGAATGTCTGCCAGAAGCGGAACTTCCCCAAGGAAAGGTACGCCCATGGCTTTGGCTTCTTTCTGGGCACCGCCGTGGCCAAACAGTTCTGTATTGTGGCCGCAATTTGGGCAGCAGAAATAGGACATGTTTTCAATCAACCCCAATACGGGCACATGTACTTTTTCAAACATTGTTACCCCACGGCGTGCATCAATCAGCGCGATATCCTGTGGGGTAGAAACAATAACGGCCCCGGTTAAAGGCACTTTCTGAGTCAGAGAGAGCTGCGCATCCCCGGTGCCGGGGGGCAGATCCACCACCATTACGTCCAGATTTCCCCATGTCACATCTGTCAGCAGCTGATTGATGGCGCCCATCACCATGGGGCCTCGCCAGATCATAGCGGCTTTTTCATCTACCAGCATGCCGAGGGAAACAGCCTTGATGCCCCAAGCTTCAACGGGTTGCAGCTTGCCATCTATAACTTCAGGCTTGCCCGTTGCGCCCAACATGCGGTGCAGGGAAGGGCCATGAATATCTGCATCCAGCAGACCAACTTTTAAGCCCTCTAAACCAAGCCCAACGGCCAGATTGGTTGCTGTGGTGGATTTGCCTACGCCGCCTTTGCCCGAGGCCACGGCAATAATGGTTTTTACACCGGGAAGAATGGGGGTATTACCATTATCTGGTGCCACGCCCCCTAAAGGACGATGCCCACCAGTTGCGGCCTTGGGTTTTGCTGCGGCCCCAGCAGGGCGGTGTGCAGTAAGAATGATACTCGCGCTTTGCACACCCGGAAGTGTTTCAAGCTGATGGGCCGCATTATCACATAAAGCAGAAATGGTTTGGGCGTGTTCCCGTGCTACAGCAAAGGCTACAGAAAGTTTGCCTTCTGTAAGCGAACAGCCCTCCAGATGCCCATAAGCCAGCAGGTTTTTGCCCGTTTGTGGGTCTTTTACATTTTCCAGAACACGCGCGATGTCCTGAGAGGAAACGGAGGGAGGCTGAGCCACAATTTTGCTCCTGTTGAAGGTGATGAGGTCTGTTGGGTTGGCAACAGCAAGCATGACTTGCCGTCAAGAGGAAAGGCCTGCGCGGGATGTTGTGCAGGTTCAGCGTGTTTCCTGCGTGTGACAGATTTTTTCTGGCACAGAACAGACGAGGCCGGTAGATGACGCACATGGTAAATACAGTGGCGGATGGCCGGGTGGATAAAATGACCTCACAGGCTGAAAAAACTTCAGGATCTGGTGTTGTCTCTGCACCGCCACCCAAGCCTGTTGTGGGCCGAGGGCGAGATCATCGGATTGATGCCATGCGTGGTGTGGCGCTGCTGATGATGTTTATAGACCACATCCCTCAAAATCTGCTCAACCGTTTTACCATGCGCAATGTCGGGTTTGCCGATGCAGCGGAAGTATTTGTGCTGCTTGCGGGCTATGCATCGTGGTTGGCGTATGGGCGTGGCTTTAGAAAATATGGTGTGCCCACAATTCTCAAGCGGATTTTCCGCCGGTGTGTGCAGCTTTACATTGGCCAAACCATTATGGTGGCCGCTTATGTCTTCACCGTGCGGGCATGGCGTCATTTTACCCCGGTTTCAGTCGATTATCTGGAGCCAGAACTGGCGCATGGCATGGGCTGGGTCTGGCGTGTAATGATGTTTGATGCCTTGCCCAGCAACCTCAATATTTTGCCCCTGTATATTGTTCTGCTGGGTGGGTTTCCGCTTTTTTATGTGCTGATGCGCGTGCATCGTTCTCTTGCGCTCGTGCTGTCTGGCGCTGTGTGGCTGTTTGTCAATTTTGATCCGGAAATCAACTTTCCGAACTGGCTGGACCCAGACGGATGGTATTTTAATCCATTTGCATGGCAGTTTCTGTTTGCGCTGGGGCTGACGGCTTCTGCCGAAACCGAGCGGCGTGGGGGTGATCTGCCACAGAAGCAGTTACTGGTGATCGCCAGCATTTTGTATCTGGTATTTTCTGCCATTCAGGCTTTTCCGTGGACATTATGGGGGCTGCCGGATTTCCGCCCGTTTGGGGATTCTATCGCGCCAGCCAAAACATGGCTTTCTCCGTTTCGTCTGCTGGATGTCGTGGCCATTTTTTATCTGGTTCAGTCTTCAGATAAAGCGCGGCAGTGGGCGGCAGAAAGCAAGCTGGGGCAAATTCTGGCACGGGTTGGCCGTCATTCTCTGGAAATTTTTGTGGTGGGCACGGTGCTGGATCTGTACGCGCGGCTCATTTTCAGCACGTTTGGTGATGGTTGGGGCTTGCAGGTGGCGGTCAACATTGTGGGGCTGGCTGTGTTGTTCTGGCTGGCGGCTTGGCTGGATGCGCGCCGCACACGCCAACGGGCGGCATTGGCTGCCAGTAAGTAATGCAGTGCCAGCAATTATAATAAAGGAAACACCATGTCCTTAACGAAGGTTTTCTCCCTATCGCATGTGGCCCAACTTTTGCAGCACAAAAAGCCAGTAAAAATTACGTGCTGCGGTACCTGCTAAGCTGGAGGTCATCAATCGCGGTATTGGTGGGCAAGGGGCTATGCAGATGCATGCCCGGCTGGCGCGGGTTCTGGCAGACAAGGCTGATCTTGTGATTTGGCAAGGCGGTGTAAATGATCCGCTGACAGGCGTAAAACTGTCAGACTTTGAGCGGCTCACGCGGGATGATCTGCTGGTTCTACGTGAAAACGGAGCAGACGCTGGAGATGATGGATTTGTAGTGGTGCCGTTTGCTGGATGAATGCTCTGTGGCACCGGCTTTTCAGGCATCTGTGCATGCACTGGGGCAGGCGCTGGAGATGCCAGTATTCCCGCGTTTTGACCTGATGAAGCAGTGGAGCAGAACATACGGGTTAGGGCGGGAAGAACTTTCCCCTGATGGCATCCATATGGGTGATACTGGCTATCGCCTGTTAGGTGAGGCTGTGGCTAAGTGGGTTCTGGAACTGGCAGCGGGGTAACCGCTTTAAATAGGGCTGATATGGGCCAAACCAAAAGCCACATGTGTAAAGCGGGCTGACCTTTCAGCATGTTCGTGCCATAAACTCACAATATACTTTCCTGCCGCTGTCTGACAGAAAGACTGTTTCTTCATGCGTATATCTGCCCGTTTTGCCCGTGTTTTTTCTCTGTCTGGTCTTTTGCTTGCGGGTGCAAGTTTTGTGCATCCAGCACAGGCAGATCAGGCTGCCACGCCCGTAGTGGTTGCGCAGCGTGCGCCGGAAAGCTTTGCAGATCTGGCGGCAAAGCTTTTGCCTGCTGTGGTGAATGTTTCCACCACCCAGACAGTGCGGGCAGATTCGGACGATGATGATGAAGATGACCAACTGCCACAGATGCCCAATTTTCCGCAGGGTTCTCCGTTCGAGAAGTTCTTTCATGATTTCATGAACAGGCAGACCGAGCCAGATGCACCGCCACGGCGGATGCAGGCATTGGGTTCTGGCTTTATTATTGATCCTACCGGCTACATCGTGACTAACAACCACGTTATCCGTAAGGCAGACCGCATTACGGTCACCTTGCAGGATAACACGGTGCTGACGGCCAAGGCTGTCGGGCATGATGATAGGACAGATCTGGCGCTGCTGAAGGTGGAAAGCAAAAAGCCTCTGCCTTTTGTGCAGTTTGGCAATAGTGACAGCCACCGGGTGGGAGATTGGGTGCTGGCCATTGGCAACCCGTTTGGTTTGTCTGGCACCGTTACGGCAGGTATTATTTCCTCCCGCGAGCGCAATATTGACCAAGGCCCGTATGATGATTTCATCCAGACCGATGCCCCCATCAACAAGGGTAATTCTGGTGGCCCTCTGTTTGATATGAGTGGGCAGGTTATTGGCGTCAATACAGCTATTTATTCACCCTCCGGCGGGTCTGTCGGAATCGGGTTTGCCATTCCTTCCAACGAGGCCCGCAATGTGGTTGAGCAATTGCGTAAAACCGGGAAGGTGTCACGCGGGTGGCTGGGTGTAAGAATCCAGAATGTCACGCAGGATATCGCCGATGGTCTGGGGCTTACGCCTGCGCGTGGCGCTTTGGTGGCTGGGGTAGAAAAAAATGGCCCGGCGGCCAAAGCGGGTTTGCAGACAGGGGATGTCATTCAGGCCCTGAACGCGCAGCCGATTGAAGGCAAAGCATTGCCACGCCTTTCTGCCCAACTGCCGGTAGGAAGTGTGGCGCATCTTGGCGTATGGCGGCATGGCAAAACTTTGGATCTGCCGGTCACTATTGCAGCCTTGCCAGAACCTGCTGAGGATATGCCTCAGAAACAGGCGGCTCCATCTAAAACCAAGGAAACCGTCAGTTTTGCAGATTTTGGGTTTTCTGTTGGTGTCATTGATACAGCCGCTCGGCAGAAATATGGGCTGTCTGCAAATCAGAAAGGGGTTCTGGTTACAGCGGTGCAAGATGATGGCCTTGCCGCAGACCGGGGGTTGAAGCCCGGAGATGTGATTACCGAAGTGCAGCAGGCAGAAGTGAATACACCAGCAGATCTGAAAAAACGGATTGAAGCAGCCAAGAAGGACAAAAAGCGTTCAGTGCTGTTGCTTGTGCATGATTCGGATGGTTTGCGCTGGATACCGTTTTCCTTAACGGGTGAAGATACGTCTCAATAAATGGTTCCATTTTCTATTCAGGCGCCATGGCTCAACAATGCCGTGGCGCGGCAGACCGTAAGGTTGCTGAGTGCCGTTGGTCTTTCTGGTTTTATGGTGTGGCTGACCAATCTGCAGGAACCGGGTTGGGCCATTATTACATCCGTAATTGTAACGCAAAACAGCATTACGGATACCATTTCCAAAGGGCGAGACCAGATTGTTGGCACGTTGATTGGCGCGGTTGCCAGTATTGTGCCCATTACGCTGATGATGTTTTTGCGCTGGCCATTGTGGGAGGCCTTTGCAATCGCCTTTATTCCATTGGCCGTGTTGGTGAGCTGGAAGCCCGCAGCACGCATGGGCGTGGTTACGCTCATGATTGCCACTTTGTTTCCCTCAGAAGGAGATCCGTACCTTCGGCCGATTGAACGTGTGCTGGCTATTCTGATTGGGGTAGGCGTTTCCACATTGGTGACATACGTTGTGCTGCATGAACAGGCACGGCGAGATGCTTTCCGCAACGCTGCGGAAACAGTGACGCAAATTGTGGCCATGCTGCAAAAAGCCCGTTCTGAAGAAACAGATTGGGTAACCATTCAGGACATGAATGATGAGTGCGCGGCCTCTTTGCGGAAGGTTCAGGCCGCGTTGGAAGAAGCACGGCGCGAGCACTGGAAGCCGTTGGAGCAACGAGACCCCATGCTGGCGCAACTTCCTAAGGAAGTGCGGCAATTGCAGATAGATGCATTGGTGGTGGCTCGTGCCATGCTGCGTTTTCCACATTCAGGTGCCACTATTCCGCCAGAACAGGTGGCCACCATTAGCGCGGGCCTTCTGCGTGGGTTCCAGTGGGTTATTCAGCGCTGTAATGATGAAGCCACGGCCCGTTCAGGTGATGATAGCCGCGTGGCAGCAGAAGTTATTTCAGCCCTTCCGACAGAAGATGAAACGGCAGACCCCATTATACGTTTTGTTGTGGGAATCCTGCTGACGGATCTGAAACATATTATCAGTTTTCTGGGTGAGGATGATGCAGACAGGCCCTGATTTTCAGGAAGGTAGGGCCGACATATCTGGAACACTGTAAATCTGTCTGGCTGCTGACGTGCTTGGGAACGTGACGCAGAGTCATGTAGCGGGCAGCGGAAAATGAGGCAAGAAATGGCAAGTGATCTCAACACAGTTGTGCGTGTGCATCATACAGACCCACCTAATGTATTGTGCGTTGAAACTCTTCCTGTTCCTCAGCCCCAAAAAGGCGAAGTACTTCTACGGCAGGAAGCTATAGGTGTTAATTTTATAGATACCTATTTTCGGTCAGGCCTGTACCCGTTCCCAACTTTGCCAGCAATTCCCGGAAATGAGGGAGCAGGCGTGGTGGAAAAAGTGGGCGAAGGAGTGCAGCATCTTCGGCCCGGTATGCGGGTTGCTTACGCCGGAGCTTTGGGGGCCTATGCCCGTTATCGCACCATTGCAGCAGACAGGCTTGTGGTGCTGCCAGATACTATTCCGTTTGATATTGCGGCTGCTGTTACCTTACGGGGCCTTACGGCCCATATGTTGCTGCGCCAAGTGTACCACGTTCGTGCAGGGCAGGATATTTTGGTTTACGCCCCGGCCGGAGGGGTCGGACAGCTTATCTGCCAATGGGCGCGGCGCTTGGGCGCGCGTGTCATAGGCGTGACATCTACAGAAGAAAAAGCCGCCATTGCCAAGGCTTGCGGTGCGACAGATGTTGTTATTGGCACATCAGATTTGCCCGCCCGGATAAAGGAGCTGACTGACGGGAGAATGGTGCCCGTTGTGTATGACAGCATTGGGCGTGATACCTTTGAAACCAGCCTGAACTGCCTCGCCCCACGTGGGCTTATGGTCAGCTATGGTAATGCATCCGGGCCGGTTACAGGTATATCCGTAGGAACCTTAAGCGCACATGGAAGCTTGTATCTGACACGCCCTTCTCTGATGACATATATTGCAGATCGCAAGGAGCTGGAGGCCGGGGCGCAGGAACTGTTCGCAATGGTAGAGCAGGGGGGTGTTGAAGCCCAGAATTGGCCAACGCTTTCCGCTTGAAGAAGCCGAACAAGCGCATAGGGCGCTGGAATCGCGCAGCACAACAGGCAGTACGATTCTAACAGCCTAGCTTTTTGCGCAGCTGTCATGAACATATGCCAACATGCGTTTCAATGGCATGACGTGCAGACGTGTATAGGGTAGGATAACGTATCTGCCTGATTGTAACGGGCGGAATAGATCAAGGATAACAGAACATGTCCAAGTGTGCGGTTAAGTGCCCGAAATCTCCGTGTGTGCGTGGCCTTCTGGTTGCCGGACTGATTGCAACAGTGGTGTATTTCCTGCGTAAGAAGAAGTCCTGCGCATAAAATTTGCTTCTTGCAGATTTCATGCAGCAAAGCCCGTCTGGTCCGCCAGACGGGCTTTCTGTTTTCTGATCGCGCCGTTGTCAGACCCCATAACATGGCGTCATGGCTTGTGTTATGGTGAAACCATTGTATCACGGGCATTAAAATAACCCAGTGTCTGGCGCATGACTGCATCAGACTGATGTTGGAAAGGATTAAGAGCGTTGCATCCTCTCGTTTCCCGTATGTCTTCTTTGGTCACAGGTTCTGTGGCCGTGTGCACGCTCGCTGTAGCTGGCTTGGCTTCTGCTCTTTCCGCAGCTCATGCTCAGGCTTCCGTGCTTCTGAAAAACCAGACCGCTACTGCTGTGGTTGAAACAGTGGACCGTGATGCGCGTGAAGTGCTGCTGCGTGAAGGCAATGGTCATCTGATTACCGTTGAATACGGTAGCGCTGTGCGTGATCTGCCGCATCTGCATGAAGGTGATCATCTCAAGATCCGGTTTGTAGAAACGCTGGGTGCACAGATGGCACCACCTGATAGCCCGCTGCCCGAATCTACCCTGACAACGGCCCGTGGTTATGCGCATGGTCATCCACGTGGCGTGATTGCAGCTTTCAACCGTGAACGTGGCACTATTAAGGCGATTGACCTGAACACTCACACGGCTTCCTTTGTAACGGACGATGGTGCGCTGCATGTTGCTGTTTTGCGTACACAAGCCATGCAGGATTTTCTGGCGACCCTGAAAATTGGTGACGTTGTGGATATTACGCGTGCGGAATCCATCTCCTACGTTCTCACCAATGAAAACGTGCCGCAGCCGCCAGCTAATGGGCAGCAGCTTGCTGTTCCGGCTGGTGATAGCGTAGCTGCCACTCCTGCCCCAGCAACACAGGCAGCGCCTCCGGCAGCTCCGCTTGAAGCTCCGGCAGCAGCTGGTCAGTAAGGTTTCATCTGCTCGGGTATCATCTTGTTTGGGGCGATATCCGGCTTTGTTGAAATGAAATAAAAAAGCCCCGGTGGATATTTTTCCACCGGGGCTTTTTGTAACTTATGTGCTGAAGAACCACGTATTAACGGGGTGTCCGCCGCGTAAGCTGGCTAACATCTCTTACTGCACCACGGGCAGCACTGGTGGTGAGGGCTGCATAGGCCTTCAGCGCGTTGGAAACTACGCGGTCACGCTTGGGCTGCCATGCCTGATCACCCAGATCATCCATACGTGCGCGGCGATCAGATAGTTCGCTTTCCGGCACAGCTACAGCCAGTTTGCGGTTGGGGATATCAATTTCAATAATATCACCTTCCTCAACCAGACCGATCACGCCGCCTTCAGCAGCTTCGGGGGAGATATGGCCAATGGAAAGGCCAGAACTACCGCCTGAAAAACGACCATCCGTAATCAAGGCGCATTTTTCAGCCAGCCCTTTGGATTTCAGATAGCTGGTGGGGTAGAGCATTTCCTGCATACCGGGGCCACCTTTGGGGCCTTCGTACCGGATCAGCACCACATCGCCCGGTTTGATCTTGTCACCCAGAATGGCGGAAACAGCGGCATCTTGGCTTTCAAAAATACGGGCCGGGCCAGAAAATGTTTCTAGGCCAGCGGCAACACCGGCTGTTTTAACAATGGCACCGTCTTCGGCCAGATTGCCGTACAGAACAGCCAAACCGCCATCCTGATTATATGCGTGGGCCCCGTTACGGATGGCACCGTTTTCCGTATCCATATCGAGTTCACGATACTGGCTGGACTGAGAGAATGCTTCCGTAGTGCGCACACCGCCCGGAGAAGCGCGGAAGAAATCTCGCGCTGTGGTATTGTTTTCAGCACCCGGAGCACGAATATCCCAATTTTTCAGGGCTTCGGGCAGGTTGGCAGCGTGCACCATAGGCACATCGCGGTGCAACAGGCCAAGCCGATCCAATTCACCCATAATGGCCGGAACACCGCCTGCCCGATGTACATCTTCCATATGCACATCCGGGCGGGAAGGGGACACCTTACACAGATGCGGCACCTTGCGGGAAAGGCGATCAATGTCCTTCATGGTAAAGGGTACATCGCCTTCATGCGCAGAGGCTAGAAGATGCAGTACTGTGTTGGTGGAACCACCCATCGCGATATCAACTGAGATCGCATTTTCAAATGCATCCATAGTGGCAATGCTGCGTGGCAGCACAGAGGCATCTTCCTGCTCATAATAACGGCGTGCCATATCCACAATGCGATGCCCTGCTTCTACAAACAGGTCACGGCGTGCGGAATGTGTAGCCACAAGGCTGCCATTGCCAGGCAGGGAAAGGCCCAGAGCTTCTGTCAGGCAGTTCATGGAATTGGCTGTGAACATGCCGGAGCAGGAGCCACAGGTAGGGCAAGCCGAACGTTCAATGGCAAGCGAATCGGCATCGCTTACATTCGGGTTGGCCGCAGAAACCATGGAAGTTACAAGGTCTGCCCGCTGTTCAATATCCGCCAGTGTTACGCGTCCGGCTTCCATCGGGCCGCCGGAAACAAAAATGGTGGGGATATTCAGCCGCATGGCGGCCATCAGCATGCCCGGCGTAATTTTATCGCAGTTGCTGATGCAAACCAGTGCATCAGCACAATGTGCGTTCACCATATATTCCACTGCATCGGCAATCAGCTCGCGCGAGGGCAGGCTGTACAACATGCCACCGTGGCCCATGGCAATGCCATCATCCACCGCAATGGTGTTGAATTCACGGCCAATTCCGCCTGCTTCGGCAATGGATTGGCACACAAGTTGGCCCATATCCTTAAGATGCACATGGCCGGGCACAAACTGGGTAAAGGAGTTGGCAACCGCAATAATGGGTTTGCCAAAATCGGAGTCTTTCATCCCGGTGGCGCGCCACAGGCTGCGAGCGCCTGCCATGTTGCGCCCGTGTGTGGTGGTGCGGGATCTGTAACCGGCCATGGTGGGGTCTTCTCTCTGGTTTCTGTCTGCTGTGTGGTTCCGGAGCAATCTGGCGTCCGCCAGATATATGGGGGCTGCACATTAGACTACAAAGAAACTTCTGTCAGGCCGGGATTGCAGCCTGCGTGCGGATAGTGGTTTTTCCTGCTACAGTTTTGTGACAAATCTGCTTTTCCCCAGCTTTCTTGCGGGGATTATGTTGCAGGAGACGGAGGCGTTCAGTATTCCTCCTCGCATCCGGCGGACGTTCGGAACGGAGAGCAGATGGAAATTTCCGCAAGGCAGCCCCTGCCCGCAACAAAAAAGAACCACCCAGCCGGAGGTGTTCACACAGCAGATCCTTTCTTCAGGATGCTGGTGATGGCAACCGGTATTGGTGTTCTGGTGGTGCTGGGGGCCATTATTGGTGTGATGGCAGTAGGAGGCTGGAAAGCCTTTGCTGTTTTTGGGCCTGAATTCCTTATATCTGCGGTGTGGAACCCTGTTACCCAGCATTTTGGGGCAGCGGCACCCGTTTTTGGCACCATTGTCAGCAGTGCGATGGCACTTGTTGTGGCCGTGCCCTTGGCTTTTGGCACGGCATTCTGGCTGGCAGCCCTTGCACCTCCGGCAGCCGCAGCTTTTATTGGCATGGCTGTGCAGCTTCTGGCCGCTGTTCCTTCTATTATCTTCGGGATGTGGGGCTTTTTTGTGGTGGTGCCGTTAGTTGCCCACTATGTGCAGCCTACGGCCCGGCATCTGTTCGGGCATGTGCCCGGGCTTTCTGCGCTTGTGGCAGGTGCGCCATTTGGCACAGGTCTGTTTACCGCCAGTCTTATTCTGGCAATTATGATTACGCCTTCCATTACCGCCGTTATGCGGGACGTATTTGTGTCCATGCCAACGGTATTGCGTGAAAGCGCCTACGGGTTGGGTGCTACACGGTGGGAAGTTATGCGCAACGTGGTGTTGCCGTGGTCTCGGCAGGGCGTGATTGGCGCTGTTGTGTTGGGCATGGGCCGCGCCATGGGTGAAACAATGGCTGTGACGTTTGTTATTGGTGATAGCAACCATATTGGTTGGTCACTTTTTGCGCCGGCCAACACCATTGCTTCTCTTATTGCTCTGGAATTTCCCGAAAGCTCGGCAGGTAGCCTGAAGTTGGCGTCTCTTATGGCGCTAGGGGCTATCCTGATGGCGATTTCGTTCCTGACACTCTGGTTCTCTCGCTGGCTTCTGGCCCGTGGGCAGAAAGCTGCGGGAGGTTAAGAATGGCCACATCACGTTCCCTGCTTCGGTCCGACCGTTCTGCCTCGCTTTTGTTGCGCAGAAAAGTGACCGACAGAATGGCCACAGGCCTTAGCTGGCTGGCCATGCTGATTGTTGTGTGTGTTCTGGGGTCCATTTTGTGGACTTTGCTTAAAAACGGGTTGGCTGGGCTAAGCATTAACCTGTTTACGCATTCCATGGCCGCGCCGGGCCAGAATGGTGGGTTGGCAAACGCCATTATGGGCAGCATTCTGCAAACCGGGCTAGCTATTCTGCTGGGCACACCGGCAGGGCTGCTCACAGGTATTTATCTGGCGGAATACGGCACAAACAGCGTGTTGGCGCGCACGATGCGCTTTGTTTCTGACATGCTGCTTTCTGCCCCATCCATTCTGATCGGTCTGTTTATCTATATGGTGCTGGTGGCACCGCTGGGCCATTTTTCTGGCTTTGCGGGTTCTCTTGCCCTTGCCATTCTGGCTATGCCCATTGTGGTGCGCACAACAGAAGACATGCTTTATCTGGTGCCTGTTGCCATGCGTGAGGCCGGTATTGCGTTGGGGGCGCCAAAGTGGCGCGTTATCCTGTTTATCTGCCTGCGCGCAGCGCGTGGCGGCATTCTTACAGGTGTTTTGCTGGCAGTGGCACGTGTGGCGGGTGAAACAGCGCCGCTGCTGTTTACATCACTGGGTAATTCCGAATGGTCTGTTGATATGAACAGGCCTATGGCCAGCCTGCCCGTAGCTATCTACCAGTATGCAGGTTCTCCTTATCAGGATTGGATGCAGCAGGCCTGGACAGGCGCGCTGCTGGTTACACTTGGTGTATTGGTCATTAATATTGTGGTGCGGGTAGGAACCCGTGGAGGACGGACATGAGCGTAGAGGTCCAAACGGAAACCGTTGCCGCAGAGCAGACAGTGACTGTTGCTGAGACAGAAAAAGATGCCCGCCCGATTGCTTTGCAGGTGCGGGATCTGAATTTCTATTACGGCAAGTCACACGCGCTGCATGATATTTCTCTTAATTTTCCCGAACGCAGCGTAACGGGCATGATCGGCCCTTCAGGGTGCGGTAAATCTACCCTGCTGCGTGTGTTAAACCGGATGTATGATTTGTATCCGGGCCAGAAAGCCACAGGTGAGGTGATATTTGATGGCCAGAATATTCTGGCTTCCGGGGTGGATTTGAACGTTCTGCGTTCACGCATTGGCATGGTGTTTCAGAAACCCACACCATTTCCTATGTCCATTTACGATAATATTGCGTTTGGTATTCGGCTGCATGAGCGTGTTTCTCGTTCAGAAATGGATGGGCGGGTAGAAGATGCTCTGCGGCGCGTAGCTTTGTGGTCTGAGGTGCAGGACAGGCTTAGCAGTTCTGCTACGGCTATGTCTGGTGGCCAGCAGCAGCGTTTGTGCATTGCGCGTACGATTGCTGTGCGGCCTGAAGTTATTCTGCTGGATGAACCCACAAGTGCGTTGGATCCAGTTTCTACAGCCCGTATTGAAGAACTCTTGGATGAACTGAAAACCGAGTTCACCATTGCCATTGTAACGCACAACATGCAGCAAGCTGCGCGGTGTGCGGATCAGGTAGCGTTTTTCTATATGGGCAAGCTGATTGAAGTGGACAGCACGGCACGCATGTTCACAACCCCGCGTGAGCAGCAAACGCAGGATTATATTACCGGTCGCTTTGGGTAAGCAGAAAGGAACACGTTATGGGAAACGAACCAGCACATACCGTTACCCGATACGATCAGGAGCTTGATCGCCTGCGTGGAATTGTTGTCCGCATGGGTGGTTTGGTGGAACGCCAGACAGCGCAGGCCATTGCCGCAGTGGTGGATCAGGACGAAGAAGCCGCGATTGAACCTCCCGAACTGGATACAGAGGTGGATGCGTTTGAGCGTGAGGCAGAAATGCTGGCGATCCGCATTCTGGCTCTACGTGCGCCAATGGCGGTAGATTTGCGTATGATTGTTGCCGTTCTGAAAATGAGTGGTGATCTGGAACGTATTGGCGATTATGCCTCCAGTATTGCTCGCCGTGCCATGAAGGTGGAACCTCTGGATGGCGCATTTTCCTTCAGCCCGTTACGGGCTATGGCACGCCTTGTTCAGGAAAATCTGCACAAGGCTATTGAGGCCATGGTGGAAAATGACAGCACCCGCGCCATGGAAGTATGGAATGCGGATACGGCTGTGGATGAGCTGTACACAGCCATGTTCCGTGAACTGGTGACGTATATGATGGAAGATCCGCGCAAGATCGGTCCGTGTATCCATCTTCTGTTTGTGGCAAAAAATCTGGAACGTATTGGTGACCATGCCACCAACATTGCAGAGCGCGTTTATTATGCTGTAACCGGCAACATGCTGCCAGCAGTGCGCCCACGGGGTGGTGCTGCCAGAAAAGACACCCATAAAGATTCTTGATTTTGTAGAATCAAAGGTTGGCGCGAATTAGCCTGCAAAGGTACGCGCCAATCCTTCCTGCAGATCTATGGGCTGCACGCCTAAAAAATTCTGCATTGGCGCAATATCAAAATTCTTGTTTTCAAGCAGGCGGCGAATTTCGTCTGGCCCGATTTCAGGTAGCCCCGGAATCCGAGAGGTTACACGGGCACACGCCATAAGCAATTTGGCGGGTAATGAAATAAATGGGCGCGGGCGTAATCCGCTGGCTTGTTCCACTAAAGTTACAAATTGTTTGTAGGTTACGGCGTTTTTCCCGGCAATTACAAGGCTACGTGGGCCATGCCATATCTGTGCAAGTGCAGCCAGAATACTGGCAGTCACATCTCCTTGCCAGATAGGCTGCACCAAAGCTGTGCCGCCATTGGGTAAAGGGATAACTGGCAAAAAGCGTAGGAGTGCTGCTAGGCGCTGCACGTTATTTTCACCCTGAGCACCATAAATCATGGTGGGGTGTAAAATAATACTATCCCGCCCGGAGTCCAGAAGGGCTTTTTCACCTAACAGAACGCCATTGCCATGTGCATCGGGCCAGTGTGTAAATTTACGTGTGCTGCCCAAGCATACCAGTTTGGCAGAAGCAGGCGCAGCAGCCAATAAGGCTGGGATATTACGTGCATGCGCTGTGCACACAATACGCGTGGCATCTGCCAATACAGGTTTTACCTGCTCTGTAGGGGCGGTTAAATCGGCAATGCGGATATTTTCTAATCCGGTTGCCCGACTGGCGTTGCGCACAATCGGAACAACGGGAACACCCTGTGCCAGTAAAGCCTGACACACAGCTCGCCCAGAACGACCCGATGCTCCAATAACATGAACAGGGTCTGGTGCAGGCTGAAGCGTATGAAGGGGCAACATTACGGCGTATGCAGGGAAAGGCCGACCTGCTGCGCAATTTGTGGTGCCACGCCCACAGCCCCCAAAGATGCCAGAACTGTCATGAGAGGGAGAGGACGTTGCGGTTGAATATAGATATCCAACGGGCCTTTTTCAGGGTGCAGGGCATAGGCAAGTGCTTGGGTCAGAATCGGGTTATTGCCCTGTTTGGTCTGCTCCTGCCAGCCAGACAGCATATCCCGTAGGTTCATGTTGCGCGCCTTGGCAGCCTGATCCAGTATTTTAGGTACAAGCCCATGATCCATATAGTTCATGTGCATGTGTAAAACCTGCATGTCTGCATTTGCGGCTACAACAGCGTGGGAACCTGCCTGCGCAAAGTCTCCATCCAAGTGCAGGCGGCCCATCTGGGCTGCATCTATGCTCAGTTCTTCAATATGCAGTTTGTCTGTTTTCAGATCGTGCGTATCGTTGAGAACCAGAGAGGCCCGCAGGTGATCGTAACCCAAGGTGGGCAACCACGACATATTGGGCAAGCTGGGCCAGAGTTCTGCATCCTGCACGCTGGAAACTTCCTGTTCAGCGGATTCAGACTTGCTGGAATGGGAAAGAATTTTCACGGCGCGTAAAAGTGGGCTGTCGGCATCAATGGCAAGATGATCAATCTGAATGTCACGGGTGCCATTGCGACCGGTATAGGCCGCACCGGTTGTAAGGCTATTGTACAATCCAGCCAGATCCAGCCCATCAATGCCAACATGCTCAGCAGAAACATGGCGGGCAGGGGGTACATCCGCAGAAAATTGTAGCTTTGCGGCCTCAAGGTGCGAAGCCATGCTTTCCCCAAAATCATCTACTGTAACGGTATCAGCAGAGATGTCGGATTGCAGGCTATCAATAAACCCGTGCAGCTTTGTGGCCTCTGCATGCTGGATGGAAAGCGTGTGCGCTGGTGTGTGCACGTCTTCCTTTACAGGGAGCGTAACACCTTCCATGGCCAGTTTTGCCAAGTGCAGGCTACCTGCCGTATCTGCCATCTGAAAGTTACGGAAGGAAAGATGCTCAATAAGTGGGGACTCGGAGCCTTTGGTAACGGGTTTGGAAACCTCAGCTTCATCTGCAGTTATGGTTTCTGGCCCTTGGCGGAACACAAGGCTGGTAAACTTTACGCTGCGCCCCAGCACACCAGGTGTGGCTTTTTTATATGTAAAAGAAGCATCAGGCCCCAAGGTTTGCCTAAAACGCTCTATGCTTTTGTCCAGCATAAGGTGTTCGGCATGGCGTGCGCCAAGCCAACCAATGCCACCTAGAATGGCAATGCCGGAAATCATGACCAGAACGTTCTTCTTCACCCGTTGGAAATCCTACTGTTTCAGGACACAAAACCAGCTTTAGTGCATGGTGGATGGGGCTGCAAGCGCTAATGCGGTAACATGTTACCTATAGAAAACCCCCTGAAAATACAGACATCAACGCAAACAGTGCTTGACGTTTTGTTTTGGGCACCGCATAAGGCGCCATCTTGGATACACAACTGTTCTAGTATGGAATCAGTGTCATGAAGACCACCCTCTCGCTGAAGCTCGCGGAGGTGACGAAGAACTGGATCCTGATCGATGCCGAAGGTCTCGCTCTAGGTCGTCTCGCCGTCATCATTGCCCAGCGCCTGCGCGGCAAGCATAAGCCTCAGTTTACTCCGCATGTCGATTGCGGTGACCACGTTGTTGTCATCAACGCGGAAAAAGTTGCCCTGACAGGCCGTAAGGCTGATCAGAAGCTCTTCCACTATCATACCGGTTACCCCGGCGGCATCAAGGAACGCACTGTAAAGCAGCGTCTTGAAAGCAAAAATCCGGGTCAGCTGGTTGAAAAAGCAGTGGAACGTATGATCACACGCGGTCCGCTGCAGCGTCAGCAGATGCGCAGCCTGCATGTTTATGTTGGTGCAGAACACCCGCATGCTGGCCAGAACCCCCAGCAGCTTGATGTTGCGGCCATGAACCGCAAGAACGTTGTTAACGTGCAGAAGGGCTGAGCAGAATGTCTGAAACTCAGGAACGTACAGGCACGCTGGCCGATCTGAAGACCGTGGTTCCAGAAATTGCTTCTGACGCCCCGGTTTATGAAGCCAAGCGTGACGCTCAGGGCCGCTCCTATGCAACAGGCCGTCGTAAGGACGCAGTTGCTCGCGTGTGGATCAAGCCTGGCAAGGGTGAAATCACCGTTAACGGTCGCCCGGTTGGCACATACTTTGCGCGCCCCGTGCTGCGCATGCTGCTGACCCAGCCTTTCCTTGTGTCTGACCGCTACAACCAGTTCGATGTGGTTTGCACCGTAACGGGTGGTGGTCTGTCTGGTCAGGCAGGTGCTGTTCGTCATGGTATCAGCCGCGCGCTGACACATTACGAACCAGAACTGCGCAGCATCCTTAAGGCTGCTGGCTTCCTTACGCGTGACTCTCGTAAGGTGGAACGTAAGAAATACGGTCGTGCCAAGGCTCGTCGTTCCTTCCAGTTCAGCAAGCGCTGATCTGTCAGGAAAAACGGTTTACCGTTTGGCAAAAACGGGTGGGGAAGAAATTCCCCACCCGTTTTTTTATGGTGTCATGAAAGTTTTGGCATCCTGCGCGAGTGCTGCGCGGCTGTCTGCCCGGATGTAAATCATATGCCCGCCGGGGTAAGTGTGCAGGGCAATGCGGTTTCTGCCTACAGGAATATGCTCAGCCACCCAGCGGGATGAGGCAAAGGGGCAGACGAGATCATAATACCCATTGGCAATAAAAACCCGCAGGGTAGAGTTAAGTGCCAAAAGGCGGCGCAGTGTCGGAATAGGACGGACAATGGGGCTGCCCCCATCCCGATAATCCCACGCCTCATTCACCTTCATGTTCAAAAGAGAATAGCTTAGCGGCGTGCGGAAATTCAGGCTCGTGGCAGCATATTGTTCAAATGCGCTGCCATAGGCACGGGTAAAGCCATCCAGAATCGGATCAGGGCTTGCACCATTTTCCACACCTTCGGGGAACGGGTCAGCAATAGAAAATGTGCCATCGTAAAGGGAATAAAGTCGCCCGTTACGGCTGCGTACATCGTGGGCTTCTGGTTGCAGCATGCCGCGTTCTTTTGCCACCGTCTCAAGCGGTATGCCTGAATGCGTGGCAACGTCTTCGTAAAAATCCTGTGCGGCGTTTCCGGCAAGTGGCGCATTGGCCAGCGTGCTGAGAAATGGGCCAATGGCGTAATGGTAAGCACTATCTAAACGCCCAGCAGCGTTTTCTGGCGTCAGTTTATGTTGTAGCGCAAGCTGGGATGCTTCCAGAGAGGGTAGTACAAAACTGGTTGCCAGAATATCATTGGCTGTATCCAGTAATGTCATATCCAGCGCCGGGGAGATCATGATGATCCCATTCACCAGAATATTCTGATCCTGCGCTAGGGCATCGGCCACTTCAATGGCGCGGAGGCCACCGTAGCTTTCACCTACAAGATAACGCGGAGAAATCTGCCGATTGTTGCTTTGTGCCCAAAGTTGAATAGCTTTGGCAAATGCGTGTGCATCTTGTTTGACGCCGTAAAATGCCTTGGCAGCTTTTTTAGCATCTGTAGGGATAGACCAGCCAGTGCCTGGTGCATCTATAAACACCAGATCTGTCGCAGCCAGCCAGCTTTCCGTGTTGGGTGTGAGCTGTGCATTGGCACCATCTGCTGGGTTCCCATTAGGAAAAGAGAGAATAGAAGGCCCAACTGCGCCTAAATGTAGGTAAGCCGTACCTGCACCGGGGCCACCGTTAAAGAAATAAGCAACAGGCCGATGAGCCGGATCTACGCCATCCTGCGTATAGGCAACGTAAAAAACACGTGCAGTAGGAGCACCTTCATCATCCCGTAAGGTCAGGGTACCGGTATGGGCTGTGTAAGAGATCTTGCGTTTATCAAAAATGCCAGTGTGATGGGTGATGGCATCCTGAGGCAGCAGGGCTGCTTCATTGTGAAATGTATCAGTTTGCGTTTGTGTCGGAGCAGGCCCTGTTACTGGGGGTGTAGGTTTAGCTGGTGGTGGTGATGGCTCGGTTGCGGCTATGGCTGAGGTGGATAGACTAAGGGCAACCGCCAAAGAGCCAGCAAGCTTCAGCTTACTAAAGTTTGGCCACTTTGCCGGGTGGAAACCAGGTTTCATCACGATACGCATAATCCTTGGATCTGTCGAAAATACTTGCCGCTATGCTGCGTCTGCAATCGTGTTCTCGCAAGGGCCGGGGTGGACTATTTTTTGCCAGAATTACATGTCTAAAAATTCATCAACGCTCCACTCCGTGTGGACAGAATTGAAGAAAGAATAGGTTATTATGCGATTTGTTCAGAAATTTGCGGTGATGAGTTTATCTGTAGTAGCTCTGGCAGGCACAACGTCTTTGGCACATGCTGATCCGTGTCTGTCTCTGACAGGTTGTTTGCAGCAAGATGCAAAAGACCAATTGAATGCAACGCGTGACAGCGTGCGTAATGATACAAATAATCTGACATCTGGTTTCAGGAATAGCGGTCAGGCTGCGCGGGATCAGGTGCGAAATAGTTGGAACAACAGCACCCAAGCAACGCGTGAACAGTTGCAGCAGCAGCGTGACAGTGTGACTAATGCGGAAAAGAACGTGCGAGACCGCTGGAATAATAGCGGCGAGGAAGCACGCCAGAAGTTGCAAGCTCAGCGTGACCGTGTAACCAATGCGGAAAAGAACGTTACAGACCGTTGGAATAATGCGGGGGAAAATACGCGGAAGGCTTGGAAAGCTCAGAAAGATCGGGTTTCTTCAGACCTGCGCGATGCAACCACTTTGCCGCCTTTGTAAGGCTGGCTTAAACTGCATCAGGCCGCCTTCCGGCGGCCTGATGGGGAGATACCTATAAGATTTATTTTGGTTTACGCTTACGGGAAGAATTGTTTTTGCTAGCGCCTTCCCGGCGTGGTGCAAAAGAACGGCCACCTTTTGGTTTCCGGTCAGCATAGGCCGGGCGAGGTCCACCACCGCCGCCGCCTTTGCGGGGTGCGGCTGCAGGTTCCACTGTAATTTCATCCGGGTCCGTTGCAGAGGCGCAAGACGCAAACTGCTCGGCTTTATCGGGGGAAATTTCAACCAGAGTATGGTCCTGCGTGATGCGGATAGAGCCGATATCTTGCTTTTTAATGTTCCCCAAGCGGCACAGCATGGGTACCAGCCATTTGGGGTCTGCCCGATCTTCACGACCAACAGAAAGGCGGAACCATTTGCCATCCATCGCAGGTGCGCGTTCTCTTTCGCGCACAGGGCGGTTGGGGTCACGCTCACGCGGGGCAGCGCGGCGCGCATCTGGTGTAATAACTCGCACGGAAACAGGAGCCGGCAGGCTTTTATGCCATAGGCCAACAAGAGCCGCAGCCAGTTGTTCTGGCGTATGTTCGGCGGCAAGGCGACCAATCAGCGTTTGTGTTTCTGCATCTTCTGGTGCTGGTGCAGAAAGGAATGGTGCACCTAAAAGGCGCTCAGCATCTGCTGTGGCAATAGCTGCCGGAGTAGGGGCACCACTCCATTCTGCGGTTACCTTGGCAGCCTGAAGCAGCCGTTCTGCCAATCTTCTGCGTGCGGGCGGTACCAGCAGCACACAGGTGCCTTTTTTGCCCGCACGGCCCGTACGACCGGAACGATGCAGCAAAGTGGCTGGGTTGGAAGGTAGGCTGGCATGGATAACCAGCCCCAGATCCGGAATATCAATACCGCGGGCGGCCACGTCTGTTGCCACACACACACGGGCTTGGCCGTGGCGCAGGCTTTCTATGGCGCGGCTACGTTCGTTTTGCCCCAGATCACCTGAAATGGCGACGGAGGAAAAACCGCGTTCTGTCAGAATCGCCTGCAACTGGCGCACAGCTTCACGCGTATGGCAGAAAACAATAGCAGCAGAGGATTCCATCAGCCGCAGCACGTTTACAACCGTGCCAGCCATATCGCCTTGTTCTGTCAGAACAGCGCGGTAGGTAATATCGGCATGGGGGGTGTTTGTCCCTACCGTATCAATGCGCAGGGCATCCTGCTGATAGCGGCGTGCAAGGGCTGCAATGTCACGTGCAATGGTTGCGGAAAACAGCAGGGTGCGCCGCTCTTTGGGCATGGCGTCCAGCAGGGTTTCCAGCTCATCACGGAAGCCCAGATCAAGCATTTCATCTGCTTCATCCAGCACCACGGCTTTCAGGTGTGAAAGATCAAGCGCACCGCGGCGCAAATGGTCACACAGACGGCCCGGCGTACCCACAACAATGTGGCAGCCAGAGGCAAGGGCGCGGGCTTCCTTGCGGGGTTCCATGCCACCAACGCAGGAAACAATGCGCGCGCCGGTTTCGGCATACAGCCATTCCAGCTCACTGCGTACCTGCAAGGCAAGTTCACGCGTGGGGGCAATTACCAGAGCGATAGGTGCGCCAGATGGCACGCAGCGGCCTGCATCATTCAGGAGCAGGTCAGCCAGCGTCAGGCCGAAAGCAACAGTTTTGCCAGATCCGGTGCGGGCTGAAACCAGCAGGTCGCGATTTTTGGCATCATCGGCCAGAACGGCGGCCTGAACAGCGGTAGGAGCAGTAAAGCCACGTGCAGCAAGAGCACGAGCGAGAGGGGCAGGAGCATTCTGAAAAGGCATACAATCCGGATCCGGGCAACGGGAATAGAAATGCGAGATAAAGGTTCCTGCCCGGAAAAGCTAGTAGTTTGACGGCAGAACCCTGTACTGCATGATTTTATAGCACAGGAATTATGCGCTTTTACTGGAAAGGAAGATAGCGGAAATCCATAAAAACCTGGCTCATACCAGCACTTGGGGCGCCCCCCAGCCCTTCCCAAGCCTTGCGGCGGGAATAAGCAAGCTGCAAACCGGCTTCTACAGTGCCGTAATGTCCCTTGAAGAAACGATACCATGCGCCAACGGTTGCTTCCATCACGCTGCGGGTGTTGCCTGTGCAGCCCAGAGTTGAAAGCTCGGTGGCCATTTCAATATTACAGCCGCTGTTATCAAACGATGGGTTGCCATACCCATATGCAGAGCCATTGGAATTAAAGTAACGACGGCCAGCTTGCTGATATCCAAAATAACCATAGACATCGATAAGCTGGTTAGGGTGGGCAATCACACCAGCCGTGCCTTGTATGGATGGAATCGGTGAGGGCTCACCTTTGGAATTAAGCGTAGCATCTGGCAGCAACACAGAGCCGTAGCGGCCAATACCCACTCCAGCCAAACCGGCAAGCTGCACTTCCACCTTGTGCGGAAGAACAGGAAGCACAACAGAGCCACCACCACCGCCAGCAATGGCAGTATGGTTGCGTCCGCCGCCAAGCTCAGAAACGCGGGTATGAGGAAAGTGTAGAATGCCCTCAACTTCGTAATGGCCCCAGTGCGGGTCCCATGCCAGCTTGCCAATAATGTCTGGGGCAATTTCGTTGGGGAAGAGGGCATCGTTTGTCAGGCCGGTGCCGTCATACCCTACAGTTGCAATGCGTCCGTTTGGCAGGCGTACTTGCCCATCTGTCACGCTAGAAAAGCTATCAACATTATACAGCGTGGCTGAGTTTTCGATGGAAAGACCAGCCCACAGTCTGTGCTGGAAGAAGTCTTTTACAAATCGGAACTGTAGCTGCCGCGCCCACGTTTGGCCTGCCAGCATGGAGGATTCGATGGTGAGTGGCAGATTTTCCTGACGAGGAATAATACCCACACGGCCCGGTGTTAGCATGCTCCACGCTTGCCCGGCCAGAAAGTGAAAGTTCAGAGCACTGTTATCGTAGGCCATATAAAGTTGGCGCATACGGAAGGTGTAACTGTTACTTTCGTAAGGATCTGTTGTGGAGGCACCCGCTCCGAAGTCCATTTCGTAAAAGCCGGAAATGGTGGAGTTTTTATCTACGTTGCCGCGGGCCATAAGGGAAATTCGGCTGTAACGTGCGCTGCCTTCAAAGTTATCGGTATGGTAACGGGCATCGCCTTTGTAAGGCATGTCCGCCCAATAGTTGAAGGTGCCGGTGGATGTATGGCGGTTTGATTCCACCGCAGCGGCATCCAGAAACCCACCCAAAATGAGGGTAACCGGCCCAAGGTGGAACACCCCGTGGTCACCCAGCGCGCCAGCGGCCTGTGCGCCAGCCGTTTCACGCTGGTGCGCGCCAACCTGGTTGTCTGCAATGCGGGCAATCATCTCTTCTGCACGATGCCCGACAACAGATTCCACTTCCGGGGTATCGTTTTTACCAGAAAACACGGGTTGTGCATCTGGACCCATAGCGTGGCGCAGGGAGCCGCCAGAGCGTGTTGAAGCTGGTGCGCTAATGCCCGGATCAGTGGAGGTAGTGCTGGCAATTGTGCCATCTTGCATAGCAACAGTTACGCCAGAGCCTGAACTGGCAACAGCACGGTGGCTGCCAGAAACAGCTCTGCTTGCCGTGGAATTACCATTGCTGGCGTGTACAGTGCCACGGCGCTGGGCAATCTGTTTTTGCACGCTTACCAGCGCTTTTTGTAATTCGCGCTGTTCGGTTTGAATGCGGGAAATCTGCTGTTCCAGCGCATCGAGCGAGGCTGCATCATCCGCCGCGGCATAGGCGTAGTTCATGGCCATTCCGCCAGAGGCCAGTACAGTGCCCATGCATAGGCCTGTTTTGATATGACGTGCCATGCGGCAGGAAAACTGACGGAAGATGCGCATTCGCTTTTCAAATATTGTTGAAGTGGTTCTTATATGAATGTGAACCATTTTCCTTGGCTTGCCGTAAAGAGCTCTCTCCTTAAAAAATAATTTCAAGGAAAAAAGATGTGCGTTAAGCACAGGCATTGGTTTTTATTATGCTCTGTTTGGTAAAGGAATATTTTTATGGCCAAGATGATCCACAGCATGTTGCGGGTGTTGGATGAGGCACGATCCACGCATTTTTATGCAGATACACTAGGCATTAAACCTGTGGGGCGGTTTGAATTTGAGAGTTTCACGCTGGTGTATCTGGCCAATGATGAGCAGACTTTTGAGCTTGAACTCACCATTAATCACGGGCGGACGGAATCTTATGATTTAGGGGAGGGTTACGGCCATCTTGCTGTGTCTGTTGCAGATGTGCAGGCTGAACATGCACGTATGGAAGCTGCCGGACACCCTGTTACACCAGTTAAAACGCTGGAAAATAAAGGCCAAGTGGTTGGGCAGTTCTTCTTTCTGACAGACCCAGATGGTTATAAAATTGAAGTATTGCAACGCGGTGCTCCGGGACGCTTCCTGTAAGCGCGTTACAATTATGCCAGTAGGGTGCGGAAAAGACTGATTTCCGGGCCTGCTGGCTGCTTTCTCTCATGGCATCGGCGCTTAAAGTGGCGTATAAGCCACAGCATGCTGACATCTTTCCGTAAAATGCATGGTCTGGGGAATGATTTCGTCATTCTGGACGAGCGCGATGGGCATTTGTCCCTTACGTCAGCCCGTATTGCTGCCTTGGCGCATAGGCGCCGTGGAATTGGGTGTGACCAGTTGGTAACGTTGCGCCCCGCCTGTGCGGAAGGGGCGGATGTGTTTGTGCGTTTTTTTAATCCCGATGGGTCGGAAGCCGGTGCGTGCGGAAATGCTTCGCGCTGTGTGGCCGATCTGATCTGGCGGGAAACAGGAAACAGAACTCCTGTGTTGCAAACGCGCGCTGGACGCCTGCCTGCGCAGATAGAAAAAAACGGCCTGATTACGGTAGATATGGGTGAACCCCGCCTGAACTGGCAGGATGTGCCTTTGGCGGCGGAAATGGATACCCTGCATCTGCCATTGGAGGGTGACCCTGCCGCCGCATCTATGGGAAACCCGCACGCAACGTTTTTTGTGGAAGATTTTGTGCACCTTTCCCAAGGGCATGCGCTGGAGCATGATCCGCTTTTTCCCGAACGGGCAAATATTGGTTTTGCGCGCATTGATGGGCCAGCACGTATGCGGCTCAAGGTGCATGAGCGTGGTGCCGGAGTGACGGAGGCCTGTGGTTCAGGCGCATGCGCTGCAGTGGTAAATGCGGCGCGGCGCGGTTTGGTAGAGCGCGTATGTGAAGTAGAGCTGGATGGCGGCATTTTGCGGATTGAATGGGCAGACAATAATCATGTGTTCATGACGGGTTCTGCAACAACAGCTTTTGAAGGGACGGTTGATCTGGCCGCTTACCCGGAATGAGTAAGCCGGAAATTCTCACATTTGGCTGCCGTCTGAATACATGGGAAAGTGAAGTCATGCGCAACCACGCAGCTTCACTGGATAATGTTATTATCGTGAACACCTGTGCCGTTACGGGGGAGGCAGAGCGTCAGGCGCGTCAGGCTATTCGCCGTGCACATCGTGAAAACCCGGATGCTCGCATTGTGGTGACGGGGTGTGCTGCCCAGATTAACCCCGAAAGCTGGAGCGATCTGCCCGGCGTAGCCCGTGTGCTGGGGAATGAGGAAAAGCTGAAGGCCGAAAGCTGGTCTGCTGCCGCTTTGTCTCAGCCATTTGCTGTGTCCGATATTATGGCCGCCAAGGAAACCGCTGCGCATCTGGTGACTGAATTTGCAGGCCGCACACGGGCCTTTGTGCAAGTTCAGCAAGGGTGTAATCATCGGTGTACGTTTTGCATCATTCCATTTGGGCGCGGGCCTTCTCGGTCTGTGCCTGTTGGTGCTGTGGTGGAGCAGGTGCGTGCTCTGGTGCAGTCTGGGTATCGGGAAGTCGTGCTCACTGGGGTGGATATGACATCTTGGGGAGAAGATTTGCCCGGCAAACCGGTTCTTGGTCAGCTTTGCCGTCGTGTGCTCCGTTTGGTACCAGAACTGGAGCGGATGCGCCTTTCTTCTGTTGATCCGGTAGAGATTGATGAAGATATCTGGCAGCTTTTGGCCGAAGAGCCACGTTTTATGCCCTATTTGCATTTGTCCTTACAGGCTGGGTCTGACCTGATTCTTAAGCGCATGAAGCGGCGGCATTTGGTGGCAGATGCCGCGCGGGTGGTAGAGCGTGCCCGGGGCTTGCGGCCAGATATTGGTATTGGTGCTGATGTTATTGCGGGTTTCCCAACAGAAGACGAAGCGCTGTTTGAAGAAACACGCAGTTTTCTTGCCCAGCAGGCGCTGCCGTATCTACATGTCTTTCCGTATAGTGAACGGCCTGGAACGCCTGCCGCGCGTATGCGTGCAGTGCCTGTGCCTGAACGCAAAGCGCGTGCTGCGCAATTGCGGGAAGTGGGGGCAGCCTCTGCGGCTCGGTATTATAAAAGTCTTATAGGTCAGCCCCTACGTGTGCTGATGGAAACCCCAACTGCCGGTCATAGTGAGCAGTTTGCCCCGGTGCGGCTTGCTCAAGGTGAAGCCGAAGTGGGGGAAATTATAACCCTTCAACCCACAATGGCCGATAGTGCAGGGTTGGTGGTGGAAAGGATCTGAGATGGCGCTTGGTTTTTTCTCTCGTCTCAAGCAGGGATTGTCACGTTCTACCCAAAAGCTGGGTGGGGGTATTACGGGCATTTTCACCAAGCGCAAGCTGGATGATGAAGCACTGGAAGAGCTGGAAGATCTGCTGATTACAGCAGATATGGGTCCGGCTGTTGCAGAACGTATTATCGAATCCTTCCGATCCTCTCGTTTTGGCACCGAGGTGACGGACGAAGAAATTCGCACCACCTTGGCGGATGAAATCGCCGCAATTCTGGAGCCTGTTGCCAAACCTTTTGAGCCTGATCCTGCGCATAAACCGCATGTTGTGTTGGTGGTGGGTGTGAATGGCGTAGGAAAAACAACCACCATTGGCAAAATGGCCCGCTTTTTTACCGAGGAAGGTAAGAAGGTGATGATGGTGGCGGGTGATACCTTCCGCGCCGCTGCGGTGGAGCAGTTGCAAATTTGGGGGGAAAGAACCGGTTGTCCGGTTATTGCCGGTCCTCCCGGTGCAGATGCAGCCGGTTTGGCTTTTGAAGCACTTAAGCGCGGTAAGGCTGAAGGGGCGGATCTACTGTTTGTAGATACGGCAGGCCGCCTGCACAATAAAAGTGCGCTGATGGAAGAACTTGCCAAAATTATCCGCGTCATGCGTAAGTTCGATGAAACGGCACCACACTCTGTGCTGTTGGTGCTGGATGCCACAACTGGCCAGAATGCCGTGGAGCAGGTTCGGGTGTTTCGCGAACTTGTGAATGTGACCGGTTTGGTTGTGACAAAATTGGATGGTTCTGCCCGTGGGGGCATTGTGGTGGCTCTGGCTGATCAGTTTGGGCTGCCTGTGCATGCCGTGGGTGTGGGTGAACAGGCAGAAGATCTGCGACCTTTTTCCGCAGTGGATTATGCACGCGGTTTAGTGGGTGTGGCTGACACAGTCTGATTTTTTGTGGAGAATTATGGTGGAAAAGGCAGATTTTGATGCATCTACCCATCATGGTTTCTTGACAGGATATGACAGCCCCGTTAGCAAGCGCCTGCACCCCTCTGAAGGGGCGAAGAATGAGTAAGAACGGTAACGATTCCTTTGGTGCTCGGCTGAAGGCGGCAGAACGTCGCTCTGGCCTAGAGAAAAAGGAAAATTCAGCCGAGAAAGAGGATGCTGTAGAGCAATCTCTTCCTGGGTTGGCGCTTAGGGCTGGGGCTGAAATGCTTTCAGCGCTGATAGTAGGCGTTGCAATTGGGTGGGAGCTGGATCACTGGCTGAAAACCCGGGCGGTTTTTCTCATTCTCTTCGCACTGATGGGCGGAGGTGCTGGCGTGCTGAATGTTTGGCGGCTGGTCAAGTCGATAGACGGCAAGTAAGAAGCTGTAATCCGAATACGATTCGGATGCGGTAAAGGGTTTTAGGAGAGCGGTTGTGGCGGGCGGTTCCAGCATCAACGTACTTGAACAGTTTGAGCTTCATCCCGTTCTTGGTGGGTTGGGCGAAGCATTGCGTTTCAGCCAATCCCCCCTGTACATGATTGTGGCAGTGTGTCTGGTTCTCGCATTCCTGTATTTTGGTATGCGTCCAGCTGCGGTGGTTCCCGGTCGTTTACAGGCTGCGGCAGAAGTTTGTTACGAATTTATTCATAACATGGCGGTTGATACGATTGGGCCAGAAGGCACGGCTTTCTTCCCGTTCATCTTCACTCTGTTCTTCTTTATCCTGGCCGGTAACTATATTGGTCTGCTGCCGTTTTCCTTTACATTCACCAGCCATATTGCCGTAACCTTCGCGCTCGCCATGATGGTGTTTGTGCTTACGGTTATTGTTTCCCTTAAGGTGCAGGGGCTGCGTTTCTTTGCGCACTTCATGCCGGAAGGCGCTAGCCCGTTTCTGGCTCCGCTGCTGATCCCGATTGAAATTCTTTCTTTTCTTTCGCGTCCTGTCAGCCTCTCCATCCGACTGTTCGCCAACATGGTTGCCGGGCATGTCATGTTCGATATTTTCGCAAGCTTTGTTATCATGCTCGCCGGTTTTGGTGTGGTGGGTGACGTGTTTGCGGTTGGGCCGATTGCCATTAACGTGGCACTGATGGCTCTTGAGTTGCTTGTTGGTGTGTTGCAGGCCTATGTGTTTGCCATTCTAACGTGCATCTACCTGCGGGAGGCCGTGGCTCACTGAGGAGCTGCTTTGCCCGTTTCGTTTGAACTGTACTTGAAACAAGGAAGTGACTGATATGGACATCGCTGCAGCCCGGGAAATCGGTGCAGGTATCGCCGTGATCGCCCTTGCCGGCGTTGGTATCGGCCTCGGCAACATCTTCTCCACGCTGGTAAGCAGCATTGCGCGCAATCCGGCTTCCCGTCCGCATGTGTTCGGTCTGGGTATGCTCGGCTTTGCTCTAACAGAAGCTATCGCTCTGTTCGCGCTGCTGATCGCGTTCCTGATCCTGTTCGTCTGAGAAAGCTTTCAGGAAAGAGGAGAACATTCCTGTGGGTGTGATTAAGAAGATGCTTCGTGCCGGCCTGTTCGCAACGGTTTCCGGTGTGTCTCTTCTGGCCGTTTCCGCGCCTGGTGCATACGCCACGGGAATGCCTCAGCTAGATTTTGCCAACCCCCTTGTAACCGGTCAGGTTATGTGGGGTGCGGTAATTTTCTTCGTCTTTTATATGGCGCTCAGCAAGGCCATGCTGCCCGGTATTGCCCGGGTGCTGGAAGACCGCAGCAAGCGTATTTCCGGGGATCTGGAAATTGCACGTGCGGCCAAGCAGGATGCCGATAAAGCTGTTGCTGAACTTCAGCAGGCCCGTAAAGATGCTATGGCAGAAGCCCAGGCGCATCTTGATCAGGTTCTGGCAGAAGAACATAAAGCAGCCGAACAGCAGATGCAGGAAATTAATGCGCGAGTAACAGCAGAAATTGCTGATGCTGAAAAACGCGTGGCTGAGGAAAAAACGCGTGCATTGAGCGCGCTTAAAGAAATTGCGGGTGATACCACGCAGGCTCTGGTTCAGCGTCTGACGGGTATTGTGCCTGATGCTCAGCTTGTTGCCCAGAAGGTTGAAAGCGCTTCGGCGCACAGCACTATCTGACCAGCTCCGGGGGAATTTTCGTCATGTCTGGCATTTTTCACGAAGCGGGTTTCTGGGTCGCTGTTTCGTTTGTTCTGTTCTTTGTGCTGGTTGGTAAAAAGATTTGGGGGCCTATTGCCACCATTCTGGATAGCCGCGCCAACCGTATCCGTGAAGAACTTGATGAAGCCGCCCGCTTGAGAAGAGAAGCTGAGCAGATGCTGGAAGATGCCACGCGTGATCGTGAGCAGGCACTGGCAGAAGCTAAGTCTTACGTCGAGCAGGCTCATCAGCAGGCTGCTGAAATGGCCCAGAAAGCACGTGCAGAGGCAGAAGCCGCTGTGCAGCGCCATGAACAAATGGCGCGTGATCGTATTGCAGCTGTAGAACGCGCTGCTGTTAAAGAAGTGCGCCAGTTGGCAATTGATGTGGCCGTACAGGCTGCCAACGGTGTTATTCCTCAGACGCTTGATGAGCAGAAAGCCGCAGGGCTTGTTGATCAGGCACTGGCTGGTTTGCCTGCCGCTCTTGCGCGCAAGGCAGCCTGAAACATTATCAGCTGAATGGTGAATACGTGACAGGTCTGGTTTCAGCCTCACCGTCACAGCATAACGATGCTCAGTGTGAACTGAGCATCGTTATTGCTGTTTTGGATGAACAGGATAATCTGCCACAGGTTTGCCGAGAGCTGGCGGAGGCCATGCAGCAATTGCCTGTGGCCGAAGTTGTTTTTGTAGATGATGGTAGCCAAGATCAGACCGTAGAAGTTTTACAACGTTTACGGGATGAATGTTTGCCAAGCTTACGCATTCTTTCACATGATCGGCGTTGCGGTAAGTCTGCTGCCCTACGCACAGGTATTACGGCAGCCCGTGGTACATGGATTGCCACTATTGATGGCGATGGGCAGGATGACCCGCGTGAGCTCGGCACTTTGGTTTCTCTTGCGCAAGTGCAGGCAACCAAGGGTAGGGCCCCACTTGTTGTAGGGGTGCGTACACGCCGTAAAGATGGTTGGTCCCGCCGTTTTGCAACACGTTTTGCTAACGGGTTGCGGCAGAAACTTTTAAATGATCAGTGCCCAGATACAGGAGCACCTATCAAAATTTTCCAGCGAATAGACTTTCTGCGCTTGCCGCAGTTTGAAGGTTTGCATCGTTTTCTGCCGGCGCTGTTTGCATCTTATGGTGTGCCGTTGGTGTGCCATCCTGTTACACACCGGCCGCGTTTGCATGGGCATTCCAAATATACCAACTTCAATCGTGCCGTGGTTGGGGTGCGTGATCTGCTGGGCGTGATGTGGTTACGGAATCGTACGCATCTTCCAAAATCGATTCGTGAATGTTGAAGCAAAAAAACGGTCATCAGCCTCTTTCTTTTAAAGCCCTGCTGCTTTTAGGCCTTGCTGCTTTTTTGCTGTTTCTGCCGGGACGGGCTGTTACGCCACCATTTGATCGGGATGAACCCCGATATATGGAAGCCACGGCGCAGATGCTAGAATCGCACAATTTTGTAGATGTGCGTTTTCAGGACAAACCACGTTATTTACAGCCTGCTGGTATTTACTGGCTAGAAGCTGCTGCCGTTTCTCTTACAGGAATGCAGCATCAACGGGTTGTTTGGCCGTATCGCATTCCTTCACTTCTGGCCATGTCTGGCGCTGTTGTTCTTACAGCACTTATTGGCTCTATGCTGTTTGGGGCTTCGGTCGGCCTTGGTGCGGGCTTGTTGTTTATGGCTTCTGTGCTGGTTGCAGCAGAAAGCCGTATGGCCACAATCGATTCCTGCTTGCTGCTTACGGTGCTGCTCGCACAGTTGGCGCTCACAGGCGCTTTACGAGATCGCCAGCAAGATGTGGCCACACCAATAAAACGTGCTTTGCTGTATTGGGGTGCCATTGGCTGCGGTCTGATGCTGAAAGGGCCGGTTATTCTTATTCCATCTCTTGCGACACCATTGGTGTTGGGGATGCTGGATCGAGATTTTGGTCTGTGGCGCAGAATGCGTCCGGCATGGGGCTGGCTTTTATCTGCCGCTATTCTGGTGCCGTGGTGTGTAGCTATTGGGATTGTAAGCCACGGTGAATTTTTTCGGAATGCTGTTGGCACCAACTTTTTGGGCAAGGTTGCATCTGGGCAGCAAGCGCATGGGTTGCCGCCAGGATACCACTTGTTGGTTTTCCTATTGGCATTTTGGCCCGGATCATTTTTTGCAGCCTGTGTAGCGCCTCTGGTTTGGCGTGCACGTAAACAAGAAACCGTGCGCTATTTGCTGTGTTGGATTGTGCCGCATTGGTTGGTGTTTGAGGCTATTGCTACAAAGCTTCCGCATTACGTGCTGCCTACTTACCCGGCCATTGCCATTCTTACAGCCGCGTTTCTGGCTCAGGGTGGAGAGGTGTGGCGTCAGTGGCCTGTGCGTGTTTGGGGCAAGGTATTTCTAGGCATTTATGCTGTTGCATGGGCTCTGGTGGGTATGGCCTTGGCCGTTGCTGGTCCAACACTGGTGTGGGTGCTTGAACACCAAATATCGGCAGCGGCTATTGTTTTGGCCTTGGGGGTATTGCCGCTGGTTGGCCTTTCAGCATGGTTTATTTCACGCGCGCGTTTGCAGCAGGCTGCTTTAAGCAGTGTGGCTGCGGCTGTACTGCTCTATGTGGGGCTGTTTACGGTTGTGGTGCCGCAGTTGCAAAGCATCTGGTTGGCCCCGCGTCTGACAGCACTAGTGCAGGCACATCAGCCGTGTGCAGAGTCGCACGTGGTGTCAGTGTCCTTTTCTGAGCCAAGCCTGGTCTTTCTGCTGGGTGGCAAGGTGCTGCTCACAGGAGCAGAAAATGCGGCAGCAGCTATGAAGGCAGATGCAAAGTGCACGGTGGCACTTGTTGATCAGCGAGATGCCCCCGCATTTATGGCAGCATTGGGTAATAAAGCGGAAAATGCCGTCAGCCTCGGCACAGTAGGTGGGCTGAATTACTCTAACGGTCGTCATTTGCTTATAAGTTTGTACAAGCTGAATACACCACCAAAGCAGTAAAAGTGTTTGAATGGATGGATATAAAACGCATTTTTACAGGGTAATGTAAAAGTGCATTCAGTATTTTGGGAAGCGCAAAAGGAAATGCCCGCTGGCGGATTCGAACCACCGGCCCCATCATTACGAATGACGTGCTCTACCAACTGAGCTAAGCGGGCACATTTTGTTTGCGGGGCGGTGACTATCATGATCCCTGTGCCTACGCAAGGGAAAACTGCAATTTACCTAGAGGTTTGGGCAACAACAAAACGTCATTTCTGGCTTTAAGCAGGGGTGCCATTCTGTTTTGAGTGTGACGGAACGGTTTTTTCGTTTTAAGAACTATCCGTATGAACATGTCGCAGTTATTTGGCTTGGTGCGGGAGGCCCTTAATCCCGGGCAGAATGTTCCGGTTGATGAAAAGCGGCATGTTCGGCTTGTGCAGGGCATTGTGGAATGCCCTTGCTGTGGTCATTACCAGCATCTGTCCGAGCTTAAACCCGGAACACAGGCACGCTGTTGCCGATGCGGGCAATTGCTTGATCGACGCAATCGCACCTCTCCCATTGCAACACCGCTAGCCTTTTGCATCAGTTCGGCGTCCCTCTATTTGGCCATGCTGCTTTCCACATTGATGATGTTGGATCTGTATGGGCGGGAGAGAACCGTAGATATTCTTACCGGCCCGATAGAGTTATTGCATGAGGGCTGGGGCGAAATTGGTGTGTTGGTGGCCATAGCCACCATTATTGTGCCGGGGCTTGTTATCAGTATGATGATGCTGGTGCTGGTTGGTGCACTTCAGCCCAAACTACCGTTCTGGGTGCCGCATCTTCTTAAGTGGTATGAACGCCTGCGCCCGTGGTCGATGGTGGAAGTGTATATTCTGGGTGTTTTCGTGGCCTACACCAAGCTGTCAGATATGGCTTATGTGCAGGTGGGGGCAGCGGTCTTTCTGGTGGCCTCACTTATGGTCACCATGTCTGCCACAGATGCCACGTTGGATACGGAACTGATCTGGCGGCGCAGGCAAACAGATACCAGCTTGCGGCGGATGGATAATAAGCGCGTACGCCTATCGTGCGAGGAAATAGGCCCGAATGACCAGATGTCCCCAGCTAGCCATATGGTGTCCTGTCTGTCTTGCTCCGCTGTGCTGCTGTTTGATGAAAAGCTGGATCAGACAGCTCCGTTAGGGTTTTGCCCTCGCTGCGGGCATGTGCTGCGCCAACGCAAGCCTGATAGCATTGCCCGTACCGTGGCGCTGCTTGTTTCTGCCGTGGTGTTTTATCTGCCTGCCAATATCTACCCGGTCATGACTGTTATCCGGCTGGGTGCAGGGACGGGGCACACCATTGTAGAAGGGGCCATAGAACTGTGGGAGAGCAATATGATTCCGCTTTCCCTGCTGGTGCTGTTTGCCAGTGTTTTGGTGCCTGTTCTTAAAATTATCGGGCTGATGTTTATGGTTATCAGCACCAAATACCATTCTGCGCGAAATCTGGCTGCCCGATCCAGACTGTACAGGCTGGTAGATGTTATCGGGCGCTGGTCTATGATTGACGTATTCATGGTTTCCATTCTGGTGGCCATGGTGCGCTTCAGCAGTATGGCCAGCATCAGTGCTAATGGCGGGGTGGTATGTTTTGCCGCCGTGGTGGTGCTGACAATTTTTGCAGTGCATGCATTTGATCCTCGGTTGATGTGGGATGCAGCGGGCAAAAACGGCGATACGGCCCCAACCGATGCCGGACAAAATTGTCCGGCAAAAATTGAGGCCGCTGCATATTGGGACAACATGGAGCCGGACAGGGCGTGAACGGACACAGTGATAATCATTTCTCTCCTCCAGAAGGGGAAAGTGCTCAGGATGCTCTGGTAAGGCGCATTCGGTTTTCCATTATCTGGATTATTCCTATTGTTTCCGTGCTGATTGCGGGCTTTCTGGTCTGGCGCAGTTTTATGGACAATGGGCCAGAAATTACCGTTGTATTTGATACGGCAGATGGCCTGACCAGCGGCCAGACACAGGTGAAAAACAAATCTGTGGTGCTGGGCACGGTGGAAGGTGTCTCGCTGACCGATGACTTGCGGCATGTCAAAGTGCGTATCCGTATGAACAAGGGTACGAACGATATGCTTACGGATAGCGGCCGGTTCTGGGTTGTGCGTCCGCGTATCAACGGGGCGAGCATTACCGGTTTGGAAACCCTGATGTCTGGCGCGTATATTGCGTTCGACCCGGGGCTGAACAAGAATGGCCACCCTGCTGGTAAGCGCACCACAACGTTTGAAGGGCTAGAAGCCCCTCCGGGTGTGCGTTCAGATCAGCCAGGGCGTATTTATACGTTGGTAGCGGGCAATATCGGCTCTATCGGGCAGGGGGCGCCTGTTTTCTTCCGCGACGTGGATGTGGGGGAAGTGCTGGGTTACACCATGCCACCCGGCGGACGCGGCCCGGTGATGATCCAGATTTTTGTGCGTGAGCCATATGATCATTACCTGAACACCAATTCCCGTTTCTGGAACGTTTCTGGCGTTAAGGTTGGGTTTGGTGCTGGTGGGCTTAAGGTGCAGCTGCAATCCTTGCAGGCTTTGTTTTCTGGTGGCGTGGCTTTTGGTTTGCCTCCGGTTGCGGAAAGCCGTTTGCATCCAGCTTCAGAAGCTCCGGCCAATACGGTTTTCAAGCTGTATGATACGCATGAGGATGCAGATAACGCGGGCTACCGTGAGCGTGTGCCGCTTGCTACCTATGTTATGTCTTCTGTCAAAGGGTTGGACGTTGGCAGCCAGGTGACGATGTTTGGGATTCAGGTGGGGAATGTAACCAGCGTAAAGCTGGATCTAAGCTCCAATCCCGGACATCCGCGCGTACGTATCGGTATGGAAGTGCAGCCTGAACGTGTGCTGTCTTCGGCTGAACTGCGGAACAACAATCTGACAGACATGTTCCGCACTTTGGTGGCGAATGGTCTGCGTGCTTCAACAGACAGTGTCAGTTTCCTGACGGGTGAGGGGATGATTTCCCTTAACTTCATCAAGAACCCAGCACCCGCCACAACCAGTATGGAAGGCGCAACGCTGGTTATTCCAAGCCAGGCAGGTGGTATGGGCGGGATTATGGATTCCCTTTCCACCATTACGTCTCGCTTGGCCGCTATGCCGTTTGAACAGATTGGTACAAATGCCAATAACCTGCTGGCACATGCGGATCAGACACTTGTCACCCCGGATGTTAAGCAGTCTCTGGTTGGGTTGCGGAATTCCATGCAGAACCTGCAGGCTCTTACGCATGATTTGCGTAACGGCGTTGCTCCGCTGAGCAAGCGTTTGCCAGAAATGGCACAGCAGCTTGATCAAACCCTGCAAAATGCCAACCGTCTGCTAGCCAGTTATGGCGGCAACAGTGATTTCCATCGAAATCTGCAATCCATGGTGGTGCAGTTGGGGCAGACAGCGCGCTCCCTGCGTTTCCTGTCAGACTTCCTCACCAACCATCCTTCTGCACTGCTTTCAGGACGTTAAGATCATGACGCAAACTGTTTCTTGTAAGCCCATGAATACCCGTCTTGACCGGCGTATGTTGCTCCGCCTGAGCGGTGTAGCTGGGCTGGGTGTTATGGCTGTTACGCTAACGGCCTGCTCTGGCGGTAGCCCTTCATTGTACACGTTGGCCATTACGCCCGGCCAACCGCAGCCGGGTGGGCCACGCTTTGTGGAAGTGCGCTTGCCTACAGTAGCATCCGGTTTGGATAGAGACCGGATTGTTACGGCTGATAGTGGCTATAAGCTTACAGTATCTTCTGCTGATGCATGGAGTGATTCTCTGCCAGCTCAGATCAGCCGCGTTATGGCTGGTGATCTGGCGCAGCGTTTGCCGGGCACAGGCGTGTTTGTAGAGAATGATACCGTGGCGACTGAGCCAGAAGCCTATGTGGATATGTCCATCAGCCGCTTTTCAACCGGCCCGTCAGGCAATGTAGAACTGGATGCTACGCTTTCCATCCAGCCTGCTTCTGCTGGTGTTCCTGGTAAAGATGAGCAGTACTATATGCAGAACTTTACACTGCAGGGCACGCAGGCCAGCGCCACCATGCCAATGGTACAGGTATTAAGCCAGCTTCTAGGCCAGTTGGCAGATGTTGCGGCCCAGCAATTGCGCCAGCTTCCTTCTGGTCAATCCACCGGGCGGCACACCATTGTGCGTAAGAAAGCGCAGCATGGATGATGTTACTCTAAACTATGGGTAATGAAGGTTATAAAAAAAGCGGCCAATTTGGCCGCTTTTTTTATTTAGTAAGGATGCTGGCCTCAGGCGGTGCCTGGGCCAAACTCCGCATCATGGTCGATAAGGGGAATAGGATAGTCCCCCGTAAAGCAGGCATCACAATAGCGAGCATCGCTTGCCTGACGGTCTTTGTAACCCATAGCGCGATACAAACCGTCTAGCGAAATAAAGGCAAGGCTATCTACACCAATCAGTTCTGCCATGGCTTTCAGATCATTCTGGGCAGCCAGCAGCTTGCTGCGTTCTGGCGTATCAATGCCATAGAAGCAGGAATGCCGAGTGGGTGGGGAAGAAATACGCATATGCACTTCTGTTGCACCCGCAGCCCGCACCATATCTACAATTTTGCGGGATGTGGTGCCGCGCACAATGGAATCATCCACCAGAATAACGCGCTTGCCACTTAGAATAGGGCGATTGGGCGAGTGTTTCATCTTCACGCCCAAATGCCGGATCTGATCTGTGGGTTCGATAAAGGTGCGGCCCACATAATGGTTGCGGATAATGCCCAGTTCAAAAGGGATCCCACTGGCTTCGGCATAACCGATAGCTGAAGGCACGCCTGAATCGGGCACTGGCACCACTACATCGGCATCTACATGGCTTTCACGTGCTAGTTCGTGCCCGATCTGCTTACGCACTTCGTAAACAGGCAACCCTTCTAGAACAGAGTCGGGGCGGGCGAAGTAGATGTATTCAAACACGCAAAAACGCGGATGCGTATCACCAAACGGGCGCAGGGAGCGGATACCGTTTTCATCAATCACAACCAGTTCGCCCAGTTCCACATCACGCACAAATTCTGCGCCGATAATGTCCAGACCACAGGTTTCTGATGCCAGAACCCATGAGGGCTGCTTGCCATCTTCGGAGGGTAGCTTGCCAAGCACCAGTGGGCGTACACCCATGGGGTCACGTACGCCAATCAGCGCCTCTTCAGACAGCACAACCAATGAATACGCGCCGGTTACCCGTTTAAGCGCATCAATCAGCCGGTCTTCCACTGTTGCATAAAGAGAGATGGCAATCAGATGGATGAAAACTTCCGAATCCGTGGTGGACTGGAACAGGCAGCCGCGGCGGATAAGTTCACTTCGCAGAGTGTCAGCGTTGGTCAGGTTGCCGTTATGAGCCACAGCCAAGCCGCCAAACGCAAATTCAGCAAACAGTGGTTGTACGTTACGAAGCAGCGTAGCGCCCGTTGTGGCGTAGCGGTTATGACCAATGGCGCGTGTGCCTTTAAGCGTAGCCATAACGCGGGAATCTGCAAACACATCACTCACAAGGCCAAGGCCTCGGTGAGAATGGAAGCGACGTTCCTGCGGGTCAAAGCAGACAATACCAGCGGCTTCTTGCCCGCGGTGTTGAAGGGCGTGCAAACCCAGAGTGGTAAGGGGAGCAGCATCCTTAGCGTTCCAGATACCAAAGACAGCACATTCTTCGTGTGGATGATCATCATCCAGTGTCAGTGGATCAGGCAAGGAAGCAGACGGCGTGGGATGGGCGAGCATAAGCGTGCAGGGCCTCCGCAGAAGGTCAGAAACTGGCCGTATGGGATCACAAGGTGGCGTCATGACCTGTAGAAGGATTCCGCGCAACCCCTTTTGCGCTTAAATCCGGTAGATATGGCTGGATATGGGATGCGCCGAGCCGGATGTAAGGGGTAAGCCGGCTATCTTCTGTTAGGGCGGCCATGTCTTGAGGTTGTAGTAACCACTGTGCGGCCATGAACAGCACAACCACCAAAAACATTCCGCGCACAATTCCAAAAAGCAGGCCCAGCAATCGGTCCAGCGCATCTAAGGGTGTTGCTTTGACGATTCGGACAATCGCAGCAGAAAGCACATAACCAGCGCACAACACCCCAAGCAGCAGCAGAACAAAGGCGCTTATCTGTGCGCCTGTAGGGGAGGTGATAAAGCGCTGCACAAAGGGCAGAAAAGCTGCGTGAAAGCGCAGGGCCAGCACAATGGCAATGCCCCAGCTTACAAAGCCCAACGCATGCCGCGTAAACCCCCGCCATGCGCCATGCAGAGCAGACAGGCCAATAATCAGCAGGGAGAGGGCATCTATGGCAGCCATGAGGGACGCTTTATGCCAACGAATGAGCGGCCTGTCATGCGCTTCTGTATTTTATGGCAGCTTGCTGGTGGTTACGCGCCATGGGCGCATGACCTTGCCGTTTCGTTTTTTTCTGTGCGGAGGTTGATTGAGTTTCATCAACAGCTCGGCCACTTCCAGCCTGCGCAGTAGTTCAGTCCATACTTCGGCCGGATTAACATCCTGGCTTTCCCATAATTTGTGCAGAGTTTGGAGGAACAAAGCGCTTTCATGCACAATATCCTGCTGCCGGTCATCTATAAATGCGGCAGTACAGTTTGTGGCATGAAGCCCAACCTGCCGACAGAGCCGCTTGAGCGCGACGCTGGCTGGAGGAGAGGCAGGTGGGAGTGAAGTAACCATAAGGTGAATGATGCGCTGCATCTTCACCCTTGGTCAATGGTATTAGATTGTGAAGTATTTCGCGTGCTTGTTTAGAATAACAAGTGCTGAGGTAGACTGTTCCGGGTGGAGTTGATCCCCATCTGTTAGGGAAACCCCAATGCGTTCGGCATCCAACAAGGCCAGAATGGGGTGTTGGTCTTCCAGCCGTGGGCAGGCCGGGTACCCAAAGGAATAGCGAGACCCGCGATAGCCCTGCTGCAGCAGCTTTTCCATATCGCGTGCATCTTCCCCAGCAAAGCCGAGTTCAGCCCGGATACGTTTGTGCGTATATTCGGCCATGGCTTCTGCCATTTCTACGGAAAGACCGTGGAGGTACAGATAATCCTGATACCGGTTTTCTTCAAACCAATCACGGGCGATGTCGGATGCTTTTTGGCCGACGGTTACAACCTGCAGACCGATCACATCACGCTCTGGGTCTGATATATCGCGTACAAAGTCAGCAATACATTCGCCATCTGCTTTTGGCTGGCGTGGCAGCGTAAAACGGCAGGCTTCGGTTGTGCCGTCTTCTTCAAACAGTACCAGATCATTGCCATCCCCGGCAGCTTTCCAGTAGCCGTAAATGGCCTGTGGTTTGAGAATGTTTTCTTTGGCCGTTAGATCCAGCATGCGGCGCAGGATTGGGCGGAGTTCCTGCCGTGCCCATATCAAGAAGTCATCCAAGGAGCGGCCTTGCTTACGGAAGCCCCACTGGAACTGATAAAGTGCACGTTCGTTCAGGAACGGCAGAACGGCTTCTGGTGTGGCTTCCAGAACGCGGGAACCCCAGAATGGCGGAACCATAGGTGGTTCATCTGCGGTCAGACGTTCACGCCGTGCACGTGCCGCAGCAACATCAACTGGGCCAAAGCCACGTGTTTCTGCTGTTTCTGGTGTGCGGGCATTGGTGCGGGTAGCTTTGCCTTCGCGCCGTTTCTGGATGGCAGCCAGATAATCATCAAACTTCTTCTGGCTTATCTGGTCCATAAGCGTCAGACCATCAAAAGCATCACGCGCATATGCCACTCGCCCTGTAGGCGCATAGGCGGCAACGCAATCTTCTTCCACATAGTTACGGGTAAGGGCTGCGCCGCCCAAAAGAACAGGTGTATCCAGCCCATCGCGGGAGATTTCTTCCAGGTTTTCACGCATGATGACGGTGGACTTCACCAACAGGCCAGACATGCCAATGGCATCGGCCTTTTCCTTGCGTGCTGCCTCGATCATATCCTGCACAGGCACCTTGATGCCTAGATTGACAACGCGGTAACCATTGTTGGTGAGGATGATATCTACAAGGTTCTTACCGATATCGTGCACGTCACCTTTAACCGTAGCCAGCACGATTGTGCCGCGCTGCTGGCCGTCTATCCGCTCCATATGAGGTTCCAGATAGGCAACAGCGGCTTTCATGGTTTCGGCAGATTGCAGCACAAATGGCAACTGCATCTTGCCCGCACCAAACAGTTCTCCCACCACCTTCATGCCATCCAGCAGAACGGTGTTGATGATGTCCAGCGGGGCCATGTTTTTCATGGCTTCTTCAAGGTCTGCCTCCAGTCCTTTCCGGTCCCCATCAACAATACGGTCTTTTAGGCGTTCTTCTGCTGTTTCAGCCCGTTTGCGCTTCACCGCATCTGCGGCTTTACGATCTGCAAACATGGCCAGAAGCGTTTGTAGTGGATCGTAATCTTCTGTGCGGCGGTCAAAAATCAGGTCTTCTGCAACTTTAACTTCTTCAGGGGCAATTAAGTGCAGAGGACGGATTTTGGAAACGTGCACAATGGCGGCTGTCATGCCGGCTTTAACAGCGTGATCCAGATAAACCGAGTTCAGTACGGCACGCGCAGCCGGATTGAGCCCGAAAGAGATATTGGACAGGCCGAGCACGATCTGAATATCCGGGAAGGCATCCCGAATCATTTTAATGCCCTCAAGCGTCCATTGCCCCAGTTTGCGGTCATCTTCCGCACCGGTGGCGATGGTAAAGGTGAGGGGGTCAATCATCAGGTCAGACTGTGGCAGACCGTATTTTTCGCAGGCAAATTTTACAAGGCGGCTGGCAATACGCAGTTTGTCTGCCGGCTTGCGGGCCATGCCTTCTTCATCAATGGTCAGGGCAACAACAGCGGCACCAAATTTGCGGGCCAGTGTCATGCGGTCTGCTGCAGGGCCTTCGCCATCTTCAAAGTTGATGGAGTTGATAATGGGTTTGCCACCGTGCAGCTTAAGGGCTGCCTCAATAACCGGTGTTTCGGTGGAATCAATCACCAGTGGCGCGTTTACGGATGAGGTGAAGCGTTTGATCACTTCATCCATTTCTGCACGTTCATTACGGCCTACAAAAGCCGTGCAGATATCCAGTGCATTGGAGCCTTCACGTATCTGTTCGCGCCCAACGGTTACACAGCCATCCCAGTCATGTGCTTCCTGAAGTTCGCGCCATTTTTTGGAGCCGTTGGCATTGCAACGTTCCCCGATGGAGAAATAGGCGTTTTCCTGCCGGAGGGGCACCTGAGAATAAAGGCTGGCAACAGAAGGCATCCATACGGATGTACGCGGCACAGGGGCAGGGCGTAGGCGGCCCGTGCCTTCTGCACGGCGGCGCAACATGGCATCCAGTGCTTCTGTATGCGGGGTGGAGGTGCCACAGCAGCCGCCGATCAGGTTGAGGCCATCTTCTGTAATAAAGCGCTCAACCCATGTGGCCATTTTTGCGGGTGTAAGGGGGTAATGAGTTTGACCATTTACCAGTTCGGGCAGGCCAGCATTGGGCTGCACGGAAATGAGCCGTGGCCAGTTTTCAGACAGCCATTTTACATGTTCAGCCATTTCCCGCGGGCCGGTCGCGCAGTTTAGGCCCATCAGATCGACGTCAAGACTGTGAATGACCGTGGCTGCCGCAGCAATGTCCGGCCCTACCAGCAGAGTGCCTGTGGTTTCTACGGTGACCTGCACGAAAATCGGGGTTGTGGCCCCTAGTTCTTTCCGTGCGATCTTTACGCCATTTACGGCCGCCTTGATCTGAAGTGTATCTTGGCAGGTTTCAATCAGGATGGCATCTACGCCACCTTCAATCAGGCCACGTGCTTGCTCTGCCAAAGCTGCTTCAAGGCTATCATAATCAATATTGCCCAGAGAGGGGAGCTTGGTGCCAGGGCCCATGGAACCCAGAACATAGCGGGTGCGGCCATCAGCAAAACTTTCTGCGGCTTCGCGCGCCAATATGGCGGAGTTCTTGTTGATTTCCCGCGTTTTGTCTGTCAGACCAAATTCGCCTAGCGTGATGGGGGAGCCGCCAAACGTATTGGTTTCCACCATGTCTGCGCCGGCTTCAAAATAACCGCGATGGATTTCACGGATAAGTTCCGGGCGTGAGAGCGTGAGAATCTCGGTGCAGTTTTCCTGCCCCCAGTAATCACGCTGGACATCCAGATCTAGCATCTGGATACGTGAGCCCATGCCTCCATCACAAAGCAGAACCTGATCACGTAGGGCATCAAGAAGGGGCAAACGAGAAGACATGGCGACCATAAAATATAAAAAGAAAGGGGAAAGTGCTTTCCCAACACCGCAAAGCACAAGGCATCACGTTATTCCAGAGAGCAGCCCGTATGTCTACTAGCCTTATGGAACAGAGCACAAAGCCCAGAGATGGGCGGATTATGCTTCATGTTTGTATATCGGTGCCGGATACGCAGATTAATCATCATGAAGATGCGCTTTTATTTGTTAATACCAAAATAACACAAGAACAGAAGGCAGGCTGGTGCCATGTTTGGCACTGGAATGGAGAAATAGGGCAGCACGCTGCGCATTGTGTCTGCTGTAATGGGCAAGGAAGCTTATCGAGTTTTTTGCTCGCACGGGCTCAGGAAAGCGTTTTAGGGCGCTGTGTGTCTTACCGGTCTGTGTGGATTATATGTCGCAACAATGAAGCAGAACGTGTGCAGAAACGGCTGCAGAAAGAAGGATTTTTAAATTCTTTTTATAAATTTGTCGCTTAAAGCCAGTTTTCTGCCTTTATTACTGCTCAGTTTTCTTTACATATTTTATCATAACCTACACAGAAAAACTTGGAGACTGTGTCTTCTCCTGTCATAACGGCGCATGTGCCGAGCAGGAACGTATCTGCTGTATTTGTGCGGTACGCTGTATTGTTAAGTTGGTTTAACCAAAAGGGTTGTGCGTGGACCAGACTGATCATGTGCCGGAACAGGCCGGTTCTCCTTCAGATACACATCGCGGTCAGGGAGCTCCCGTTTCTGCGCCTGTTATCCGGTTAAAAGCTGTTGCTGCAGCGGCCAAATATCATGGTCTGGAACTGGATATCCGTGATTTTGCAGCGGAACCGGGAGAAGATACGCCATCCCCTGCAACATTGGTGCGCTGGTTAGAAGATCAGGGTGCCGTGGCAAAGGCTGTGCGGATTAAGTGGCGTTATCTGGTTAAGATGACCAACTCTCCGCCGATTGTTTTGATGTTCCGCGATGGTTCTGCTGCACTGATGGTCAATGCGACACCAGATCGTGGGGTCGTATGGTTGCAGGATCCGCTTAAAGGCGCGGCTGTGGCTGCTGTGCCGGTAGATGAACTGCGTCTGTCTCAGATATGGACAGGTGATATTCTCCTTATCAAACGGCGTAGGGGAGAATCGGAAGCTGATGCTCCGGTCAGTCTGGGATGGCTGGCCAACATGGTGCTGCGTGAAAAGCGCTCTTTGCGCGATATCGGCATCGCATCCATGACGCTGAGTGTGTTGCAGATTTTTCCGCCGCTTATTGTTATGCAGGTTATCGATAAAGTGGTGGGCTACCACTCTATGTCGACACTCGTGTCAATTTCTGGCCTGCTGTTCATATTTTCACTTTACGAAGTGCTTATCGGTTATGGGCGGCGCGAGCTGTCTATGGTGCTGACAACACGTATTGATTCTCGTATTTCCCTGCATCTTTTTAGCCGCCTTTTGTCCTTGCCGTTGGAATATTTTGAACGCCAGCAGACAGGTAACGTGCTTGGGCGTGTGACAGCTATTTATAAAGTGCGAGATTTTTTGACCGGACGGTTGATGACCACCGTCTTGGATCTGTTTACGCTGGTTGTCGTTCTGCCTTTCCTTTTTATTCTCAGCGCAACGCTAGCTTGGATGACAGTTGCTTGTGCGGGTCTTATCGGTTTGGTTGTTGTGGTTGCTATGAGCCCGCTTGCCAAACTTATGGTGCAACAGCTTGCTGCTGATCGGGATAGAAGTGCCGTTCTGTATGAAAGCGTTGCGGGTATCCGCACCCTGAAAACACTTGCTTTGGAACCTATTCGTAAACAGGCGTGGGATGATGCCACGGCAAATGTTATTCGTTGGAAACTTGCGGTAGGGCGCTTTTCAAACTGGACCCAAACAATCGTTATGCCGCTTGATCTGTTTATCAATCGCGGCATCATTCTGGTTGGGGCTTATCTTGCGCTTGTAAGCCCCTCTACCGTGGGCATGGGTGGCCTGGTTGCATTTATGATGCTTGGCGGGCGTGTTGCTGCCCCGCTGGTTGGCCTGGCAAGGCTGATGGATGAGTTTAACGAAGTTATGGCATCTCTGGGTGAAGCCGCTTCGGTGCTGAATCAGCCTACGGAAACAAGAGCACTGACAACAGGGATGCGCCCGCGTATCAAAGGGGCGCTTTCGTTTGAGGATGTTAACTTCGCCTACCCTGGGTCTACCCGCCTTGCTCTGAAGGACGTCAATTTCTCTGTGCCAGCAGGCACCATGCTAGGGCTTGTTGGGCGAAGCGGATCTGGTAAATCCACCATTACGCGTTTGTTACAGGGGGTTAGCCGGTCTTACACAGGCTATCTCAAGCTGGATGGCGTTGATTTGCGTGAAATTAACCTTACCCACTTGCGCCGGTCTTTTGGGGTGGTGTTGCAGGATAACTTCCTGTTCCGTGGCACCATCCGCGATAATATTACGGCGGGTCGCCCTGGGTTTACGATTGATGATGTTGTGCATGCGGCCAGAATGGCTGGGGCCGAAGAATTTATTGAACGGATGCCCGCGGGTTACGAAACGTTTATTGAAGAAGGTTCAACCAATATTTCTGGTGGCCAGCGTCAGCGTCTTGCTATTGCGCGTGCTGTGATTACTGACCCCAAGCTGATGATTTTGGATGAGGCGACGTCTGCGCTGGATCCAGAAAGTGAAGCTTTGGTGAACGCCAATCTGGAGCGGATTGGTAAGGGTCGTACTATGGTCATTGTTTCGCACCGTCTCTCTTCCCTTGTGAACTGTGATCAGATTTGTGTGATGGATCAGGGGGAAGTGGCAGATATCGCACCTCATGATGTTCTGCTCGAACGGTGTGATATTTATCGGACACTTTGGATGCAGCAAAACCGGCATACAGAAGGACGTTCTTCTTCTGCAGGCGCATCTTTGATCGCGGAAGGAGAATAATCCCATGAGCGAACAGGATGCACAAATCGTGCCTAACGATCCATCTGATGAAAATCAGCAGAAGGCTGTCACGCCCGCTTCGGATGACTTTCTTAAGCAGGCTGATGATCCTTATGCACAAGGTGACATGCCCGTTGCGCTATTGGAGTTTCATTCTCCTACAGCGGCACTGGTTAATATGCCGCCTACACCCAGTGCGCAGTATATTGTGTGGGTGATTGGCGGGTTGGTACTGTTTTCCATGATTGGGATGACGGTCTTTCCGCTTGACCGTGTTGTTTCTACGCAAGGGCGCTTAATTTCCAGCGAACCATCGCTTGTGATCCAGCCTCTGGATACCTCAATCATACGTTCGATTGATGTGAGGGAAGGCGATTTCGTCCATAAAGGTGATATTTTAACGCATTTAGATCCTACGCAAACAGGCGCAGATAGTGAAAATCTGAAAACTCAGATGGATCAGTATCAAGCTGAAGTGGATCGCCTTACGGCAGAAGCGAACGGGCTGAATTATAAACCCGATGTAAATAATCTGGCCGCGTTACCGCAAGGGGAAGCGTATTTGCGGCGCATGGCTGAATTTAACGCTAAAGTTGAAAATTATAATAAGCAGATTGCCAGTTTGCAAAGTGACTTGCAGGGATATGTTGCAAATGCGGCAATGTATGCCGCACGTGCCAAAGTGGCTGGTGACGTTCATAAAATGCGTATGGAACTCCAGAAGGATCAGGTAGGTAGCCGACTGTCTACTTTGAGCGCTCAGAATGAGTTGATGGAAGTGGAACGCTCACAAATTTCAGCTCAGCAGCAGGCGGCTTCTACGCGGAACAAGTTGGCTGCTTCAGTTTCTGAAAAAGAAGGCTACATTCAAACTTGGAAAGCCGAAGTTTATAAAGATTTGATTGTGGCACAGCATAAGCTGGCAGAAGCAAAAGGCGCTTATCAAAAGGCTATTTTACACAGCAGCATGGTGGCGCTCAAAGCCGATGAAGATGCTGTTGTGCTGAATATCGCTAAAATTTCAGTTGGATCTGTTGTAACCCCGGCTGAAAAAATTATGACCCTTGTGCCTGTCGGGAAAGGGTTGGAAATTGAAGCTGTTATGTCAGGGCAGGATGTTGGTTTTGTGCGGATTGGAAACAAGGCACAGGTAAAATTTGCAACCTTCCCTTACCAGCAATATGGCGGTGCTGAAGCAACAGTTAAAACCATTAGTGCGGATTCTTTTGTGTCGGGCGGGGGCAGTGGTCCTAGCTCGGAAGATGTTACGCCAGATAATACATCCAAGTCTTTTTACAGTGTTCGTCTGCGGGTTGATAAATACACATTGCATGGCGTGCCTAATTTCTTTCATCCCCAACCGGGGATGCCAGTTACGGCGGAAATCCGCGTTGGTAAGCGCACGATCATACAATATATGCTGAATAGCTTTGTGCCATTGATGTCAAATGGGATGCGTGAACCCTAATTGGCAAAGAGCGTAATATAATACTCTGAATATAGAGGATTAGGGCTTTGGTCTGGAAACTGTTTCAGAAAACGTTTGGTAAGTCAGGTAAAGATGTTCAAACCCGACTTGAACAGGCCAAAGCACAATTAAAAGATGAGCCAGCAGATGCATTTAGCAAGCTGGCCGTTCTTGCGCGGGAAGGAAGCCCCGAAGCTCAATTTTTAGTTGGGCAATGTTATCTTACGGCGCAGGGGGCACCACCAGACTTGGTGGAAGGTGCGCGTTGGGTGCGCCGTGCAGGCCAGAATGGATGGGCGCAGGCATCTTTTGTTCTGGCGACGCTATATTTGCACGGCTTGCCGCAAGAAGTGGATGCAGATGCTCCAAAATCCATTTTTGATGATTCAGCGGAGCAAACGAAGCGAGAGCCCGATTTTATCAAAGCTGCACACTGGGCCCAGCGTGCAGCAGAGGCCGGATATGCTGATGCTCAGGCTCTGTATGGATATATTTTAACGGCTGGCCCGGAAAGTATCCGTAATCCTGAACAGGCACTGGAATGGTACCGGGCGGCTGCATCTAATGGGTGCGTGCAGGGCCATTTGGGAATTGGCCTTGCCGCGCTGGCGCAGGCAAAAACGCAAGAGGATTATACGGCTGCCGCTGTTGAGCTGAAAAAAGCGGCTGATGGTGGTATGGGCACAGGCCTGTATCTTATGGGGGTAATGACGGAGCGTGGTATCGGCGTTCCTCAAAATATTCCTGAATCCACACAGTATTTTGCAAAAGCAGCAGAAAAGAAAGTTCGTGGCGCACAGGCAAAATATGGCTTGGCCTTACTTTCTGGTAAAGGCGTTGCCCGTGATGCGGTGCGAGGTGAAACGTGGTTAAGGCGTGCCGCGTTGGCCGGAGATGCTGAAGCTGCTGCCATTTTGGGGGATATGCACGGGCGGGGAGGTGAGATGCCCCCCAATTATGCGGAAGCTATTTCCTGGTATCGTTTTGCTTCGGATCAGGGGCATGCGGCTTCCAGTCGTACATTAGGTAATATTTATCTGAGCGGTGTGGGAGTGCCGAAAGACCCACAGGCAGCTGCGCAATGGTTTAAGATTGCAGCAGAACAGGGCGATAAGGAAGCTACGGCTGAATTAGGTAATCTGGCCTTGGCGGGGATTGTTCCCACCGCAGAGGCTGCCGAAGTTCTGGAATGTTATCGGAACGCTGCGGCACAGGATGACTTTCTGGCTGCGTTCAATGTTGGGGTTGCTCTTGCTCAGGGGGTTGGCTCCCAGAAAAATGAGGAAGAGGCTCTTAAGTGGATTCGTAAAGCTGCCGATAAAGTCGTGAATGCGCAGTATTGGTATGGACGTATGCTGCTAGAGGGCCGAGGCGCAGAACGGAACCCTCAAGAAGGGCGAGAGTGGGTGGAAAAGGCTGCTGAAACTGGCATGACTGAAGCCCAGCTTGCCTATGGGCACTTGCTTATTACTGGGACAGGTGGCCCAAAAGACCATCCCCAAGCCTTGGAATGGTACAAAAAAGCCGCAGATGCTGGCAATGTGGATGCCATGTTTTCTATTGGTGCCATGCATGGTGGTGGGCATGAAATTCCAGAAGATTTGGTTCTGGCACGCTCATGGTTTCAACAGGCGGCAGAAGGTGGCCATGGCCTCGCGCAGTTGATGATGGGGCGTTATCTGGCCAATGGAATAGGCGGAGATAAGGACCTGGAGGCTGCGCGATCTTGGTACCGCAAAGCAGAAAAACAGAATATTTTGCAGGCGAGTATCGAACTTTCCAAGATCGGGGTGAATGAAGGTGCGCCGACACCTTCCTAGAAAAATTCTAGAAATTTCAAAGGGTTTAGTATTTCATTTTTACAGTAAAATTAAAAGAGTAGGTTCATATCCATGGCAACCCTGAAACAGTCTGAGAGTCAGCAGGCAGGGTTTGTCACGGAGGCAGATCGGGCAGCATATGAACAGCGCGCAAGTGCAGCAGCACAGGAATCCTTCCGGCAGGGAAATGCGGCTTGGCAAGCAGGATCTTACGTTCTTGCGCGGGATTGGTTAGAAAGAGCCAACAGACAAGCGCGTGATAACCCACATGTTATGTTCGCGCTGGTTTTGGCGCGTCAGGCGGTGGGAGATAATGAAGCCGCTATTGAGCTTTTAGAGCAGCTTCTAGAAAATTTTGATTTTCGCGAGGGATGGAGCCTGCTGGCAACATTAAAGCAGGCGCATGGCGTTGGTTATCAGGCTTTACGTGCTATTCGGCACTTGCTTACGTACTATGCTTGCACACCAGATATAGAAAAACTAGCAACAATTATTACGCGTTTAAATGGTGTTGCCAGTTGGTATGGATTGCAGGGGAATGGCCAAATTGTAGGAGTGGGTCTTCCAGAAAAAGGGCTGCAGCTTGTTATTGATGGTAATCTAAAAAAAGCTTTGCGTAAAAAGGGGGCTTGGTTTTGTCCTTCTGGTTGGCAAAAAGCGCATATGCTTTGCATAATATCTGCTCAGGGCGTAATTTTTCCAGATGGTGGTGTGTGCCCACAAAAAGTTCTTCAGTGCGAAGGGTTGGTGGATGTTGGAGAAAAAGGGCTGACAGGCTGGGTTTGGCTGCCGCATGATTCTGATAATGCACCTATTTTGGATATTCTAGATGCACAAACCAATAGGAAAATACTAACATTTTGTGCGGAGGATTTTTGTAATTCTGTTAGCTCAAAACAACCATTAGCGCGATATAGGGCGATCACAGTTCCCTTTTCTGCGTTACCAGAAGGCCCGGTAAGAGTGATTGGGCCAAACGGAAAAGATTTAGCTGGCAGCCCAATATATCCGGATATGATGCGCTCTGCGGCCAGGCAGATTGCATACTATGTGGCAGAGCAGAGTAGAGGAAAAGAACTGCCTCGAACACGCGTGTCTGTTCCAGAAATTATACCTATTCCTGTTATGGAGGAGGGAAGCACACAACTAAAAGTTTCGGGCTATGAGGCTGAAACTGTTGTTGTTATCCCAGTTTTTAAAAATGCTACACGCACTTTGGCCTGTTTGCAGAGTGTGTGGGCAAGTTTGAAACCAAAGGCATCTGTGCACGTTTGGGTGGTGAATGATGCATCCCCGGAGCCAGAATTGGTCACCTCTGTTTCAGATTTTTGTCAGCAGGTGGGTTTCCAGTATCTGGAAAGGATACGCAATGGTGGCTTTCCATGCGCGGTAAATGAAGCGCTTCGCCATCTGACTAAGTATGATGCTGTGTTGCTGAACAGCGATACATTGGTGCCAGAAGGCTGGTTGGAAGCATTGCGGAAAATTGCCTATGCGGCGCCAGATACAGGAACGGTAACCCCTCTTTCTAATGATGCCAGTATTTTTTCCTATCCAGATAAAAATGGTGCAAATCCGGTGCCTGATCTGGAAGAAACAGATATGTTCATGCAAATGGCGCAGGCAGCCAATATGGGGCGTGCGGTAGAAGCGCCTACAGCTCATGGCTTTTGCATGTATATCCGCCATGATTGTTTGCAGCAAACTGGGCTATTGCGTGAGGATGTATTTGCGCAAGGCTATGGTGAGGAAAACGATTTTTGTATGCGCGCCCGCGCTCTTGGGTGGAAGCATATAGTTGCCCCTGGGGTCTTTGTAGCTCATGTGGGCAGCAGTTCATTTGGAGAAAGTGCAAGCCCCTTAATGCTGCGGAACCAAAAGGTTCTGGAGCAGTTGCATCCTGGGTATCATGATTACGTTGCAAGATGGATTGCAGCAGATCCTCTTTTTTCAGAACGTAGGCGCCTTGATCTTGTCCGGTTTAGAGGTGACAGAGAAGAAGATTTTTTAGATCAGGCTGTTCTGTTGGTAACGCACGCTGTTGGCGGCGGCGTAGAAAAGGTTGTGCAGGAGCGCGTCGCCTTTTGGAGTGGGCGCAAAATACGCCCGCTTATCCTACGTCCATCTGAGCAGGGGTGTGTGCTGGAAGACGGAGGAAGTGAGGTAACGTATCCTTCCTTATGTTTTGACTTTGCCAAGGAGACGGCGCTTCTGCTGCGGCTTTTACGTGCAGAAGGTGTTGGGCGGATTGAGTTCCACCAAACTGCGGGGCATGATCCGCAAGTTATGGATCTACCAGCGCGCTTGAGATGTGCATATGATGTATTCGTGCATGATTACATCTGGTTTTGCCCACGTATTTCGTTGATGGGCTGGGAAAATCGTTATTGCGGTGAACCAGACGTGGCAACATGTGAGGTGTGCGTGACGGTGCTGGGGCGGCGCGTAGATGATACAACCAGTGTTGCAGCCTATCGTAAAACCGCACATGCTTTTCTACAAACAGCAGAACAGGTTTTTGTGCCATCGCGCGATACAGAGCAAAGAATGCAAAAGTATTTTTCTGACGTGCGATTTGCTGTGCGGAAATTGGAAAAAGATAGCCTTCTAAAAAAGCAATTTCAGATTCCAAAGCTGGTTGAGCGTAAAACAGCACAGGCCAGTGCATTTTTGGCGCAAGGCCTTAAGCGTAAAGCATCGCGTATTCGGGTATGTGTTGTGGGCGGCATAGGGCCAGAAAAAGGCTATGATATTTTGTTTGAAGCCGCAGTGGATGCAGCTTTGCGTGATCTACCACTAGAGTTTGTAGTTGTGGGCCATACACGTGATGATGAGAGACTGTTAAAAACAGGACGCATTTTTGTAACTGGTGAATTTCAAAAAGAGGATGTTGTTTCCTTAATTCATGCAGTAGATGCGGATATTGCTTTGCTTCCGTCTGTATGGCCGGAAACATGGTGTTTTGCTTTGGGAGATATCTGGAAAGCCGGATTACATGTTGTTGCGTTTGATCTGGGCGCGCCGGCAGAACGCATTCGATCCACAGGTTTAGGGTGCGTGGTGCCGTTTGGTATTTCCATACAGGAGTTGAATAAAAAATTACTGGAAAAGGGTAAGGAGATGGAGAAAAAAAGAAGGCTTTCGCTTACCTAACTCTTTCTTTACTTACCGGTGTTTTTTTGTTTTACAGTTTAGCTGAAAATTTAGGATGGAAGAGGTTTTATGTCTCAGGCAAGCCAGCAGCGGATTACTGATCTGAAAGTCACAGGTCATCTGATGACACTCCAGACCGGTCTGTTCTGTATCAGCCATGCAGCAGGTCAGCAGCCGCCAACAGCTGCCGGTTTACCTGGGGTTCGTATTTCTCTTCCTCCTGTTTCTGCTCCAGGCAATGTGCAGATTGTAACGTTTGAGCAAGATGGCTGGCTGGGTGGCAGAAACAATGCTGCGTTGGTGCGTGTGCGCCGCGGTCCAGCGCAGGTGATGATCACCATTTATCAGGAAATGAACACACGGCATGATGCGCCGCGTTTGCAGGTTATCCAGCTCAGTGCGGAATCTGATCCGCTGCCAGTTCCTGCACCTGCCGCAGTGCCTGTAGTATCTGAGGCAGCAGCTCCGAAAGAGGCAGCACCAGCAGAAGCACCACTGGTTCAGAAGCCAGAAATTGGTGCGCATATCCAGCGGCGTGGTGATGTTACCGGCATTATTGGCGAATGGATGGGTGTTCCGGGTAGTCAGGCATGGATTGAAGGTTTTGGTATTGCACCCGCTCACCTCATCCAGTCTGATGATATTGAGTATCAGGCTGTTCTGGGTAAGGGATGGCTTTCTCCGTGGGTAGAAGGTGGTCAGTATTGTGGCAGCCGCGGAATGGCGTTGCCTATTTTGGGTTTGTGTGTGTGCCTGAAAGGTGCCGCAGCTAAAAAATTCATTTGCCGTGTTACAGCCAGTTTTACAGATGGGACCAAAATCGGGCCTGTTGATAACGGTGAACCCGTAGAAGCTGATAGCCTTGCACCGTTGGAAGCTTTCCTTGTTGAAATTCTTCCGCGTGATGCAGAAACCAAGGCAAAGCGTGGTGGGCGTAAACGGAAGCAGAATGCTGCAGAAGATCTAGCAGTCCTGTTGGAAGAAGAAATAGAAGAACTGGAAGCTGAAGTTCTGGAAGAGGCTGCAGAGCTTCTTGATGAAGAAGAGTTTGAAGAAGAAATAGAAGAAGAGGTTGAAGAGGAAATTCCGGTTAAGCCAGTAAGGCGCGCCGCCAAATCTCAGCCCCGTCGTGCTTCTTCGGCTGCCCAGAAAACAGCAAAGCCAAAAGCAACAGGGCGCGGTGGAGCACGCGGGCGCAAGCCTTCTCGCCGTTAAGATATTCTCATGGGACAGGCCTGGTTTAAATGCCGGGCCTGTTTTTATTTGTGATCAGAGCAGCACGCAGGTGCAGGTTTGAAATACCTTTTTATCCATCAAAACTTTCCCGGCCAGTACCTGCACATTGTACGCCATCTGGTGCAAAACGATGACAACGAAGTTGTTTTCATTAGTGAAGATAACCAGAACGCCATTAAAGGTGTGCGCCGTGTAAGATACCGTATGCCCCGTGGCGCTGCGGCACAGGCTCATCTGGCTGTGCGCGAGTTGGATATGGGCATGGTGCGCGCGAACGAGGTTGAAAAAGCCGCTCGCACTCTCAAAAATCTAGGGTTCCAGCCTGATATTATTATCGGCCATCATGGGTGGGGAGAGCTGCTGAATATTCAGGATGTTTATCCTGATGTGCCTGTTTTGGGATATTTTGAGTTCTATTATCATACAGAACCTGGATTTGATGTTGGGTTTGATCCGGAGTTTCCGCTGCAACCCCAAATGTTGCCGATTGTGCGGGCCAAAAACGCCATTAATTTGTTGGCTTTAACAGGCCCTAGCTATGGCCAAACGCCTACAGATTTTCAGAAAAGCGCTTACCCAGCATGGGCCGCAGATAAAATTACCGTGCTGCGTGAAGGTGTAGATCTGGAGACCTGCAAACCAGACCCCAAACTTGCAAAAAAGATTTTCAAGTTAGATGACATCAAAATTTCACCTAAGAACAAGCTGATTACCTATGTCTCGCGCGACTTGGAACCCTATCGCGGCTTTCATGTGTTTATGCGAGCGCTTCCTCGGATATTGGAGGAAGAACCCAACGCACACGTTATTATGGTTGGGGGAGATGGTGTCAGTTATGGGGCGCCACTGGCATCGGGTTGCTGGCGGGAGAAAATGCTTCAGGAACTGGAAGGGCAACTGGATCTAAGCCGGGTGCATTTTGCTGGTAAAGTTGATTACCCGGATTTTCTACGCCTTCTGCAACGTTCAGATGCGCATGTTTACCTCACATATCCTTTTGTAGCTTCGTGGTCTCTGCGTGAGGCAATGGCTATGGGGTGCGCGATTGTGGGCAGTGCGACTGCTCCAGTGCAGGAATTTCTGACAGATCAGGAAACTGCTGTGCTGGTGCCGTTTATAGAGCCAGACAAAATTGCGGATGGTGTGCTGGAGTTGCTGAACAATAAGCCACTGACAACCCGTTTACGTCGCGCAGTCAGAGAAAAAGCTGAGCAAACTCTTTGCATCAAGTCGTATCTTGCGGAATATGAAGCTCTTATTGCGCGTTTGATCGCAACACACAGGGTAGACGCTGGTCTTCCTCCTGCAGAAAAACAGGAAGAAACACAAAAATCAGCAAAGTCTGTAAGAAAGCCGGTGGTTCGTCGTGCGGCTAGTAAAACTGTTGCTGCGCACACTACTAAAAAGACGGCTTCTTCTGTTACGGCAAAAACAACACGATCTACGGCTCAGAAAATAACTGCAAAGCCACGTAAAACCGTTTCTGCTAAAAGGCGGGGCTAGAAGTCTAGCCCGATATAACCAGTAGTTACGCGCAAAACGTGGAAGTGGTTATATCGGGTAGCTTTTTACTGCTGGGGTGGAATGGACAGATTAACTTGATCTGCCAACTGAATAACCAGCTTACGCATTAAGGATGCGGTATCCGCATCTGTAGAAACAGATCCCGTAGCTGTAAGATGCGCACGGTTGCGAATGAGCGGCTTTTTAGGATCCCGCGGGATAACGGCCCAGTTGGCATCCAAAACCGCCTGACCATCTACATTTACATCAAAGCGTGAAACGTTAATCTGAACGCGCATATTGGCGGCATCTGCCAACGGCTGATCTGTAATCAGTTCGTTGGGATGAGATGATGAGATTTCATTAGTCACCAAATCTGTAATGCCCAGAGAAAGCCGTGTTGCCCAGCGTGAGCGCGGGCTGCGGATCACTTCTTCTCCCTGCCGGGTGATCATGTCCTGACTATCAAGATAATCAGGCAATACCGCGCGGCTGATTTCTATGGTGGTCAAACGGGCAGAAAGATGCGGCTGCTGAACATCCCGGTCTCCCGGCATGCCAAGCGTATAAAGCCGAAGGGGAGGGGAGGCGCAGCCTGCAAGCAGGGTACATGCGCCCAGAAAAGCCAGAGCAATATGGCGAGGAGTAAACATCATGGGCGGCGTCCCATCAGCAGAAGTTGCGGGTTACGTTCCACATCGCTGGCGAAGCCACGTAGGGAGGCCGCAGCAGCAGCAATATCCCGCAATGAGGCATCCAGATTTGCTCGGTCGATAGAACGTGGTGAAAGGATATCCTGCAAGGAATCTAGAGTTTTTGTAGCAGAGGCTAATGTTGCGTGCAGATCCTTGCCACGTGCATCAAGCTGCGTATTTCCAGTATCCATCAGCTTGTCCATTTTCAGGAGTGTTACGTCCAGCTTGGCCTGTAGGTCTTTAATGGCATCTGTTGCAGCCTGCACTGTTTCGTGGGAACGGTCAGCCGTTTCCTTCACGCTGGAAATCAGTGGAGGCAGATCATCACGTAGGTGATCGCTCAAGGATGTAATGGACAGCAGAGCCAGATCTGCATGGTGGCTGATATCCTTGATAGGAATCTGGCCGATCGTGTCCTTCAGCTTTTCCATAGTGGAAAGACGCACAGGAATTTCCGGCAGATCGGTAATGCGTGGGTGCAGAACGGGTGTAACGGATTTATCAAAATCCAGTTCAATATTGGATTGGCCCGTAACAAAGCTTTGCAGGTTCAGTTCAGCGCGGAGTCCGTTGCTGATCATTTCCTGAATGCTCACTTTTGTGCCCCCCGGCACATCCCGCACTACATGAATCTGATCTGGCTCCAGCGTGAGCACAACAGGAATGTAAGCCTTACGGTCCTGCGGATCAAAACGCAGCGTAATGTTTTTAACTGTTCCAACCTTAACGCCGCGGAAGTTTACGGGCGCACCCACAGAAAGGCCGGTGATGGAGTTCTGGAACACAACGGCAGCTTCCCGCGAGGGGGTGAAAAAGCGCATGTGCCCAAAAGCCATGATAATGAACAGGCCCAGCAAGCCGCCAAGGATCACAAACGCGCCGATCAGAGTTTTCCGGTTTGTGCTTTGAGACATGCCGTTCAGCCTTCTGTCTTGTCTGCGGAGGGAATAGAGGCAGATCGGTTCATAAACGCCGTTACCTCAGGAATCTTGCAGGTATCGTGCAATGCGCGCGGTGAACCATGCGCAATGGGTGTGTGTGTTTTGGCATCCAAAAAGATGCCATCGTCTGCAATAGCGAACAGGCTGGGCAGTTCATGGCTGACAATCATAATGGTTGCCCCCAGCCCATCCCGTAATGTCAGGATCAGATCATCCAGCCGGGCAGACGTAATGGGGTCTAGTCCTGCGGAAGGTTCGTCAAAAAACAGAATGTCGGGTTCCAGAGCAATGGCGCGTGCAAGCCCCGCGCGTTTGCGCATACCGCCGGAGATTTCGGAAGGAAACAGATCAATTGCCTGTTCCATCCCAACAAATCCGAGTTTCAATTCCACTAGGCGCCGAATGGTATCAGGCTTGAGCGTAGTGAACATTTCTAGCGGCAGGGCTACATTTTCCCCTACCGTCATAGAACTCCATAAAGCGCCGCTTTGAAACAGCACACCGTAACGGTGATTGATATCCGTGCGGCGAGAATCGGATTGCGCCCAATAATCTTCTCCATCTACCAGAATCTGCCCGGCGGTTGGTCGCAGCAGCCCGATCATGCTTTTGAGCAAAGTACTCTTGCCGCAGCCAGAACCACCCATAATGGCAAAGATGGAGCCACGCTTCAGATCAAAGGAAACATTTTGCTGAATGACCTTGGGGCCGAACGATAACTGTAAATCGCGAACGGAAATAAGGGTTTCTGCGTCAGACATCATCAGATTCCAAGCGCGTTGGCTATCACGGCAAAAATGGCATCCATGGCAATAATGCCCACAATGCCAATAACCACGGCGCGTGTGGCGGCAATGCCCACATCAGCCGCACTGCGTCCGGCTTTTAGCCCTACGCGACAAGCCGCCAGCGCAATAAAGCTGGCGAAGAAGAAGGATTTGATAAATCCGAAGATAAATTCCTTCAGCTCCACGCCATCAAAGGTGGATATCCAATAGCCGATGGGGGAAACATCCATCATGCTCATGGAAACGGCAAATCCGCCAAAAATCGCAACAATGGTGCCATACAGATAGAGCAATGGCATCATGAGTGCGAGAGACAGGATGGATGGCAGCAGAATGTAACTGGAGATAGGGATACCAAACACCTGGAGAGCATCAATTTCTTCGTTGCCCAGCATGGTGGAGATGCGGGCTGCATAAGCGCCGCCGGTTCGACCCGCCATGATAATGGCTGTCATGATAGCCGAAATTTCACGCGCGCAGGCAATGCCTACCAAGTCTGTAACGTAAATTTCTGCGGCAAACTTCCGTAGTTCTACCAGCCCGACAAAAGCCAGAATGGCACCTACAAGAAAATTGACGATGCCAACAATAAGTAAGGCATCGGGCCCGGCATTCCAGATATCCAGCAACAGGTCTTTCATGCGCATGGCGCTTTTGCCACGCACAGCCTGTGCAGCACCTTTGGCGGTATCTAATGCCAGTTCACTTACTGTGCCTGTTTCGGTTAACCCATTCAGGGTTATGTCACCCACTCGCGCAAAAATACCTTCGTTATTGCGCGGAGGTTGTGCCGGTTCGGCGGGTGCATCGGGTAAAAGGGCTAGAAGCCTTTGCGCGGAGGCCGGAAGGCCTTGCTCATCAAAATGAAGCTGCGCCTTGCTGGCGGCCTGTTTGACATCCCACAAAAAAGCAACAAAAGCCGAATCCCAGCTTTTCAAACCGGTTGCATCAATGTGGAGAGTATGGCCGGGTTCTACGGGCAGTTTATCTTGCGGAAAGGGCGTTGTGCCCCCTGCCTGAACTGTCCAAGCTCCTTCAACATTCAAGCATACACCATCTGCCGTGTTCTGAAGAGACCACGAAGGAGTGTCGGTAGCCTTGGGAAGACCGGAAGAGGGAGATTGATCAGCCATAATTTGGTGGCGACATTACGGCACGGGCAAGCCTATGACCAGTCCCCTTAATTCATACATGATAGAAGTGGTAAACCTTGGGTTTGCCTTGGTTTAAGATCAATAACTTGGCTGACAGTCCGTTTTAACAGGACAGCGTTGCGCCTGATGGCAGCATTGCATGGCATACCAGCCTTCGGCTACATGCAGCGCCAGATGGGGTACACACTCCATTACCAAGTGTTGTACTAACGCAAAAACCTTCTGGCTGAGCCGTTCATGGCTGCTGCATGGTATTTGATGAATCGCATACGGGAGTTTTCATGCGACGCAGACGTGGGCGGCCACTTAACGGCTGGCTTATAGTAGACAAGCCTTCCGGCATGACATCAACTCAGGTGGTGGGGCGCGCCAAACGGCTGTTTGATGCGCAAAAGGTAGGGCACGGCGGTACGTTGGACCCGTTGGCAACGGGGTTGTTGCCATTGGCTTTTGGTGCAGCCACAAAAACTGTACCTTATGTAATGGATGGAACGAAGGTGTACCGCTTTACCCTTAAAATGGGTGAAGCGCGTGATAGCGATGATGCCGATGGCAATGTGATTGGTACATCTGACGTGCGTCCTTCTGATGAAGAACTGCGGGCTGCCTTGCCAGCGCTTACAGGCGATATCATGCAGGTGCCTCCCGTTTTTTCTGCTCTGAAAGTGGGGGGGGAGCGTTCCTACGATATGGCGCGGGAAGGGCGTCCGCCAGAATTGCCGCCGCGGCCTGCACGGGTGGATCGGTTTGAGCTGATAGAGCGGCCAGATCGGGATACCGCAGTGTTTGAAGTCGAATCCGGTAAAGGTGTTTACATGCGTGCGTTAGCGCGTGATGTGGCGCTGGCGTGCGGAACTGTGGGCCATATTACTGTGCTGCGCCGCCTGCGCGTGGGGCCTTTTACAGAAGCCGATGCGATTGTGCTGGACAAAATCACCCCAAACGACGACAACGCCCATGTTTCACCGGAACTTCTGCGTCCGGTCTCGACCGCGCTGGCCGACATCCCGGCGCTGGCCTTGACACAGGATGAAGCAGTTCTGCTACGGCACGGGCAAGCTCTCGGCCTTGTTGATCTGATGGGGCGTATCCCACGGACCGCCGAGGATGGGGGCGTTGTGCGTGTTATGGACGGTGAGCACGTGCTGGGTATTGGCCGTTTGGAAGACGGATGGCTGAAGCCGGTACGGATTCTCTAAAACCTGATATGTTTTTTGATGGAGACATGTGATGTCGATTACTGCTGAACGCCGCACGCAAGTTATTGCTGAATACCAGACTGCACCGGGTGATACGGGCTCCCCGGAAGTGCAGGTGGCGATCCTGACCGAACGGATTAACAACCTGACCGAACATCTGAAGACCCACGCGAAGGACTTCCATTCTCGCCGTGGTCTGCTGATTCTCGTTGGTCGCCGCCGCAGCATGCTGGACTACCTGAAGGGCAAGAGCCAGACGCGTTATGAAACGCTGATTGGCCGCTTGGGCCTGCGCCGCTAAAAACGGCTTAACGAACGGGAAGAGGTGTTGTGTATACATGATCTCTCTTCCCGTTCGGAATTTTCGCTAGCACTTGTTTGCTGGCGTCACCATATTGGATATAGCCACAGGTTTTACATCAGGGCGTTTCGTGCCCGGTAAGCCACGGCGTTTCCGACCACATGGCGCCTGGGAGGTTTGTTCCGCCAGTCACCATGCCGTCCGAGGCGCTGTCCGCCCAGCCGGTCTGTCCTGTTGTTCTGTGGCTCTGAAGTGAAATAGAACAGAGGCTTACAGAATGTTTAACTACTTCCGTAAAGAGATTGAATGGGGCGGCCGCCCACTGATTTTGGAGACCGGCAAGGTTGCCCGTCAGGCTGATGGCGCTGTTATGGTCACCTACGGTGAAACCGTTGTGCTGTGCACCGCCGTTGGCGCTAAGGACGTAAAGCCGGGTCAGGATTTCTTCCCGCTGACAGTGAACTATCAGGAAAAAGCCTACGCAGCAGGCAAGATTCCCGGTGGTTTCTTTAAGCGTGAAGGTCGTCCTTCTGAAAACGAAACACTGGTTTCCCGCCTGATCGACCGTCCGCTGCGTCCGCTGTTCCCAGAAGGGTTCCGCAACGAAGTGCAGGTGATTGCAACCGTGCTGACGCACGATATGGAAAATGATCCTTCCATTCCTGCGCTGATTGGCTGTTCTGCAGCTCTTACCCTGTCTGGTATTCCGTTCTTTGGCCCCGTTGGCGCTGCCCGCGTTGGTTTTAAGGATGGTGCATTCATCCTGAACCCCACGCAGGAACAGATTAAAGAATCAGATCTGGAACTGGTTGTGGCTGGCACGACTGAAGGCGTGCTGATGGTGGAATCCGAAGCTTCAGAACTTTCTGAAGAAGTGATGCTGGATGCCGTAACGTTCGGTCATACAGCGTTCCAGCCGGTTCTGGACGCCATTATCTCCCTGGCAGAACATGCAGCCAAGGAACCTTGGGCACTGGCAGAGCCAACCAAGGAAGAAATCCAACTGCGCAAGCAGGTGGAAAAAGCAGGCCGCAAGTTGATTGCTGATGCTTACAAGGAAAAGCAGAAACAGGCCCGCTACGAAAAGCTGAAAGCAGCGCGTGAAGCGATTGTTGAAAAGCTGACATCTGATGAACTGGACGTTGCAGCCGCCAAGCCGATGATCAAGGATCTGGAAGCTGATGTGGTGCGGTCTTCCGTTCTGAAAACCGGCAAGCGTATTGATGGTCGTGATCTGGTAACTGTTCGTCCGATCGTGCCGGAAGTGGGCATTCTGCCGCGCGTGCATGGGTCTTCTCTGTTCACCCGTGGTGAAACACAGGCGCTGGTTGTGACCACGCTTGGCACCGGGCAGGACGAACAGGTTATTGATGCGCTGGAAGGTGAATATCGCACCAACTTCATGCTGCATTATAACTTCCCGCCCTTCTCTGTGGGTGAATGTGGGCGTATCGGTTCTCCGGGCCGTCGTGAGATCGGGCATGGCAAGCTGGCATGGCGCGCTATTCACCCGCTGATGCCTTCCCGTAAGGAATTCCCATATACAGTGCGTGTGGTTTCCGAAATTACGGAAAGCAACGGGTCTTCTTCCATGGCAACCGTGTGTGGTGGCTCTCTGGCTCTGATGGATGCTGGTGTGCCGCTGAAGCGTCCGGTTGCTGGTATTGCCATGGGCCTGATCAAGGAAGGCGATGATTTCGCTGTTCTGTCCGATATCCTTGGCGATGAAGATCACCTTGGGGATATGGACTTCAAGGTGGCGGGCACCGAGCAAGGTGTGACAGCCCTACAGATGGACATTAAGATTACCTCCATCACGCCGGAAATCATGAAGATTGCTCTGGGTCAGGCACGTGATGGCCGGATGCACATTCTGGGTGAAATGAGCAAAGCGCTGACAGAAACACGCACCAACGTGTCTTCTACAGCGCCGAAAATCACCACCATGAAGGTGCCCCGGGAAAAGATCCGTGATGTGATCGGTTCTGGCGGTAAAGTGATCCGCGAAATCGTGGAATATTCTGGCGCGAAGGTTGATATTGGGGATGACGGCACAATTACCATTGCCGCAGCTTCTGATGATCAGGCACAGAAGGCCATTGATCGGATCAACGGCATTGTAGCGGAGCCAGAACTGGGCCGCATTTATGATGGTAAGGTTGTTAAAACTGCCGATTTTGGTGCGTTTGTAAACTTCCTTGGTGCGCGTGATGGCTTAGTGCACATTTCCGAACTGGCGCAGGGTCGCGTTGGTAAAACCACAGATGTGGTGAAGGAAGGCGATACCGTGAAAGTTAAGGTCATTGGCTTTGATGATCGCGGTAAGGTTAAGCTGTCCATGCGTGTTGTTGATCAGAGCACGGGTGCGGATATCACGGAAACTGTGGGTGAAAAACCCTCACGTGGCCCCCGTCGGGATGCTGAATAAGCATCCCTTTTCGGGTCACTTTCAACCATACGGATAGTTGCAGGAACGATAGGACGGTCATGAAGGCGATCAATACGGTTCGCATGGGGGGTGTGGATATCCTGCCGCTGGTAGAAGGCGGTAAGGGGGTCTCTGTCTCCACAGGCGTATCGGCCGGGGCATGGGCTGCAGCAGGTGGCGCGGGCACGGTTTCTATCGTCAATGCAGATAGTTATGATGAAAATGGGCAGCCAGTTCCCCAGATCTATCACGGTCGTACGCGCCGTGAGCGGCATGAGGAACTGGTAGATTACGCCATTTGTGGCGGTATTACCCAAGCGCGTGTGGCGCATGAAATATCCGGCGGAAAAGGCCGGGTTCATGCCAATATTTTGTGGGAAATGGGATCAGCCGAACGGGTGATTACCGGTGTGCTTGAAGGTGCGCCGGGCCTGATCCACGGTCTTACATGTGGCGCGGGTATGCCGTATCGGCTGTCTGAAATTGCGGCACGGTTTGGGGTGCATTATTACCCCATCGTGTCATCTGCACGTGCTTTCAATGCATTATGGAAGCGGGCTTACCATAAATCTGCCGATCTACTGGGTGGCGTAGTTTATGAAGATCCTTGGCGTGCAGGAGGGCATAACGGGCTTTCCAATACGGAAAATCCATTAAAGCCAGAAGATCCTTACCCGCGTGTGGCGGCCTTGCGTAAACTTATGCGTGGGTTTGGGTTGGATAATACGCCCATTATCATGGCGGGTGGTGTATGGTGGCTGGAAGAATGGGAAGATTGGATTGATAATCCAGAGCTTGGTCCCATTGTGTTCCAGTTTGGTACGCGCCCACTATTGACGAAAGAAAGCCCTATTCCGGAAGCATGGAAGCAGCGTTTACTGACCCTGAAAAAGGGTGATGTATACCTAAACCGCTTCTCTCCCACGGGCTTTTATTCTTCTGCGGTCAACAACAGTTTCTTGCAGGAACTGCGTGAGCGTTCGGAACGGCAAGTTCCTTTTGCTATGGCGGCAGAAGAAGATCTGGTTGTGCCCTACGGCATTGGTGCGCGTAAGCGTGAAGTGTTTGTAAAAGCAGAAGATCTGCCACGTATTCAGCAGTGGGAACAGCAGGGCTTTACTGAAGCTCTTCGCACACAGGATTCTACTCTGATTTTTGTGACGCCAGACAGAGCGCGCGAAATTCTGGCAGATCAGGCCGATTGTATGGGCTGTCTGTCTGAATGTCAGTTCTCTAACTGGAGCCAGCGTGGCCCCAAGTATTCCACGGGTCATAAAGCAGACCCACGTTCTTTCTGTATTCAGAAAACGCTTCAGGCTGTGGCGCATGCCAGTGGCCCGGATGCGGCCCAGGTGTTGGATCATAATCTGATGTTCGGTGGTACAAACGCTTGGCGCTTTGCGACCGATCCTTTTTACGCCAACGGGTTTGTGCCAACGGTGCAGCAGTTGGTGGATCGGATTATGACTGGGCGCTAAATCAGTCAGATGTAAATACTGGTTTCCAAGAAAAAGGCGGTTCCCATAGGGAGCCGCCTTTTTTCATTAACCTATAAATGTTGGGGTTTATCGCCCCATGCGGGAAAATTTTTTATCTGTTTCATACTGGTTGAGCGCATAAACAGACCAGATCGCTGCCGGTATCCAGCCAATAACAGTTATCTGCAATATCAAGCAGATAATGCCCGAAAATGGGCGACCAATCGTAAAAAACTGAAACCACGGAAACAGTAATGCCAAAAGTAGGCGCATGGCTGGAACTCCTTATAGTGTGCATCATGATGGGCACAGCCTTTTGCCCGAAGCAAGTCTACTATTTCCGCCGCTAGGTGGAGCGGATTTTGTGTGCTAGAAAATATTCTGCAAGTGCCGGGTAACCGGTGCAGAAGTGGATTTGGCACATGCTCCATAACCCGGAGCGTGCAGCATGACAGAGCGGATAAACCTTGACCGAGATTTCTGACCAGCCGGGTGTACCGGAACCCTCAGACTTTCTGCCCGTAACCATTGAGGAGGAGATGCGCTCCTCCTACCTCGCGTATGCGATGTCGGTTATTGTCAGCCGTGCGCTGCCGGATGTGCGAGATGGTCTTAAGCCTGTTCATCGTCGCATCCTGTATGCCATGCATGAAAGTGGTTTTACCTACGATAAACCTTACCGCAAATCTGCCCGTGCAGTTGGTGAGGTAATGGGTAAATACCATCCGCATGGTGACTCCTCCATTTATGATGCCATGGTGCGTATGGCTCAGTCTTGGTCCATGCGGGTCAAGCTGATTGACGGGCAGGGTAACTTTGGCTCGGTGGATGGTGATAGCCCCGCTGCCATGCGTTATACGGAAGCCAGATTGGCCAAGGCTTCCACATTTCTGCTGAATGATATTGACCGCGATACGGTCGATTTTCAGCCAAACTATGATGAAAGTGAAGAAGAACCAACTGTTCTTCCTGCCACATTCCCAAATCTGCTGATCAATGGTGCTACGGGTATTGCGGTGGGTATGGCCACCAATATTCCTACGCATAATCCATCAGAAGTTATTGATGCCACGTTGGCGCTTATTGCCAATCCAGATCTTTCGCTTGATGATCTGATGGAATATGTGCCGGGGCCAGATTTCCCTACAGGCGGTATTATTCTTGGCCGTTCTGGCATTCGCAGTGCTTTTGCCACAGGGCGTGGGGCTGTCATTATTCGTGCCAAGGCAGATATTGAAGAAATCCGCAAAGACCGTAAGGCCATTATCGTTACGGAAATTCCGTATCAGGTTAACAAGGCCACTTTGCAGGAACGCATTGCCGATCTGGTACGCAATAAGCAGATCGAAGGCATTGCCGATATCCGCGATGAATCTGATCGCTCCGGTATGCGGGTGGTTATCGAAATCAAGCGTGATGCCACACCGGAAGTGGTGCTGAACCAGCTTTATCGCTTCACGCAGCTTCAGACCTCCTTTGGCGTGAACATGCTGGCGCTAGATGGTGGCAAGCCCCGCCTGATGGGCCTGAAGGATGTGCTGGAAGCCTTTATTGCGTTCCGTGAAGAAGTGATTCTGCGTCGTTCGCGGTTTGAGCTGAACAAGGCGCGTGATCGTGGACACATTTTGGTTGGACTGGTGATTGCCGTTGCCAATATTGATGCAGTCATTGCTTTGATTCGCGGCGCGCCAGATGCAGCCGCTGCGCGTGAATCCCTGATGGCAGCTCAGTGGAATGCCGCAGATGTAGAGCCCTTGTTGGCCCTAATTCATGACGACGGTAACGTGGTTGTAGATGGCAAGGTGCGTCTGACAGAAGCACAGGCGCGCGGCATTTTGGAACTGCGCCTGCAACGTCTGACCGGTTTGGAACGAGATAAAATCCAGCAGGAGCTCTCGGAAGTTGCCTTGCGTATTAACGAGCTTCTGGAAATTATCGGTAGCCACGTCCGCCGTATGGAAGTGCTGCGTGATGAACTTTCTGTAGCACGGGCAGAAATTGCTACCCCACGCATGACCGAAATTGCGGATTATGCAGGGGATCAGGATGATGAAAGCCTGATAGAACCCGGCCAGATGGTTGTAACCATCACGCGGGAAGGGTTTATTAAACGTACGCCGCTAGATGTGTTCCGGGCACAAAATCGTGGTGGCCGTGGCCGCACGGGTGCCGGCACACGTGGCGATGATATTGTTGTGCGTTCCTTTAATGCGCACACCCATCAGTGGGTCATGTTCTTCTCTTCTGGTGGTAAAGTATATCGTCAAAAGGTCTGGCGTCTGCCAGAAGCTGGGCCAGCCGCCAAAGGCCGCGCCTTGGTAAACCTGTTGCCAGATTTGGGTTCTGACAGCATTACGGCTGTGCTGCCATTGCCGCAGGATGAGGAATTGTGGGAAGCCCTACATCTTGTCTTTGCAACGGCCAGCGGTAATGTGCGCCGCAATCGTTTGAGTGATTTCCGCAATATCCGCTCGTCCGGCATGATTGCCATGAAGCTGGATGAAGAGGATAGCCTGATAGGCGTTGCTACCTGCCGTGAAGGGCAGGATGTGTTCCTTGCTACACGTGGGGCGCGTTGTATCCGCTTCCAAATTACCGATGACACATTGCGCGTGTTTGCTGGTCGTGGATCTTCTGGTGTGCGGGGTATCCGCCTTGCAGAAGGTGACCGCGTGATCAACCTTGCTGTGCTGAACCATGTTGATGCAACAGTAGAAGAACGTTCGGCTTATCTGCGGATGGCGAATGCCAAGCGCAGGGCCGAAAATGCAGCAGAAGCAACTGAGGAAGATGCAGATACTGTGCAGGCCGATTCGGATGAAGAAGAAGGCAGCAACACAGATGCGCTGCTTTCTCCAGAACGGTTTGCACAGCTTGAAGCTGCTGAAGAAATTCTGCTGATTGTGAGTGATGGTGGGTTCGGGCGTCGCTCTTCCGCGTATGATTACCGTGTTAGCGGGCGTGGTGGGCAAGGCATTACCAACATGACGTTCTCGGCCAACAAGCGCGGGAAAGAAGTGGCTGCTACCTTGCCTGTTCTAGAAGGCACAGATGTGATGCTGGTAACGGATGCGGGCCGCCTTATTCGTGTGCCGGTTGATCAGGTACGTGTCATGGCGCGTCAGGCTAGTGGAGTGACGTTGTTCCGCCTGAATGATGATGAACGCGTCACCAGTGTCTTCCCCGTTATGGATGATGGTGAAGATGAAGCCGGAGAGGCTGAGGGGGAATGAACACCCCCGCAGGCTCCGTGCCCAAGCGGGTCGGCTTTTACGCGGGCACGTTTGATCCGGTAACGGTTGGTCATCTGGATGTGATTGAACGTGCATCCAGATTGGTGGACCGGCTGGTGATAGGCGTTGCCCATAACCCGGGCAAAAATCCGCTTATGCCATTGGATGAGCGGATTGCCTGTGTGGAAGAAGCCTTGCCAGCCATTCGCCAGAACACGGGTGGGGATATTGTGGTGGTGCCATTTGATTCCCTGTTGGTGAAAGCTGTGCGGGATAATGGCGCAACGCTGATTTTTCGTGGTCTTCGGGTGCTTTCTGATTTTGATTACGAAATCCAGATGAGCGGCGTAAACCGCAAACTGGATGCCGGAATTGAAAGCGTGTTTCTTATGGCTTCAGAACGCACCCAATTTATTTCTTCCCGTCTGGTGAAAGAAATTGCCAGTTATGGTGGAGATATTTCGGAATTTGTAACACCAGGCACACAGGCGCGTTTGTTGGCACGCCTAGCTGACAGGAAAAACGTTTCTGTCTGAAGTGGCAAGCATGGGTGTTGCAAACACAAGGAGAGTTTCTGATGTCTTCAGAAGATAAAAACGATATCATTCATATGGATATCCCGCACGGTCGCGTCATTATTAAACTGCGTCCGGATCTGGCCCCCAAGGCTGCGGAACGTATTCGCACGCTGGCGACAGAAGGTTTTTACGATAACGTACCTTTTCATCGTGTTATTCCCGGCTTTATGGCACAGGGTGGTGACCCAACGGGCACGGGTATGCATGGTAGCAAACTGCCGGATCTGCCTGCAGAATTCACAAACAAAGCCAAGTTTGAACGTGGCACTATCGGCATGGCTCGGACGTCTGATCCGAACAGTGCTAACAGCCAGTTCTTTATCATGTTTGAACCTTCTCCGCACCTTGATGGTCAGTACACCATTGTGGGTGAAGTGATTGAAGGCATGGAAAACGTAGATAAAATCAAACATGCTTCTGGCATGTCCGGCATGGTGAAGGATCCAGATCGGATCTCTCGTATGCGTCCGGCAGTTGGCGAAAAATCCTGATTTTTCGAATATCTGCAAAAAAGCGTCACTCCCATTGGGGTGGCGCTTTTTTTATGTCTGAAACCAATCAAACCATCTGATTTTACAGGAATGGCACAAAATTCTCTCTACTGCTTGACAGAGGCAAGGTAATCCGTTTAGGAACACCTCCATCGCGCAGGCATTAAGTTTTGCACGGTTAAAGGTGTGAGCCGGTAGCTCAGTTGGTAGAGCATTCGACTTTTAATCGAATGGTCGAGGGTTCGAGTCCCTCCCGGCTCACCATTTTAAAATCTTCCAAAATATAAAGATAGTTTTAGCTCATATATTCCTTGGGCTATGCCGCTTTTTCCCATGGTGGAATCGGGCCATAGCATTGAGCAAGATAATCAATCATGGCACGGACTTTTAAGGGAATACTCGTGCCGGGAGCATAAACGGCGTGTAAGTCTGGCCCCGGTGTGGTGGAGTAATCCAGTGATAAAGCAATAAGTTGGCCTTGTTGCAGTTCTTGGCTCACAACAAAAAGCGGTAAATAAGCAATGCCAGCACCGGCTACGGCAGCTTCCCGCAAGGCATCTCCATTATTGGCGGAGAGCAGACCGGAAACAGAAACGGTTTTTTCTCCACTTTCTCCAAAATGCCAGCGCGATGCGCTGTTGTTCCCGCTAAGGGTGTATCCAAGGCAATTATGATGCTGCAATTCATCCACATGCGTGGGTGTGCCTGTCTTTACCAGATAGGTAGGGGAGGCACAGATAACCATACGCACAGCAGCCAATTTACGTGCACGCAATGTGCTGGCTGTTAGATTGCGGATGCGCAGCGTAAGATCCCAGCCTTCCTCAACCAGATCTACGGGTCTGTCATTCAGGCCAAGTTCCACCTGAACTTGCGGATACTTTCTGCTAAATTCTGGCAAATAAGGTGCAACATACCGTATGGCGAAGGAAACAGGAGCATTCAGGCGTAGTTGCCCACGCGGCTCGCGGTATTGTTCGCTTACGGTTTGTTCCATGTTTTCCACATCAGCCAGAATTCGCTGACAGCTTTCCAAAAATAGGCGTCCTGCTTCGGTTAAGGAAAGATGCCGCGTACTGCGATGAAAAAGAGAAACTCCTAATCGTGTTTCCAGCGCCGTAACATGTTTAGTCACCATTGTTGGGGAAAGCGCCATAACACGCGCGGCCCCAGTAAAGCTGCCCGCAGCTACAACTTTGACAAAAATCTGCATACTGGTGATGCGATCCAGCATTTATAGTGCCACAGCATGATGGAAACGGTTGGTTTTTTCTAGCATAGGCTGTGGCTCCTTTGTCATGCAGGCCGTATGCTGCCAAAAGCGGCATTGCAGCATGTTTGAGGTTGGAGGAGATGTGGCAACAGGTAAATCTGTAATGGGCAAATATATGTGCGGAATGCTTTCTGCCTATTTATTGTTGCCCATGTTGCCGGCTGAGGCGGGTGAAGATGGCCTGCATGCTCTTCCCGTTCCTGCAGTGCAGGAAGAATCGCTGGATGGTCAACAAGGAGCATCTCTTTTTCTGCCTATCGGGGCGGAGGTTGCTCTTGCAGCTTTTTGGTCTGGATCTGATCTACTGATAGTTGCAGATCGTCCCGTAGCATCTTTGGCTCACAATTTTACAGGCCAGGGCATCTTTGCGGATACGGATGTTACGGTTCTGGAAAACGCAACTATTCTGCGTGTTCATGTGCCATCTCATCCGCATATTGCTCTGCGCAAAAAGCTGGATGGCTGGTTGTTGGTGCAACTTCCAAAAGACGATTCAGGTAGCGTAAGGTCTGCACCGCCTGCGGTTATGATGCCAGAAGGCATTCTGTTTTCGCAAAAACAGTCTGGGCATATTATTTCATTTCCAGATCCAACGACCGGCGCACGTTTGCTGATTGCGCCATCTGTCATGGAAACTGGATATCGCTCTTCCTATCGTGCCATAGGGTACGGCGTTCGTGAATCTGCCCAAGGTGTTGTAGTGGCAGCAGATTCATCACAGATCAAATTGGATCCTGTTGCAGATAAAGGCGTGTTTCTTTCTGCATTGGGGCTGGATGCTTTGCCAGTAGGGCAGGGAACGCCAGAAACGACACCCATAGAAGGTGGGTTGGACTGGTTCTGGCTCGGGCTACGTTCTGCATCAGTTGCTGTTTTACAAAAGGACTGGCTTGCCGCAAAGATTGACGCCGCAAAAGCACTGCCTTCTTTGCGGTGGCCTGCGCAGGTTGCTGCTGCACGCGCTGCTTTTGCCGACGGGCACCCAGAAGATGCATGGCATCTTGTCAAGAATATGCCCCAGCGTTCTGAACCGGGCGGCCCACCAACAGGAGTGCTTTTTCTGCGGGCTTGCGCAGCGTTGTTAAGCCACGATGTAAATGCTGCGGCACTCGTTTTGGCACAAATGGATGGGGCTGCTCCAGAACTGGAGATATGGCATGCGCTGTATTTGATGTTGAGTGGCGCAAACAGCAGGGATGCCTCTGTTCTGCTTGCACGCCATTACGAACAGATACTGCACTATCCACAACCGTTGCGTGATCTGCTTCTTCCGCAGGTTATAAATTATATTGCGCGTTATGGTACAGATGAAGCCGCTCTAATTCTCGAACCTCTGCCTACTGATGGTGTTTATGATCTTGCGCGTGCGCACATGCAGGACCGTGAAGGAAATGCAGAAACAGCACGCGTTACACTGGAGAATCTGACCGCTGCGGCAGACCCGGAAAAAGCTGCTTATGCACGTGCAGATCTGGTGAGCTTTTTGTTGCGGCATGATCAGATTGATGCGGGTATGGCTGCGGAGAGCTTTCAAAACCTTCTTGAAGGAAAAGAAGGCGTTGGGAAAGTTGTGTCTTCTGCGCGCGCATATACCAATTTCTTATTGTCTTCAGCGCTTGTGCAATGCGGTCGGGCGAGGCAGGCTTTAACTGTGCTGGATGGACTTTCTGCCTCAGCACAAATACCACAAGACAGGTTGGAGGCTTTGCGACGCCAGGCCCTGTATGTGCTTGCGTTCAATACTCTGCCATCCGGCAAAGCTGTGAGCGGAGAGGATGGGGCATTATCGGCAGAGCAACGGGTGCATATTTTGCAGATCCAACTGCCTTTACTGGAAGATAATATATCCAAGGCAAAACTGTTGAGAGGCTACGGAACGCTTCTATTACAGATAGGACAAGCCAATGCTGCCGTTATGGCGTTCAAACAAGCGGTGGTGCTGACGGCTGATCCGGTAGCGCGAGCAGAAATACAGGAGCAAATTGTTCAGGCAGCTTTTAAGGCAGGCAATGTGAATGCAGCCATGGAAGCATTGGAGCAAAGCACTGTGCCCGGTTTGCCAGAGGATATGGCTGCGCGCCGCCATTATGATGAAGCACATCTTGCACTTACCAAAGGGGATAGAGCCGGCGCATTGGCCCTGCTGGCGGATGATGAATCCGACACAGGTTTAGAATTGCGCGGGCAATTGTATGAGCAAGGCAAGCAATGGGCAGATGCTGTGCGCGTTGTGGGCCGTTTGGCCAGCCGAGCTTTGCCAGAAACTGGAGCTTTAACACAGCAGCAGCAAGATCTTGCTATGCAGCTTGCTGCCGATTCTGCCGCAGCACATGATGCAGATACTTTGCTGCGCCTTAAGGCTTGGTTGGCGGGGCGAACGCTGGGAAAAGAGCAGGATCGCCAGTTTGACATGCTTGTGAAACAAACTGTGCATTCTTCTGCAGAGCGTTGATTATTCTGTATTTTGGGGTGGCGTGTTTCTGAAAAATTTATGAAACACGTAAATAATGCTTGCAACGTAAGCGCAGGGGTCCTACCAAGCGCGCTCTTGGCCCAAGGGGGCAATTTTTGCCCAACAGGCTGTCTACTGGTTTGGGGGTACGTCAATGAACGCACTTGCTCAACTGGGGATGGTCTCGGAACACCCGAGCAATAACCAGGCATTTTCTGTTCCGGTCTCGTCTGCTGACGAAGAGCGTAAAGATTACTTCGTCGAAAAGAATGGCGAGAAGTTTGCAGGTACTCACCTGCTTGTCGATATGTGGGGCGCCACAAATCTGGATGATCCAGAAAAAATCGACGCAACACTGTGCGAAGCAGCGAGAGCTGCCGGGGCCACAATCCTGCACAGTCATTTCCATCATTTTTCACCCAATGGAGGTGTTTCTGGCGTGGTGGTGCTGGCTGAAAGCCATATTTCCATTCACACATGGCCAGAACGCGACTTTGCTGCGGTGGACATCTTTATGTGTGGTGCGTGTGATCCGCACCTGTCCATCCCTGTTATGCAGCGTCTTTTTCAGGCTAAGCGGCTTGAAGTGGATGAAGAACGCCGTGGCCGCGTAGTTGCCTAAAGGCTGTTTTTCTTAAAGTTGTAAAACTCTGTTTGACGGTCGTGCTGATACAGTTCTGAAAAAGGGCGGTGTCAGCACGGCCCATCTGCGTATGTGGAAGATAAAGCTGGTATGGCAGAAACATGGATTGAAGAAACCCTGTACGATAACTGGGGGCAGCGGTTCCGTGTGGTAAAGGAACTGGCGCGCACGCGTAGCCCGTTTCAGGATATTGTTGTTTTTGAAAGTGACTCCCACGGTCGTGTGCTCATGCTGGATGGCGTGGTGCAGATTACCGAGAAGGATGAATTTGTTTATCAGGAAATGCTCACGCATGTTCCGCTGTTTACACATGCCAACCCGAAAAATGTGCTGATTATTGGCGCAGGGGATGGCGGTGTTCTGCGCCGCGTTCTGGAACATCCCGGCATCGAAAAAGCCGTGATGGTGGAAATTGATGGTGCTGTAATAGAACTTTCAAAACAGCATCTTCCTTCTATCGCCGGTGATGCATGGAACAACTCACGCGCGGAAGTGATTGTGGGGGATGGGATAGATTACGTTGCGCGCGCGGCGGATGCCTCGTTTGACGTGATTATTGTTGATAGCACAGACCCGATAGGGGTGGGCGAAGTGCTGTTTACAGATTCCTTTTACGAACACTGCGCACGTATCCTGACCGCTGAAGGGCTGATTGTGAACCAGTGTGGCGTGCCCTTTATGCAGGCGGATGAACTGCATGAAACCAGCGTGCGACGTGCCAAATTCTTTCCGCATGTGTCTGCCTATGTGGCCGCTGTGCCAACCTATGTAGGTGGGTTCATGACACTAGGGATCGCCAGTAAGGGCAGCAACCTGCAAGCGCAGGATGTGGAACAGGTGCGAGCCCGTGCGCAGGAAGCTGGTATTTTGGGGAAAACCCAGTACTGGACGCCTGAAATTCACGTAGGGTCTTTTAATCTGCCACCGTATATTGCCAAGCATCTGCCCAAGGTTGCTGGCTAATTGTCGCGCCAGGAACCGTGATTGACTTGAAAGCGAAATGATGTCACGGTTCCTGAACGCAGAGGGAGAGACTGGCCTAGCCAGCGCCGAAGGAGCAACCGCCCCGGAAACTCTCAGGCAGAAGGCCCCTGCGTTTTAAAACTTCTGGAGAGAGGTGCAATCGCACCCGCCGACGGGATAGCGATCTCAGGCAAAAGCACAGAAGGGGCAGCGGATTGTGTAATCCGGAGCCTCGTGTTGTGCTGATGTGTCTGTCAGATTGCAGTGGGTTCCGGCCTTTTTGGCAAGGCGGCGTGCATGGGCACCGATACTCTCCTTCATACTCCCCTCTATTCATTGCATGAAGAATCCGGCGGCAAGATGGTGCCGTTTGCGGGTTATGCCATGCCTTTGCAGTATGCAGATGGCATTATGGCCGAGCACCGGCATGTGCGTGAGCATGTTGGGCTGTTTGATGTCTCCCATATGGGGCAAGTGCTGCTGCGCCCGCGTTCGGGCGATGTAGATGATGCTGCTTTGGCGCTGGAAAAACTGGTGCCAGCAGATATCGCTGCCCTTAAGCATGGTCGCCAGCGTTATACCCAGTTCACCAATGCCAAAGGTGGTATTCTGGATGATCTGATGGTGGCGCGTCTGGAAGATGGCCTTCTGCTGGTGGTGAATGCCGCATGTAAGGAAGCAGATCTGGAACTTCTGCAATCTGAACTGGTGGCAGAATGTGTTGTAGAACTGCAAGAAGATCGGGCGCTGCTCGCCTTGCAGGGGCCAGAAGCCGAACAGACTTTGGCTGTGTTTGCCGATGATGTGCGCAAGATGGTGTTCATGGATGTGCGCACTCTGGATGTGGATGGCGCCCGCTGTGTGATTTCCCGTTCTGGCTATACTGGTGAAGATGGGTTTGAAATTTCTGTTTCCGCCAAGGATGCAGATCGGGTTGCCCGTAAACTGCTGGAACAGCCCAACGTAAAACTGATTGGCTTGGGTGCGCGAGACAGCCTGCGGCTTGAAGCCGGCATGTGCCTGTATGGTTCCGATATTGATACCACCACCACGCCGGTTGAAGCTGCACTTGAATGGTCTATCCAGAAATCTCGCCGCAACGGTGGCGCACGTGCTGGTGGTTTCCCCGGTGCGGATATCATTCTTGGCCAGCTTGAAAATGGTGTAAGCCGCCGCCGCGTTGGCTTGCGGCCGGAGGGGCGTGCACCTGTGCGGCATGATGCGCCTTTATATGCAGATGCAGAATTTGCCACGCATATCGGCAAGGTTACCTCTGGCGCATTTGGCCCCACAGTGGGTGGGCCGGTAGCGATGGGTTACGTGGCGACCAATGACAGCCAGATAGGACACACCGTTTTTGCAGAATTACGTGGGCGTTCCGTGCCTTCCGTAATAAGTGCACTGCCTTTTGTGCCAGCGCATTTCAAACGCTAGGCCGTTGAGACACTGATTTAGCTTGACTGGAGAAATTGAGAAAATGACCCTGTATTTTACAAAAGAACATGAATGGCTGCGCGTTGATGGTGAAACGGCAACCGTTGGCATCACGCGCCATGCAGCCGATGAACTGGGTGAACTGGTGTTTATTGAAGCCCGCCCATCTGGCACGGAAGTGAAAGCCGGGGAGTCCATCGCAGTTGTGGAATCTGTTAAGGCAGCTTCTGATATTTATGCGCCAGTTGATGGTGAAGTTTTGGAAAACAATGCTGCGCTGGCAGATGATCCGGCACGGGTAAGTTCTGACCCGGAAGGAGAAGGTTGGATTGTTAAATTCCGCGTTGCCAATCCAGATCAGCTTTCCGGTCTGATGGATGCCGCAGCATATGCAGCTTTTGTAGGCTGATTTCTGCCTGATTGGAAAAAATGGCCCGTTCCAGACGGGCCTTGTTCAGGAAAAATTTCTACATGTTCTCCCTTGCTCCCGGTTCGGATGCACGTTCCCAACACAGTCTTGAAGCTCTACCTGCTTTTGCTGCTCTAAAAGCTGAGGGCGAGGCGTTTGCTAGGCGTCACATTGGCCCAACTGCAGCAGATCAGGCTGAAATGCTGCGGGTTGTTGGTGCTGCCTCTTTGGATGATCTGATAGACCAGACACTTCCTGCTTCCATTCGCGCCCAGAAGCCCCTGGGGCTTGGCGTTGGGTGGACGGAAACGCAGGTGCTTGCGCGTCTGCGTGAATTGGCCGGACAAAATCAGGTTATGACATCCCTGATCGGGCAAGGGTATTATGGTACGGTGCTGCCGGCTGTTATCCAGCGGAATATTCTCGAAAACCCGGCATGGTACACAGCTTACACGCCGTATCAGCCAGAAATCAGTCAGGGCCGTCTGGAAGCTCTGCTGAACTTCCAAACCATGATTACAGAGCTAACAGGGTTGGATATCGCCAACTCTTCTCTGTTGGACGAAGCCACGGCAGCGGCAGAGGCCATGGCATTGGCCCGCCGGGTGGCTACCTCCAAATCCACCGTCTTTTTTGTGGATGCAGAATGTCTCCCGCAGACCATTGCTGTATTAAAAACCCGTGCTGAGCCTATGGGCATTACGCTCCAGATTGGGCAACCCGAAACAGATTTGGACGCCCAAAACGTATTTGGGGCCATTTTCCAGTATCCCGGCACGTCCGGCCAGATTACCAACCCGCAAAAGCAGATAGAAATCCTGCACGCTGCGGGGGGTATTGCTGTTATGGCAGCAGATCCGCTGGCTTTAACGTTGCTGACCTCGCCCGGTGAGTTGGGGGCGGATATTGCCATTGGTTCCACCCAGCGCTTTGGTATTCCCATGGGGTATGGCGGGCCGCATGCAGCTTATATGGCTGTGCGGGATGCTTATAAACGCAGCATGCCGGGACGCTTGGTTGGCGTTTCAGTCGATAGTGCTGGACGCCCGGCGTATCGTCTTGCCCTGCAAACCCGTGAGCAACATATCCGGCGTGAAAAGGCGACATCCAATATCTGCACCGCGCAGGTGTTGCTGGCTGTTATTGCAGGCATGTACGCCGTCTATCATGGTCCAGAAGGTCTGAAGGCAATTGCACAGCGTATTCACGGTCTTGCCGCTACATTGGCGGCAGGTTTGCGTGCACTTGGTGCAACTGTTGAAACAACCGCATTTTTTGACACGCTGACAGTGAATGTAGGCGAGGGCGCGGCAGATCTGCTGGAACGTGCGCGTTCTGCAGGCATGAACCTGCGGGATGCAGGTAATGGCCATATTGGCATCAGTCTGGATGAAACCAGCACGCCAGAAACCGTTTACGCTGTATGGTCTGTTTTTTGTGCAGAACACGGGCGTGTAGCAAAAATGGCGCAGGCTCTTGCCGCAGTGTCTATGGCGTTGCCGGAGGGCTTACGTCGACAGTCTGGCTTTATGGCGCAGCCTGTGTTCCGTTCCTGTAGTTCAGAAACGGATATGCTGCGTTATCTGCGGCGCTTGTCAGATAAGGATCTGGCGCTGGATCGGACAATGATACCGTTGGGTTCTTGCACCATGAAGCTGAACGCCACGGTAGAAATGTTGCCTATTACATGGTCTGGCTTTTGTGACATTCATCCGTTTGCGCCGGCAGATCAGGCAAAAGGTTATCAGATTCTTTTGCGGGATCTAGAAAAGTGGCTGTGTGCCATCAGCGGTTATGATGCGGTTTCCTTCCAGCCCAATTCTGGTGCGCAGGGGGAATACGCAGGCTTACTTGTTATTCGTGCTTATCATCAAGCACGGGGGGAAGGGCATCGGACAGTTTGTCTGATTCCAGCTTCTGCACATGGCACCAACCCGGCTTCTGCCCAAATGGCAGGCATGAAGGTTGTGGTCGTAAAGTGCGATGCAGGCGGCAATATTGATCTGGAAGACATGCGTGAGAAAATACAGGCTCACGCGAATGATCTTGCCGCAGTGATGATTACCTATCCTTCCACTCACGGTGTGTTTGAAGAAAACATGCGTGAAATCTGTGATCTGGTGCATGCAACTGGTGGGCAGGTGTATGTGGATGGTGCCAACATGAATGCTCAGGTGGGGCTGGCACGTCCGGCTGATTATGGTGGTGATGTCAGCCACTTTAATCTGCATAAAACTTTCTGCATTCCACATGGCGGTGGTGGCCCGGGTATGGGGCCAATTGGTGTGCGGGCGCATCTTGCACCTTATCTGCCCGGAAATCCGGCAGATGTAGATGTTTCTATGGCTGTAAGTGCGGCTCCTTTTGGGTCTGCTTCTATCCTGCCGATCTCATGGGCCTATATTCGTCTGATGGGGGATGAAGGGCTTAAGCGGGCTACGCAGGTGGCTATTCTCAACGCCAATTATATCGTGAGCCGCCTGAAAGATGCTTACCCCGTGCTTTATCAAGGTGCACACGGGCGTGTTGCGCATGAATGTATTCTGGATTTGCGTCCGATCAAGAATACAACGGGTGTAACCGTGGATGATATGTCCAAGCGTTTGGTTGATTATGGCTTTCATGCGCCAACCGTCAGCTTTCCGGTGGCTGGCACCTTCATGATTGAACCAACTGAATCCGAAGGTAAAGCGGAGCTAGATCGTTTTTGCGATGCCATGCTGGCTATACGTGAAGAAGTGCGTGCCGTTGAAAGTGGTCAGGTAACAGCAGAAGATGCTGTGCTGCGCCATGCGCCCCATACAGGACTTGCGCTGACAGCAACTGAATGGATGCATCCTTATACAAGGCAGGAAGCATGCTTTCCCGGTAATGTGCAGCCTTCTACTAAATATTGGCCGCCTGTAGGCCGAATTGACAATGTATATGGTGACAGAAACCTAGTTTGTTCTTGCCCAGATATTTCAGAATGGATGGAGTAAGTTCATCATTTCTGATGGCCACTCAAGAAAGGGGGGCAGCCGGAATGGGTTGCTCTCCTTTTTTATGTTCCGCATAGGAATTTTTTGTCATGGCAAAGGCAATAAAAAAACGCCCGACAAAGCCGGGCGTTGAAAAGAAGATGCTGTAAAGAAACTAAAGATAGGTTTCAGTTGTTATCGTCAAAGGCGATATTGGGATCTTCCTGACCAGCAGAGATCTGGCGAGGCGTTGCCGGAGCCTGTGCCAGCTGTGTGGCGGTGCTTTTCTTGGCCCATGCAGTCATAACTTCCTGTTGCATGTTCCGTTCTGCACCAGGATGACGCGCATAAATAAAGCCGTAAGTTGGGTAGATGGACCCGAAACCACCAGAATGATTGTTAAGGGCTACACGAACAGCAGACCAATCATTGTTAGGAGAAACATCAATAACAGCTACGTTGTGGCTGATGCCAGCCTGCGCCCAGTGTGACTGATCAATCATGATCGTGCGGTTATCTACAACATTACGCACAACAGCAACATGGCCCAAAGGCATACGGCGTGTTGCACGGAAGTTGAGAACACTGCCGGGTTCTGGCGCATGGCCACGGTCATAAACACCAGCTGCATTATGCCACCAGTCACGCGCATTGCCATGCAGCATCACTTCAGAGGCAGATTTGGCATAAGCAACGCACTGAATAACATGGCCCCCATAATACCCGGAACGATAACGCCCCGCTGCAGGGTGCCAGCGCCCACCTGCATATCGGCCTGCGGCGTGGCCAGATGCAGAAAATACAATTTTATGCACACCGGCGTGGTGGGCGGCTGCATGATAGGTGCGGGCAGATGCAGAAGTAGTAAAGGCAGAAACGGACAGAAAAGACAAAACGGCCAGCTTCAGTTTGAAAATTCCGGACCGTCCGTGCCGCATTGTGCTTACCTTTCCTGATCGCATTTGCCGTGATTTGGGGTACTGCAATGTTCGGGTTCAGGTATTAAACATCCGTGCAGATCAGGCAAGCGTTCATTGCGCACCAAAATCGTTAAAGTTACTCTTTGCTTCATTAATAGGTATCAAAAAGAAAAATTAGGATTTTAATCCTATCTCATATCACAAATTCGCCTGATTCCGTTTCATTCAGGCTTTTGTTGAAGAGAATGGGGAACATGCGCGAGTTGGTGATGATTCGGGGTGTTGTTGCATGAATGCCACGCTTCCTTGCATCACCAACTCGCAAATATGGGGTCTTATTTTGTGGTGGTAACCATAATTTCCACAAGGATGCGTGGGTCAGCCATCACGGCCTGAACGCAAGCGCGGGCAGGGGCCATGTTTTCTGGCAGCCAAGCGCTCCAGATTTTATTCAGCTTGTCACGGTCATTAATGTCTTTCAGCCAGATCTGGGCCTGCAGAATGCGCGTATTATCTGTGCCGTGCTGTTCCAGCAGGGTGTCAATCTGTTCCAGTACATCACGTGTCTGGCCTTCAACATCCTGATCCAGATTGCGGGCGACAACACCCTGCGTGAAAATAAAGCCGTGGTATTCAACCGCCGCAGAAAGAATGGGGTTGGGGTTGGTGCGTAGAATTTTGCTCATGATGATACCTTGTTGAAAAACAGACAAAACGACCGTTTAGTGAAAGCTTACGGTCTGTTTTGAATTGTCGGAGGGTGTGTCCGTCTGGTCAACCGTCCGAAAAAGTCATCTGACGATATATTTCCAGCCGTTCTGGCGTATCAAAATCAACAAGCTCGTCAGAATTCGCTGGAATAAGGCGTATATCAGCGCCCAGATTGCGCAAAATAGCCCGCCCGCCCTGATCGCCTTTAATCTGAAGCAACTTGCTGAATTGTGATGCATTCCAAGCAACAGGATTACCAGCCTTGCCGTTTCGTAAAGGTGCGGTAGCTGCTGTAGTATGGTTATGCTGGGTTTCCATGAGTGTATTCAGCAGCGGTGTGGAAACTAGCGGCATATCCCCCAGGCACATAAGCAAGCTTTGTGCCTTTCCTGCTTGAGCTGCCCGAACACCTGCGTGCAGAGAAACGGAAAGGCCCACATGCGCATTCAAAACAGTTTGGAGCTGTAGTCTTTCTGTCTTTAGGGCATGAGGAAAATATGCGCGGATAACTGTTTCAAGCTTTGGCTGCTCTGGCGGCAAAAGTGCCAGAACAGTTTCAGCTTTGCTGTTCAGAATATTCATGAGCGTCTGAACAAGCATAGGCTGTCCGGTAGCGTCCGGGGCCAACAGTTTGTTGGCTGGGGCTGTACGGGAAGAACAGCCCGCACATAGTACGCAGGCCCATGTTCCCTGTAGAATAGAAGGTTTTACCACCCCCGTATATCTGCCAAGGGAGCGTGGCGGCGGGTGGCAACAATTTCTGCCATAATGGAAAGGGCAATTTCCTCTGCCCCCACTGCGCCAATGGCTAAGCCAACCGGGCCGCGTATGCGTTTGAGGTCTTGCTCGGTAAAGCCAAGAGTTTGCAAGCGTTGCAACCGGCTTGCCTGTGTTTTGCGAGACCCCAAAGCACCAATATAAAAAGCGGGGCTTTTTAGGGCTGCTTCAAGTGTCGGATCATCTAGCTTGGCGTCATGCGTCAGGGTTACGATGGCGGTCATGCTATCAACCCCTAAGGTTTCTAAGGCTTCATCGGGCCATTTTGTAACAAGGGTGGATCCACTTTCCAATCCGGGAAAACGGTCTGGTGTTGCCAGTGCTTCCCGCGGGTCTATGACGATAGGGGAAAAGCCGGTTATCTGCGCCATGCGTGCGAGATACTGTGCAATATGCACTGCCCCTACAATAAGAAGACGTGGAGGCGGAATAATGGGTTGCACAAACCATTTTTGCCCATCTGCTTCTTCCACCGTTGTGCAGCGCCCATCGTGTAGCTGGAGGAAAGCAGCTTTCTGCACGGATGGAGGAAGCCCTTCAGGTATATTTTGTTGGTCTGCTTGTGCAAGCACATGCTGGCTACCATCCAAGCTACGCACCAGCACTGCGGCTTTTCGGGCGGCCTGAAGCTCACATATCTGTTCTAGCAGATGTAGGGGCCATGTTCCATGTGGGCAGGCAGGGCTTTGAATGGCTTCTACCATTACATCCAGCTTGCCCCCGCAGGCCAACCCAACTTCCCATGCTTTTGCGCTGCTAACGCCATAGGAAAGAACGGTTGGTGCGTGCCCTTCTATAATCTCTTGGGCGTGCAGCATAACATCAGTTTCCACGCAGCCGCCGCTCACGGAACCTTCCATAAGGCCCATTTTGCTCATGACCATATTGCTGCCTGGGGGACGGGGGGAACTGCCCCACGTGCCTGTTACGGTTGCAATAGCAACAGCTTGCCCCTGACGTGCCCAGAGCAGGGCGTGATCCAGAGGAGTAACAAGTTGGGAAAAGGGGGCTGGAACTGTCATGCCTCAATCCTATATCACTCAGCACGCAGACTGCACATCAGCAGCGCAGCAGCACTGGTGGTTAAATGTCGCATAATACGGCATGCTGGCAGGCCGATAGAGTGATTTGAAAAGGATGTATTCCATGACGGAAGCAAGAGATGGCCTGGTAGTTTATGTTGTTGCAGATGGCGGCAAGGTGCGTTTTCTGCATGATGCAGAAGGTGAAATGCGCGACGTGCAGGATTTTGATACACGTGGCCATGAAGGTACACCGGGCAAAATGCCTTCCGGCTCTACCCCGGCAGATGATGCAAAAGATGCTTTTGCCCGCGTTGTGGCAGACCGCATGAACAGCATGATTGCTCATGGCGGTAAGGTTGATGGTTTTGTGGTGGCTGCTCCGGCACCAATCATTCATGAAATCAAAACACATCTGAGCAAGCCGGCAACGGCAAAGATTATCAAAACCTTTACCAAGGATCTAACCAACGTGCCTGCGCATGAACTGCGTCAGCACTTTGATATTCCAGAAACTGGCTGGGTGCTGCCTCAATAAGCAGAACACTTTTGCTGTAGAAAAAGCTGCCAGACACTGGTTCTGGCAGCTTTTTTTTGTGTAAAACCCATAAAAGCATTTTTTAGATAATGATAGAGAACAGAGGGATAAGGCATGCAGGTCAATTACCCGGATATGCAGTTGCGTATCGTGCCAGTTACGCCATTTCGGCAGAATTGCTCTGTTCTGTGGAATGAAAAAACACATAAAGCTGTTATTATAGATGCTGGTGGGGACGCGAATGTCCTGCTGGATTTCTTAAAAAAAAATATACTGGAAGTAGAAGCCATTCTACTCACGCATGGTCATCTAGATCATGCCGGAGGGGTGGCGGCTTTGTGTCGTGGGCTGGAAAATACGCAGGAAACCCGGCCAGATGTCATCGGGCCGAATATTCATGATCAGTTTTTATTTCAATCTATTGTAGAGCAAGCTCGGCATTTTGGGCTTTCAGATTTAGAAAATGCAGATGTTGACCGTTTCACCCAAGACGGTGAAAGTCTGAACTATCTAGAATGTACATTTCGTGTTGTGCATGTTCCGGGGCATACGCCTGGGCATGTTGTATTTGTGGATGAAAAGGCGCGTTTTGCTTTTGGGGGAGATGTTCTTTTTAGAGGAACAATAGGTAGAACCGATTTTGCATACGGTAATAGCCAACAGCTTATTCAAGGCATAAAGGAAAAACTACTTCCTTTAGGGGATGACATTGTTATCGTGCCTGGGCATGGCGGGCTGACGACATTAGGGGCAGAACGTGCCAGTAATCCATTTCTGCAAAGATGATGGGACCAAGGAGAACAGATAAGGTGCTGACAAAAAAACTGTTGGGGCTGATGGCAGCCTGCATGATCGGCGGTGCCGCGGGTTCTCTATTACCTGCTTATGCAGAAGAAACGGGAGAGCCAACACAAGCTCAGCCTGAATTACAGCGGGAAGAATTAGCTATAGTTTCCCCAAGTGGACGGCACGTTTTTTCAGTTGAGTTGGCAAAAACCCCGCGCGAACAGCAAGTGGGGGAAATGTTTCGCCAGCATCTTCCAGAAAATTCCGGCATGCTTTTCGTGTGGAAAACACCACAGCAGAGTGACATGTGGATGGAAAATACACTGATCCCGCTGGATATTGTTTTTATAGATGCGGATCATCGTATTCAGGCCATTACAGAAAATGCAGTGCCACGCAGCTTGGCACGGATCAGCAGTCATGGTCCGGTCGCTGCTACGCTTGAGCTGGCAGGCGGCGTAACAGCCAAGTTTGGTATTACTGTAGGTGATAAGGTGGAAGCGCCATCTTTGGGTAAAAAGCTTTAATCAACAGCCGCATTTTGCGGCTAAGATTCTTGCAGTCATCATGGGTAGGGCCAAAGGGTTGCCCTGCGGTGTAGGGCAATAAATTTTGACACTTTTGGTAACTGGAGCCGCCGGTTTTGTAGGCTTCCATGTCACGCAGGCTCTTTTGGCACGTGGCGAGCAGGTGATCGGGATTGATAATCTGAATGGTTATTATAATCCCCAACTCAAGCAGGCACGTCTTGCTCTGCTTGAGGCACAGCCGCAATTTTCTTTTTATCGCTGCGATCTGGGTCAGCCAGAAAATCTGCAAAAGCTACAGAAGAAAGCCCTCAATATAGAGGGTATCTTTCATTTTGCAGCGCAGGCTGGCGTGCGTTACTCGCTTAAAGCCCCTTACGTCTTTGCGGATTCCAATGTGCGTGGCCATGTGGCGATGTTGGAATTTGCGCGTGAACTGCCGAATTTAAAGCACTTTGTGTATGCGTCTTCT
>NZ_CP015164.1:2835000-2859878 GCF_001766235.1 Acetobacter ascendens
TTCCTTGTCGGGTAAGTTCCGACCTGCACGAATGGCGTAACGACTTCCCCGCTGTCTCCAGCATCGGCTCAGCGAAATTGAATTCCCCGTGAAGATGCGGGGTATCCGCGGTCAGACGGAAAGACCCTATGAACCTTTACTGCAGCTTTACAGTGGCATCAGAGACATTCTGTGTAGGATAGGTGGGAGGCTTTGAAGCAGGGGCGCCAGTTCCTGTGGAGCCATCCTTGAAATACCACCCTGAATTTTTCTGATGTCTAACCGTGGTCAGTTAGCCTGATCCGGGACCCTGTATGGTGGGCAGTTTGACTGGGGCGGTCGCCTCCCAAAGTGTAACGGAGGCGCGCGATGGTGGGCTCAGGCCGGTCGGAAACCGGCTGTTGAGTGCAATGGCATAAGCCCGCCTGACTGCGAGAGTGACAGCTCGAGCAGAGACGAAAGTCGGCCATAGTGATCCGGTGGTCCCGCGTGGAAGGGCCATCGCTCAACGGATAAAAGGTACTCTAGGGATAACAGGCTGATCTCCCCCAAGAGTCCACATCGACGGGGAGGTTTGGCACCTCGATGTCGGCTCATCACATCCTGGGGCTGGAGCAGGTCCCAAGGGTTCGGCTGTTCGCCGATTAAAGTGGTACGTGAGCTGGGTTTAGAACGTCGTGAGACAGTTCGGTCCCTATCTGCCGTGGATGTTGGAGACTTGAGAGGATTTGTCCCTAGTACGAGAGGACCGGGATGAACATACCTCTGGTGCACCGGTTGTCGCGCCAGCGGCACCGCCGGGTAGCTAAGTATGGAAGGGATAACCGCTGAAAGCATCTAAGCGGGAAACCCACCTCAAAACTAGGTCTCCCTGAGGGTCGTGGTAGACCACCACGTTAATAGGCCAGGTGTGAAAGCGTGGTAACACGTGCAGCTAACTGGTCCTAATCACCCAATAGGCTCACTCTCTTACTGTCCCCTTAAAAGGACAGCCCGTGCACAGAAATCATCCATATAGACGCCTACTTCTTCATACCAACCGTCCTCCACACACCCTCTACAGGGTGGACTGGATGACCTGGTGGCCATGGCGGGGAGAGATCCACCCGATCCCATCCCGAACTCGGCCGTGAAAACCCCCAGCGCCTATGATACTGTGGCTTAAGCCACGGGAAAGTCGGTCGCCGCCAGGTCTTCCAATCCACCCTACTCAAATATTACCCCAGCAAATTTCAACACACTTACAACCGCGGGGTGGAGCAGCCCGGTAGCTCGTCAGGCTCATAACCTGAAGGCCGCAGGTTCAAATCCTGCCCCCGCAACCAAGCACAGTTTCTGAAACCCCGCTAAGTCCCTGACTCGGCGGGGTTTTGCGTATGTGACACGTCTCAACAGGCGTCTAAATCACTAGAAAAATACATAATGGTGTCCGCGGCGGGATTCGAACCTTATTTTAAATGATTTATCTAACATCTATAATTTCTATTCAGTCCCATTAAGTTCTCTGTTTCTTGCTTTGAATGACTCATAAGGTTTCTATTAAAGATTATTTGGTGCTTCTTATCCATTACGCATGCAATAGGTTAGATAGCAGCGCGCTCATATTATTTGAGCCGATTAGAGAGAAAACATGCTAGTAGAAATAGGAACTCTCATAAGATTAGTTTCTTAAGCTGAGCTGAAGGCTAGATTATGTATAAAAGTTCATATCGAACAACAGAAATTTAAAGGTTATTTTTTATCAAAATATATTTAAGGGAAATGCGATATGAAGAATAATAAAAAGAAATCTGAACAGAATTATGCCTTGGATGAACAAGTTGGTTTTCTGTTACGGCGCGCTTATCAGCGTCATACAGCCATTTTTCAGGAGCATATTCCAGACCAACATCTTACCTCTGCGCAATTTGCTGTTTTGGTTACCACCCATAAACTTGGTCAGGCTTCTTTGGTTCAGATTAGCCATGAAGCTGCGATTGATCATGCGACATTGCGTGACATTGTATCGCGTCTAAAAAAACGTGGGTTGTTGAAGGTAGAACAGGGTAAGCAAGATCGTAGGCAGAAACTTGTTTCGCTTATGCCTGAAGGTGAACAACTTTTACATGAGACCATTCCTGTAGCACGGCAGGTGACTGATATGACATTGTCTCCGTTAAATGAGTGTGAGCAGATTGCTGTGCTCCATATTTTACAGAAGCTATCTCATTTTGAAGCATAATGCTGGCATATTGGTATCTCATTGACAGCTGAGAAATACGTTTCGGCTACATCTGTTGTTATAGAAAACCCTAAAAATATAACTGGTTTTAGTGTTTTAAGATTCTGATGATTTTCGTAATTTGAAAGTCTCAGGATATTCCGCACGAAGAACAAAGAATAATAAAACACTAAAAATCAACATGTTATAAAAAACGTAACGATAATGAAATTATTATCTTGACGTTTCTCCGTTCCTCCCTGAACATTCATATATCGCGTATACGCTATTAAGTCTGTAATTTTACTGCTGGTCGGAGAGTTAATATGTCAGGTGGAGTTCGTATAGGCATTGCAGGGGCAGGGCTTGGTGGCGTTGCAGCAGCAGGGCTGCTGGAAAAGCCGGTTTTGATGTTGTTCTGTTTGATCAGGCTCCCGCTTTTTCTCGGCTGGGTGCGGGTATCCAGTTTGGTCCCAACGTCCTTAAAATTCTCGCTACTTTAAATGGTCTTGATAAAAAGCTAGAAAAAATTTCATGTCTTCCTGATTATTGGCTCAGCCGTAAGTGGGACGACGGCACAGTTATGGCCAAGATTCCACTTAATGCTGAACGGGGACGCTATGGTGCGCCTTATATTACCATTCACCGTGGTGATCTGCATCAGGCTATGCTGGACTGTGTAAGTTCGGAACGTGTGAAATGGGCTCATAAACTGGTCGATTTTACAGATGACGGTCAAGGCGTTACACTGAATTTCGAAAACGGTGCTTCAGAAAAGGTTGATATCCTTATTGGCGCTGATGGTATAAACTCGCGTGTACGCGAAAAAATCTTCGGTCTGGACGAGGCTGTTTATACTGGATGGATTGCGCATCGTGCCATTATTCCGGGTGCGGTCGCCAAAAGCTTGGGTGCTGATCTGAACGCGAAGTGGTGGTCTGCTGATCGGCATATCGTGTGCTATTATCTTGATAAGAACGAGGATGAGTTCTACCTGGTAACAGGGGAGCCAGCAGAATGGACTTCTCGTGCTGGACAGTTGCCGAGCTCACGTGAAGCGTTGCGTGAAGCATTCAAGGGCTTCCATCCAATGGTTCAGGGCTATATCGACGCGACTGATGTTGTTACGAAATGGCCGCTTAAAACGCGTGCACCATTGCCTGTTTGGTATCAGGGCCGTTCTGTATTGCTAGGAGATGCCTGCCACCCAATGAAGCCGCATATGGCGCAAGGGGCGGCTATAGCAGTGGAAGATGCAGCTGTTTTGGCCCGGTGTCTTACTGAATTAGGTACAAAGGATCTGGAACGTACATTCCGTTCTTATCATGAAGCACGAAAAGAGCGTGCGACCAAGGTTCAGAGCATTTCCAATGCCAATACATGGTTACGGCAGCCTGAAGATCCTTACTGGTGTTACGGTGACAATATCTACGATCTGACAATCGAATAACCGTAGAAAAGAGGAGGGGCGTTATGGCAGCCAGCGTCTTTCTAACAGTTAATGGCCGCCGTCATGCCATTACGGCAGCCGAGAATACGCCACTTCTTACAATTTTGCGCAATGATTTGGGGCTGAATGGCCCCAAATATGGCTGCGGTTTAGGGGCTTGTGGTGCCTGCACGGTGCTAATGGACGGGAAAGCTGCACGTAGTTGTGTGATCTCGTTAAACGCTGCAGCAAAGTGTAAAAACATTGTGACACTGGAAGGCCTTTCTCCAGATGGAAGTGATCCTGTGCAAAAGGCTGTGGTTGCAGCGCAGGCAGCGCAGTGTGGCTACTGTCTGAACGGTATGGTCATGACGCTGCGGGCGTTTTTAGACGCGACCCCCGATCCCGATGAAGACGCACTAAAGGCGGCCCTGCGCTATAATCTTTGTCGTTGCGGCACTCATGTAGAAATTATGCGCGCTGCACGAATTGCAGCCGGATTGGAAAAGGAGGATAGCGGAAAATGACCGGTGTGCTCCAGATATTCCGGAAATCACTTCCTCCCAAAGGGCTCTCTGCACGAGGAGAATTTATCCCACGGGATGAGGTTCTGGTTCAGGTTGATGAAAACGGTCAGATTTTAGGGTTTTGTGGGCATGTAGACCTTGGAACAGGTATTGCGACTTCCCTGGCTCAGATTGTAGCAGAAGAACTGGATGCAGATCCTACACATGTCCGGATGGTGCTGGGGCATACAGATCGCACCCCTGATCAAGGGGCGACAATTGCAAGTGAGACCATTCAGGTTTCATCTCGTCCGTTACGTCGGGCAGCGGCGCAGGCACGCAAGTTGCTGCTACAACGTGCTGCACAACTTACAAAATCCCCTGTTGAATCCTTATCTTTCCGCAATGGGAAGCTAACAGGATCTCCGCCCGGAATAACAGACTGGGGGATGGGAGATGTTGTGCGTGGTGTTCAAATCCGTGAGGAATTGGATGAAACTACGCCGGTGAAGCCTCCATTTGAATATCGGCTGGTAGGCCGCAGCCATCCGCGGGTCGATATTCCAGATAAAGTAACGGGCCGCATGGTTTACGTACATGATGTGCGCGTAGAGGGCATGCTGCATGGTCGTGTTATTCGGCCTCCCTATGCGGGTTATGATCATGGTCCGTTTGTAGGGCGTTCGTTATTAAAGGTGGATCGTGCATCTGTGACCCATATTGAGGGCCTTGTAGACGTAGTGGTGATTGGTGATTTTGTCGGGGTGGTTGCTGAGCGTGAGGAACAGGCAATTGCGGCGGCAGAAGCGTTACAAGTTACGTGGGCACCAGTTGCTGTACCAGATCTTTCAGATCCGATAGAAGCGATAAGGGCTAACCCGTATGAGCCTCGCATTGTTTTGGATCGTGGAGATGTGGATGCGACGTTGGGTGAACTCTCCCATCGTCTAGATCGCGAATACCATTGGCCTTATCAGATGCATGGCTCTATTGGGCCTTCTTGCTCTGTGGCATCCTGGCATGAAGGTAGCCTGACAGTTTGGTCTGGTACGCAAAACCCGCATATGCTGCAGGCCGGTATCGCTTTGTTGATGGATTTGCCTGTTACCAATGTAACGGTTATTCGCCACGAAGCGGCAGGGTGTTATGGGCGGAATTGTGCGGATGATGTAGGGGGCGATGCCGCTCTTCTTTCTCGCGCAGTTGGGCGGCCTGTTCGGGTTCAGCTTTCCCGTGCTCAGGAACATGTTTGGGAACCTAAAGGTGCGGCCCAGCTTGTGCGTATTGAAGGTGGGCTGGATGCTAACGGTGCGCCTGTCGCTTATAATTTAGATACAAGTTACCCTTCCAATGTATCGCCATTGCTGGCGCTGGTGCTTACGGGGCAAGTGCCTGCGGAAGTACCTGCTGTAGCTCAGATGGGGGATAGAACGTCTATCCCACCTTATGATTATGCGAATGCACGGGTTACAGTAAAAGATATGCCGCCTTTAGCGCGTGCTTCATGGTTCCGTGGTGTATCTGCACTGCCCAACAGCTTTGCGCACGATAGCTATATTGATGAACTGGCAGCAGAGGCAGGCGTAGATCCGCTGGAGTATCGCCTGCGCTATCTTCCAGATACACGTAATGCAGAACTTCTTAAGGCAACAGCGGCAAAAGCTGGATGGGAGCCGCGTACGCAACCGCCTCAGGTTGATCCAAAGGAACGTATCTTGCACGGGCGTGGATTGGCCTATGCGCTTTATGTTCATGGGCCTTTTCCCGGCAAGCCTGCCGCGTGGTCTGCATGGGTGGCTGATGTTGCGGTTGATCGCCTTACAGGTGAAGTAAGCGTGACGCGTGCTGTGGTCGGGCAAGATGCTGGGTTGATGATCAATCCGGCCGGTATTCGCCACCAACTGCATGGCAATGTGGTGCAGTCCACAAGCCGTGTGCTGACAGAGCAGGTTACGTTCGACAAGAAAGGTGTAGAAAGCCGGGAATGGGGCGGATATCCGATTATTCAATTCCCGGATATTCCTGAAATCAATCCGGTGCTTATGGATCGCCCGGAGGAGCCCCCTCTCGGAGCAGGAGAGTCTGCATCCGTGCCCAGTGCCGCAGCTATTGCAAACGCAATATATGCTGCTACTGGCGTGCGTTTTCGGGATGTTCCATTTACACCTGAAAAAGTCAAAACGCGTTTGGATGAGGCATTGGGGCCGTTAGAGCGCCCTTCTGTTGTACCTTTAGCGTCGTTGTCTTCTCATGGAAAAGGTGCCCGTCCGGCTATGGCAAGCCAGGGATGGAAAGGCTTGCTACGTAAGGCTGGGTTAGGGGCGGCTTTTGCCGTGGCAGGCAGTGCATTAGCAACAGTTTTGCCATGGCGTGCACCTATCGCTCCAGTTGCTCCCCCAGTGCCCGGTATGTTTTCTGCAGAAATTATCGCTAAAGGCAAACAGGTTGCAGCAGCGAGAGATTGCGCTGTTTGCCATACAGTTCCGGGCGGTAAGGAAAATGCTGGTGGTTTTGCGTTGGAAACACCATTCGGCACGATTTATTCTACTAACCTAACGCCAGATCCTAAAACAGGTATTGGCCAATGGTCTTATGCTGCCTTTGAACGCGCCATGCGTGAAGGAATTAGCCGTGATGGAAGGCATTTGTATCCGGCCTTTCCTTATACAGCATTTGCAAAAACAAGCGATGCAGACATGCAGGCGCTTTATGCTTACCTGATGTCGCAGGAGCCTGTAGAGCAGAAGCTTCCCAAAACGGCATTAAAGTTTCCGTATAACTTACGTTTTTCCATGGCTGGGTGGAATACGCTGTTCCATAGCACAGCACCGTTTGTGCCGGATCCGAGCCGTTCAGAGCAATGGAACAGGGGAGCGTATTTGGCAGAAGGGTTAGGTCACTGTTCTGCATGCCATACGCCACGTAATGCACTGGGTGCCGAGCGTTGGAAAACAGCTTATCTGGCAGGGGGAGAAGCCGAAGGTTGGGTTGCCCCAGCATTATCTACACTGTCACGCTCTCCACTGCCGTGGAGCGAAGATGATCTTTACGCCTATTTGCGTACTGGCTTCAGTCCCAATCATGGCCCTGCTGGCGGCCCTATGGCACCTGTTGTGCACGCCATGGAAGACCTGCCAGATGCAGATGTGCGGGCTATAGCCCATTACATTGCCTCTTTTGATACAAGGCAAACAGCAGAGGGCGCACCAGCCTTACGACAACAGATACTGACCCGTACTGCAGATCTTCAATCCATGGAGAAAGGGGAAGGGGCACGTATCTACAATTCGGGCTGTGCAGTGTGTCATGAAGGGGAAGGGATGCATCTGTATGGAGCACGCCCTCAACTGTCTCTGAACAGTAATGTATGGGCCGATACACCAGATAATCTTATTCGTGTGGTGCTTGATGGTGCACCGTCACCAGCACATCAGGCAGCTAACATGATGCCAGCTTACCGTAACCTGTTGTCTGATCGGCAGATTGCGGAAGTCGTGGCCTTCCTGCGTCGCACCATGGCTCCGGAAAAAGGGGAATGGAGCGATCTTGTTGCTCGGGTTGCGCGTATTCGTGCGGAAGGAAGGCACTAAGCCATGTGTCTTTTGCCTTTTGTCCAGCAGCGTCACACCGGAACGCCTTTTTTAGGGGAGCATTCCAATGCCCGTAAGTGATTTTGAACTCGTCCAATCATGGCGCCAGGTTCTGGATCTTTGCAATTTGCAGAGCGGCCAGAGCGTTACAATCCTGACCTCAATAGGAACAAATGCACAGACCTTGCGCTGCGCTCTTCTTGCGGTGCAGGAAAAAGGTGCCATTGCCAATCGGCTTGATTTGCAGCCTACCAATGGTGGAACGTCTCTTTCACGAGATCCTTTGGCTTATGTTGGCACAACACCACTTACTGGCAACAGGGCCGCAGTGGAAATGCTAAAGGCCAGTGATCTTGTGCTGGATCTTATGACATTGCTTTTCTCTGCTGAACAGCATGAGATTTTAGATGCTGGTGGGCGTATTCTACTGGTAGTGGAGCCACCAGATGTGTTGGTGCGTATGACGCCTACAGCCGAGGATCGTACGCGCGTGCTGGAGAATTCAGCGCGGCTCAAAGCTGCCAAAGTTATGAAAGTAACATCTGCAGCAGGCACGGATGCTACGTTTGCGTTGGGTGAATATCCTATTCTGGAAGAATACGGTTTTGTAGATAAACCAGGAAGATGGGACCATTGGCCAAGCGGTTTTTTGGCAACATGGGCAAATGAAGGCTCGGCTGAAGGTAAGATTGTGCTGGCGCCGGGGGATATTCTTCTGCCGCAGAAAAGTTACATCACGGCCCCTATTACCTGTCATCTGGAAAAAGGCTACGTGCGCGCTATTGAAGGTGGTTTTGAAGCTGATCACCTGCGTGATTACATGGAAAGTTTTCATGACCCTGAAGTTTTTGCGGTTTCGCACATAGGCTGGGGGCTACAGAACCGTGCACATTGGTCTGTGATGGGGTTCTATGATCGAGAGGCAAGTATTGGCATGGATCCGCGTGCTTGTGCCGGTAATTTCCTATGGTCCACTGGTCCTAATAATGAAGCTGGCGGTGACCGTGATACAGCCTGCCATATTGATATTCCCATGCGTGATTGCACAGTAATGCTGGATGGTGAAGCCGTGGTGCGAAATGGTAAACTGGTTGGAGAATCCTAATGACAACAGAAGATATGCGTGATGAGGCACGGTATCAGAAACAGGGTTTTGGTAACGAGATCGGCATTGTTGGAGGTGTCGGCCTGTTAATCATTGATTTTGTCAATGGTTTTGCTGATCCGGAAGCATTTGGCGGTGGGAATATTCCGCAGGCTATTGAACGTACGCAGGATCTGCTTGCATTTGCGCGCGGGCAAGGTTGGAAAGTTGCACATTCACGCATCGTTTTTGCAGATGATGGTGCTGATGCAAATATTTTTTCTCTAAAGGTCCCTTCCATGTTGGGGCTTACGGAAAATAATCCGGCTTCGGCTATTGTGCCTGAACTTGCACCGGTGGCGGGTGAATATGTTGTGCGCAAAACGGTGCCTTCTGCATTTGCAGGCACACCGCTTGCAGCTTGGTTTGTAAGCCATGGTGTGCAGACTGTGGTGGTGGCGGGTTGTGTAACATCGGGTTGTGTACGTGCAAGCGTGCTGGATGCCATGCAGGCTGGTTTTCGCCCGGTTGTTATCTCAGATTGCGTAGGGGATCGTGCAATTGGCCCGCATGAGGCCAATCTGTTCGATATGGCCCAGAAAGTTGCAGACGTTATGCCGTTGGACGCGCTGCTATCCCGTATCCCTAATTAATATTCAGGAGATTATTGAATTATGAGTGAAGAAAAACTTCTTTATGGTGCCAATGTATATGCCAACGGTATTCGTCAGCATTATCTGCGGTATGGCGGTAAAGGTAAGCCGTTGGTGTTGGCTCCTGGCATTACTAGAGCATAATCCGATCTAATAGGTTCATTTTAAGATTCCCATACTGGTCGAAATCTGATTCATACTATGTGCCGGTATGGAGGCCGGCCCGTATGACCCGAGCCCTGTCTGCTGACCTTCGCCGCCGCACGATTGCGGCTGTTGCCTCTGGCATGACCCGTCGTGCGGCGGCGGTTCGTTTTGGTGTGTCTTCGTCGAGCGTTATCCGCTGGGTTGCTGAGTGGCAGGCCAGCGGTCGTGACCATGCGCTTAAACAGGGCGGCGATCGCCGTTCTCACCGGATTGAAGCGTGGTCAACCTTCCTGCTGGCCGCGATTGAAACAAAGGCCGATATTTCCCTTGTCGAACTGGCGGAGACACTTGCAGCGGAACACGGTGTCCGCTTTGCGCCGAGCACGATCTGGCGCTGTCTCGACCGTCACGACATGACCATCAAAAAAAACGGCGCACGCCAGCGAGCAGACACGGCCCGACGTCGCACAGCAGCGCGAGGCCTGGTTTGACAGCCAGCCTGACCTTGATCCGACCCGTCTGATCTTCATCGACGAAACAGCCGTCTCAACGAAGATGGCTCGCCTGCGGGGGCGGTCACAACGGGGCACGCGCTGTCGGATGTCCGTGCCCCACGGGCACTGGAAAACCACGACGTTCATCGGCGGACTGCGCCTCTCCGGCATGACAGCACCGATGATGCTGGACGGCCCAATGACCGGCGAATGGTTTGCCGCCTATACCCGCAAGGTGCTCGTTCCAACCCTGTCGCCGGGAGACGTCGTCATTCTGGACAATCTGTCCGCCCATAAAGGAGCCGTTGCCCGCGAGGCTGTGGAGGCAGTCGGCGCCAGGTTGTTGTTCCTGCCGCCCTACAGTCCTGATTTCAACCCGATCGAAAACATCTTCGCCAAAATGAAGGCGTGGATCAGACGGGTGGCACCGCGAACCCTCGACGCTCTTCAAAATACCGTCTGTGGAGCAATTGACGATATCTCTCATCGCCAGGCCGCCGCGTGCTTCACCGCCGCTGGATATGAACCAGACTGATCGGATTATGCTCTAGTGCGGGAGCGCTGATTGATGGCCTAAAGGTTCTTGGCGCCAAGAAAATTGTGGTTGTAGCCCCTTACATGCGGCCTTTGACGGAACTGGTAGTGGATTACATCAGCCGCGAAGGTATTGAAGTTATTGATTATGTGGCGCTGGAAATTCCAGATAATCTGGATGTGGGGCGTCATGATTGCCAGCGTTTACCAGAGATTGTGAAGGGCCTACGTTATCAGGATGCTGATGCAGTTATTGTTTCCGCCTGTGTGCAGATGCCCTCGCTTCCCGTTGTATCTATGGTGGAAGCTATAACTGGCAAACCGACTTTGAGTGCTGCTGTAGCAACAACATATGCCATGCTTAAAGCCATGAAGTTGGAAGCAGTAGCACCTGGCGGTGGTGCACTTCTTTCTGGCGCATACTAGGGCCTGTTAGATCTTGAATTTCTTCCCATATTGTAGGGATGAAAGAAGGAGACAGAACAGGCACCTTTACGGACGAGACATGGGCGATCTGGGAACCTCTGATTGAGGAGGTTCGCCCGAGGGGCAAGACGCCGCCACATGATCTGCGGCGGACGATAGCAGCGATTTTCTGGCGTCATGAGAATGGCGCGAAATGGCGGAGCATCCCCGCTGAACTGGGTCCGTGGTGGCGGGCTGCGCAGCTTTTCATCCGCTGGGCGAAGCTCGGCGTATGGGAGCGGCTGCTCGCACTGGTTCAGGAACAACAGGGAGTGGCATTCGGAATGACTTTTCTGGATGGCACGAACATCAGGGCTCACCACAAAGCGGCGGGAGCCCAAAAAAAGGGGCCTCTTTCGAAGAGCGAGACCATCGTGAAGCACTTGGCCGCTTTCGCGGCGGCTATGGCACAAAAGTCTGCGTGATCGCTGATGGACATGGAAAAGCCTTCGGTTTTGCGCTGGCCCCTGGACAGGCTCATGAACTGCCTCTGGCACCAGCCATGCTCGACGCGGAAATCTCACAGAAGGGTTGTACATCGGGTTAGATTATGAAAAAGTCTATTTTGTGTAAAAGAAATTTTCGTAAGCTATAAGAAAACCCGATGCAGACAGAGTGTAGCGCAGGCGCGTATGAATTTCCAGCCTCCTATGGACGGCGTGTTGTAGCCCGTTTTGACGGGGGTCGCATGAGTTCGGATGGCGGTGTCATCCTGGTAAAGCAGGTCGATGATAGTCTGGGGTTCAGTCGCCGTTTTGCTGCATGTTTTCGCGATGAGCGGCATCCTGCCTTTGTGGAATACCGGGTTGACGCGGAAATCTCACAGAAGGGTTGTACATCGGGTTAGATTATGAAAAAGTCTGTTTTGTACAAAATAATTTTTCATAAGCAATAAACGAACCCGATGCAGACAGAGTGTAGCGCAGGCGCGTATGAGTTTCCAGCCTCCTGTGGACGGCGTGTTGTGGCCCGTTTTGACGGGGGTCGCATGAGTTCGGATGGGGGCGTCATTCTGGTGAAGCAGGCTGATGACATTCTGGGTCTCAGCCGCCGCTTTGCTGCCTGTTTTCGCGATGAACGGCATCCCGGCTTTGTGGAATACCGGGTTGAAGACCTTGTCCGTCAGCGGATCATGGGCCTGGCACTGGGCTATGAAGACCTTAATGACCATGACGCTTTACGTCATGATCCTGTCATGGGTCTGGTATCGGGACGTCTGTCAGGAAGCCGGGCCAACTGTGCGGCACTGGCAGGAAAATCCACGCTGAACCGGCTAGAGCGCAGTGGGCAGCAGGCAGATCGTTACTGCCGCATCATTGCTGATCATGAGGCCCTGGCTACCCTGTTCGTGACGCTTTTCATGGACCAGCATGAGCGCGCACCCGCCCGGATCGTTCTGGATGTGGATGCCACCGATGACCGTATCCATGGCCATCAGGAAGGCCGGGCCTTTCATGGATATTACGGCCATAACTGCTATCTGCCGTTATACATCTTCTGCGGGGACCATCTCCTCAGCGCTACCCTGCGCACGGCAGACAGGGACCCGGGGAAGGAAGCACTGGCAGACATCCGCCGGATCGTGGAGCAGATCAGGAGCCGCTGGCCCCGGGTGCGTATCCTGGTGCGTGGGGACAGCGGTTTCGCCCGGGACAGTCTGATGACATGGTGCGAAGACAACCACGTTGACTTCCTGTTCGGGCTTGCAGGCAACACCCGCCTGTATGACCGGATTGCCTCTTTGTCCGCTGAGGTTCGTGACGAAGCCGCCACGACAGGCAGAGCTGCGCGCGGTTTCGCCTCCTTTGACTGGATCACAAAGGACAGCTGGACGCGCCGCAGGCGGGTCGTGGCCAAGGCCGAATGGCGCCACGGCAACCGCTATCATCGCTTTATTGTCACCACGCTACCGCAGGGAATGTCCGACCCCCGCCATCTCTACGAACAGATTTACTGCGCACGCGGGGATATGGAAAACCGCATCAAGGAATGCCAGATGGATCTGTTCTCAGACAGGACCTCGTCCCACACCATCCGGGCCAACCAGCTCCGGCTGTGGTTCTCGGCCGCAGCCTATGTCCTGCTGACCGCTCTGCAAAGACTGGCCCTTGGCCAGACCAGCCTGGAGACGGCGACCTGTGGCACCATACGCGCACGACTGCTCAAAATCGCGACACGTGTAACGCTCAGCGTCCGTCGGATTGTCCTGTCCATGCCGGACATGTTCCCCTGTCAGCATGAATTCGCCCTCGCTCATGCACGATTGCGAAGGCTCCGGCAGGCCATCTGAAGAAACAGACAGTGCACAGACCACATAGCTTCCACCAACACTGCCTTCTCAGGCCGTGACACCCTCACTGCGTTCAGAACCCGCCGCCAGAAGCAGAATATCGTCAATATTCCAGATCGGGCTCCTGTGGGATGGCTGAATTCTACAAAATGACCCGAAATTGCCTCAAGTGTGAGAAATCCGCGTCGACTGTCCGGAAGCACCTCGCGGAAAGGCTATGCCTTGGCCATTGCCTGTGACCCGAGAAGGGCCTGACCTGATGAGGTCTCATGACTGTCCTGTCCATGCAGCGGACCTTGGCCTAGCCATCACGACAGAGAAGCGCGAGGAACCGTCATGGACAAAAACGAAGAAAGACTGCGTCAGGTTGTTGGCGGTGTCGACACCCACAAGGATCTGCATGTTGCAGCCATTGTTGACGAGCAGGACCATGTGATCGGCACACAGAGTTTCCCCACGACAAGACAGGGGTATCGGCAGATGCTGGCCTGGATGCGAGCCGCAGGTGATCTCGTGCGTGTGGGTGTTGAATCAACCGGCAGCTATGGTGCTGGCCTGTTGCGTTATCTTCAGGCTGCTGAGGTTGAAGTTCTGGAAGTCACGGCGCCGGATCGACATGATCGGCGTCGGCGTGGAAAGAATGATGATCTGGACGCCCAGAACGCAGCGCACGCCGCCTTTGCAGGCCAACGCACCGTTACACCACGACGCAGGGACGGCATGGTGGAAGCACTCCGGGTCTTGAGAGCGTGCCGCAAAACTGCCGTAAGTGCACGACGGATTTCCCTGCAGATGATCCAGAACACCATCATTGCGGCCCCAGATACCCTGCGTGAGCATCTTCGCTCCATGACCCGCATGCAGTTGATCCGCACTCTTGCTGCCTCCCGACCGGATCTCACGGCTTATCGCGATATCGAGGCAGCTTATCGGATCAGCCTGAAATCTCTTGCGCGTCGCTACCTTGAACTGCATGACGAAATTGGTGAACTGGATCTGATGATCAAGGCTATTGTTGAGGAACTGGCACCTGACCTCATTGCCAGAAATTCCATAGGCTATAATGGAGCAGCGCAACTTCTTCTGACAGCCGGCGACAATCCAGACCGCCTGAAATCAGAGGCCAGCTTCGCTGCCCTTTGCGGTGTCACGCCTGTTCCGGCGTCCTCTGGAAAAACAATTCGTCATCGTCTGAACCGAGGTGGTGATCGGGCGGCTAACAGCGCCCTGCATATCATCGCGATTGGACGCCTGCGAACAGATGAAAAAACACGCGCCTATGTTGCCAGGCGTGTGGCAGAAGGACATTCCAAACTTGAGGTTATCCGTATCCTCAAGCGCTATATCGCCCGTGAGGTCTACGGGATCATCATACGCCGACATCGGGACATCAACGCCACACGTTTTGCTACTTGACAAACAGAAGGGCGTCCGCGGCTGTCAGTATGTGTCCATTCGCTACACGCAAAGACTGGCTGAAGAGGGCCTTGTTGCTTCTGTCGGAAGCGTTGGAGATTCCTATGATAACGCCCTGGCGGAGACCATCAACGGACTTTATAAAACCGAACTCATCTATCGGCAGGGACCATGGAAAAACAGGGAAGCTGTTGAACTAGCAACACTTAAATGGGTCGACTGGTTCAATCATCGACGGATCCTGTCCTCCATTGGAAACATCCCCCCAGCAGAAGCTGAGGCACGCTTTTATGCACAACAGAAATCACATGCATTAGCCGCTTAAATCAGATAAAAAACGTCTCCACAAAACCCGGGGCAATTCAATGCGTCGAATGCCCTTCGTGAACGGATATGGGGCATGGGAGCCCAGCCCGCCATTCCTGCGAAACGACGCGATGGGCCGGTCGCCTGCCCAAAATGGGCCTATCGGTGTCGACATCTTGTCGAGAACCTCTGGGCTCGCCTCAAGGAGTGGCGCGCTGTCGCAACCAGATACGAAAAAAACAGCAACGTCGTTCCTCGCGGTCATCCACATCGCTGCCGCAGCAGACTGGATCAAGCACTAACTGGCCCTAGCATCCTCAAGTTGATCGATGGTATACCTCTGCTAATTTGCATATATCGTATTGGTGATTGTGAGAAAATCATTTCAGAAATCAAAAGCATCCATTTATCAGATACTTTTCCCATGACCTCTATAGCCAAATCTCCTTCATTGAAACTCCCCATCTTCAAAGATTTATAAAGCTTTTTTTGCTTTTCTTTGTTTATCATAAGGCTATCACAACTTTGAGGGCCTATTGCTCTTTTAAAGTTAAATAATGCGCTGTACCAACTTCAATCATATGCTTACCAATTTTTACAAAATCGCCTTCTTCCCACTTCCGTGTACGGCTGATAGAAAAACTAACGGCATAGGCTGCTCCGATGAGATAATTACCCATTGCTTCCAAAGTATCATTTTGATGAATACATTGTTCAGCTACCTGACGAGCTATGTGTTCAGGATCAATAGTAATACGAAGCTTCATCGGGGCAAACTCATTTATCGTAACAACTATTACTGGAATGGCATATAGCGAATTGAAATGAAAGCCATATTATCATCAGTATGCGGTTTTGGACCGCCCACTCCAGAGAAGCCAATAACATCCGTATGAGAGAACTGAGCACCCAGTGCAAGTGTCCCATAATCACCCTGCGAATAACGCCACCACATACCAATAGTGCCTTGAGCTACGCGCTTAATATTTGCATTACAACCCAAGGAACTATATTCTATATTGCAACCGGCAACGTTATATTGAGAGTTTCCGTAACCATAAGGAGTTCCACCTACACTATACGAACTACGCTTCAGTATCTCTTCCATGCCACCATAGGCATATATATCAATCACTTTGCTCGGATGCCAGATAAGGCCCACTAGCGTTTGCGCTTCCGGAAGAGGGGCTGGAGAACCGTTCCTATTAGTTGTCGTGTCAGGCAAATTGGACGTACCATAGCGCCCGATACCGTAGCCCATCATCCCCGAAGCTTCGAAATCAAATTTCTTCTTGACAATTGGAATGATCATTCCACCGCCACCTCCACCAGCAACGGCAGTATGGCTTTTTCCGCCTCCATTGTAACTCAAGCGATCATGCATGAAACGCATTAAGCCATACGCTTCAAAATGACCAAAACTCGGGTCGGCTGTGCCTTTTAAAATGATATCTGGAGCTACATCTGTTGAATATGTAGTTGTACTATTTTCAACCTGTCCACCGGAATTGTTATAAGTAAGCTTTTCACCGTTAGCAGTATAAAAATTCCCACCCCATATAGATTGGGGATTTTCAATAGAAAGCCCTATATGATATTCGTGATTATGAAATCCTTTAACAAATCGCACGCCAGTATTGCGGGTCCACGTGAAACCAGGCACGTACTGAGCATCTATGACAAGTGGTATATCTTCACTACGCATAGACATACCTTTTTTGAACATAGTCGCCATAGACCATGCTTGCCCACCCATGACGTAGAAATCATGTGCATGATCCTCTAATTCACCATACATGAGACGTGAACGCAATACATAACTGTTACTCTGCCTTGAATTCGAAGAGGAACCTGCTCCCTGAAAATCTAACTCTGTGTATCCAGAAACACTAAGATTCGATGTAATATCTGCACCAACTAATGCTGCAAAACGACTCTGACGCTCAGACTGATGAAACTCATTTATATGAGCATTAGGACTATTGCCCCACGGGATAGCACCAAAATTTGAACTGATGTCAGCTGTTTCGTTGCGAGAACGGAACATTCCGGCCATTTCCACAAAACCACCCAATGTGATCGAGATACGACTTACATTAAATTGTCCTTTACGAAATCCTCTTGAAGGTGCATCTAGCGACATCGGCACAGGGATACCAGTAAGTTTTGCATATGTTGTTGGAGCGTTTTTAGCATCTGACGGCCCTACAGTCAGAAAAGGTCTCTTAGATAATTCCTCGCCCTCTCCAAAACGAACAGAGCCATCCATAGCTTTCTGACCAACACGATGCATATGTTCGGCAGACAGTTTCTTTAATTTCGTAATTTCTTGGTCGCGTTGCATCTGATGCGCCTTCATCTGCTGCAGCTGCCCTTGCATCAATTTAATTTGCTTTTCCATCATATCAATTTGCGCTGATGCAGCCGAGGCAGAATCTAACCCAACCATTGAGTAAGAAAATACAGATGTAGACAGAAAAAGTCCGATCGTTGAACGAGAAGGACGGAACAACATTTCAACCTCTAAGCTTCAGAAAGTGACGCTCAGTCCTAATAGGAGATATAAAAAAATTGCGTGCGAGAGTTTCGTGACACTTAAGTTAAAGTTTCATGAAATCAAAAAATGTGTATTTTTTTCGATTGCATTTGCGATGTACGAGAAATAAATATGCGTGTCGATATTCGTTAAATTTCCTTGCAACATAAGTCTAAGCGGGTATCAATGCGAGCATACAATCAGTAATCGGACTTTTCTAAAGGTTCGTTGTCTCGGCCTGAACACGTCTGACCAATGTGGCTAAAGACACACCAGCAATGGAAGAGGCATGTCTGTAGCTTTTTCCAGAGGCTAAAAGGTCAGGGGCATGTTGCACCTTTGCAGAACTGGCTTTGGGTCTGCCTATGGGACGACCTGTTTTCGTTCCATATTTCTGGGCATGGTCTATGCCACTCCTGATGCGCTCATTAATCGTCTCACGCTCATTTTGAGCAATGACAGACATCAGCAGATAACTGACACGGCTTGACCTGTCTGACGTATCAACTGGACGTGTCCCGGTTTAGTTCTGGACCTTGGGTTATCTGTTAAGCGGCGTTGCGCTCATAATCCAGAGGGCTTTTCCATTGAATTGCGGAATGCAGCCTCTGAGGATTATAGAAATCATTGATGTAGGATGTCATAGCCTGCTCGACCTCCTGACGCGTCATCCATGCGTGCCGCCACAGAAGTTCAGCTTTCACGGTCTTGAAGAAGCTTTCCGTGACCGCATTGTCCCAGCAGTTTCCCTTTCTGCTCATGGACACGATAAAACCATGGGTAGAAAGGAGTTTGCGGTAATCCTCTGAACAATACTGACTGCCACGATCCGCATGATGGACGCAGCCTGGTGGTGGCTGACGCAAGGCAATAGCGCGCTGTAACGCTGTCGTCGCGGAAATCTCACGGAAGGGTTGTACATCGGGTTAGATTATGAAAAAGTCTATTTTGTGTAAAAGAAATTTTCGTAAGCTATAAGAAAACCCGATGCAGACAGAGTGTAGCGCAGGCGCGTATGAGTTTCCAGCCTCCTGTGGACGGCGTGTTGTGGCCCGTTTTGACGGGGGTCGCATGAGTTCGGATGGGGGCGTCATTCTGGTGAAGCAGGCTGATGACATTCTGGGTCTCAGCCGCCGCTTTGCTGCCTGTTTTCGCGATAAGCGGCATCCCGGCTTTGTGGAATACCGGGTTGAAGACCTTGTCCGTCAGCGGATCATGGGCCTGGCACTGGGCTATGAAGACCTTAATGACCATGACGCTTTACGTCATGATCCTGTCATGGGTCTGGTATCGGGACGTCTGTCAGGAAGCCGGGCCAACTGTGCGGCACTGGCAGGAAAATCCACGCTGAACCGGCTAGAGCGCAGTGGGCAGCAGGCAGATCGTTACTGCCGCATCATTGCTGATCATGAGGCCCTGGCTACCCTGTTCGTGACGCTTTTCATGGACCAGCATGAGCGCGCACCCGCCCGGATCGTTCTGGATGTGGATGCCACCGATGACCGTATCCATGGCCATCAGGAAGGCCGGGCCTTTCATGGATATTACGGCCATAACTGCTATCTGCCGTTATACATCTTCTGCGGGGACCATCTCCTCAGCGCTACCCTGCGCACGGCAGACAGGGACCCGGGGAAGGAAGCACTGGCAGACATCCGCCGGATCGTGGAGCAGATCAGGAGCCGCTGGCCCCGGGTGCGTATCCTGGTGCGTGGGGACAGCGGTTTCGCCCGGGACAGTCTGATGACATGGTGCGAAGACAACCACGTTGACTTCCTGTTCGGGCTTGCAGGCAACACCCGCCTGTATGACCGGATTGCCTCTTTGTCCGCTGAGGTTCGTGACGAAGCCGCCACGACAGGCAGAGCTGCGCGCGGTTTCGCCTCCTTTGACTGGATCACAAAGGACAGCTGGACGCGCCGCAGGCGGGTCGTGGCCAAGGCCGAATGGCGCCACGGCAACCGCTATCATCGCTTTATTGTCACCACGCTACCGCAGGGAATGTCCGACCCCCGCCATCTCTACGAACAGATTTACTGCGCACGCGGGGATATGGAAAACCGCATCAAGGAATGCCAGATGGATCTGTTCTCAGACAGGACCTCGTCCCACACCATCCGGGCCAACCAGCTCCGGCTGTGGTTCTCGGCCGCAGCCTATGTCCTGCTGACCGCTCTGCAAAGACTGGCCCTTGGCCAGACCAGCCTGGAGACGGCGACCTGTGGCACCATACGCGCACGACTGCTCAAAATCGCGACACGTGTAACGCTCAGCGTCCGTCGGATTGTCCTGTCCATGCCGGACATGTTCCCCTGTCAGCATGAATTCGCCCTCGCTCATGCACGATTGCGAAGGCTCCGGCAGGCCATCTGAAGAAACAGACAGTGCACAGACCACATAGCTTCCACCAACACTGCCTTCTCAGGCCGTGACACCCTCACTGCGTTCAGAACCCGCCGCCAGAAGCAGAATATCGTCAATATTCCAGATCGGGCTCCTGTGGGATGACTGAATTCTACAAAATGACCCGAAATTGCCTCAAGTGTGAGAAATCCGCGTCAAACCCGAAAGGTGGTGAGTTTGAAGGCTCGGAACTGTATTGTCAGTTTGCAACCTTCCTGTGTTCATCACCAACAACATTTACAATTGATGGCTCATCACCATCATTTACGGTTTCATCATGGAGTGCACGTGTGCTGATCAAGCCCACAGCTTCTACGTATATTAAAGGCGGTATCTGGGAAGTAGAACCTTGGGTGCGCGCCAAAAACCATAATGGTTGGCCTGGACCAGACTGGGGATTTGATAAAGCAGAGGGCGAATTCATACCCGTTGAAGCCGGATATCATACAGACTTTACAACAGATAAGTATCCTCGCGCTTACAGCCTTGGCTTTACGTATGATACCTCTATTTACAGTGATCCACTTTATAACACCGAGCATCAAGTTTACGCATTAGCGGGCGGCAAGGCACAACCACGCCGTGGGCGTACAACTGTATACGCGCAAGCCCAGCAGATGATCTGGAAGCCCGACCCGAATGATACACGAGGGCTTATTGTTTTTGGGTCTGCAAACTTTCTGACATCGGGAGATGGCACCGTAAGAAATGGCTTTGTGGCAGGTCTGTTTGACTGGGGACCTTTCCGTTCACGACCGAGGGATTATGTAGGCCTCGTGTTCCAGAGTTATTTGTGGAATCGTAAAGTCGTGCATTCCATGAATGCTTCTTTGCAAGACGAAGGTTATCGCAATCAATGGAATAGTTCGGAAACAATGATGGAACTGAACTATGGCTTGAATGTTGCGCCAGGTGTTATGGCAACGCCTTATTTTGAATATATTTGGAACCCCGATCAGCTTGCATCTTCCAGAGTGCTGCCTAATGTTAAATATGCTGCGCAGGTTGGCTTAATGGTTAACTTTGAAATTAACCCCGGCCTTAATCTTCCTGAACTGCATAGGTATAGAAAGTAATATTCTATATTTATGAGAGTTTGCATGGGTATAGGGAATGTTCTGGAAAGCTGGGTATGCTTTCCAGAGTTTCTCATCCTCTAATCACATCAAGGAGGAAATTTTCCTAATACCTGTCGGGAAACACGGAAAAGCGTTTCTCTTAGCCAGCGATGTACTGGGTCCATGTCACGGCGAGGATGCCACGCCTGAAAAGCTTCTACAGATGGAAGTGAGAGCGGAAATTCAAAAGATGTTAGCCCAAGGGCATCTTGAGAGATATGATCAATCACAATGCCGGTAATGGCAGAATGAGATCTGTATTTTTCATGCTTTCTATCATTGCATGATAATTGGGCACCACCATCGCAATCTTGCGTGTGAGTCCATGTTGATTACGCAGCATCCAATCAATAGGGCCTTGTGCCCGGCCCCTGCGTGAAACACTGATATAATCGTAGCGTACCATGCTTTGAGGTGTGATGGGTTCTGCCAGAATAGGGTGCCCTTTACGCACAAGGCCCCGCATATAGTCTCGGAAAATAGTTTGGCGGCGTATTTCGGGCTTCATCATTTCTGTTGCGCCGATGTACAAATCTACACTGCCATCACGCAGTGGATCAGATGCAGCAGCATCAAGTTCGGGCGCCCAGATAACTTCACAGCGTGGGCAATCCGTTTTCAATGCTTCTAAAAGTGGAAGCGCCAGGGCTGCCACAACCAGATCATTCGCCCGAAGGGTAAAAGTAGGCGCCATGTTTGCCAGATTGGCGAGCTCGCGTGTTTCTATCAGGCTGTCTGCGGCTACAACAACATCCTGCACACGGTTGAGTATGCCAGCCGCAAAGGCCGATGGGGTCATGCGTCGGCCAGATTGCACAAGAATGGGTCAGCAAACGCTTTGCGTAATTTGGCAAGCTGGCGGCTCATGGCCGGTTCACTGACTTTTAGCCGGCGTGCAGCGAGAGAGACGCTTTCTTCTTCGATAAGCACCTGAAGGTAGCGTAGCAGGTCGAGATCATAACCTTTCATCCCTCCAGAAATAGATGTTGATTTATGGAATGACCAGAATTTTCTATTCCGAAAATCGAATTCGTCACTTATCAGAAATGGGGGTTGTCGGAGATGCAGCAGACCGCTTGAAGTGCGTGTATGAACAACCGCTGCTTCTGCACAAGGGGTTGGTGCACCAGTTATTCACGCCGCACCACCACGCCCTTCCATACATTCCACCCTTTGGCCTGCGTACTCGTCTATTGGCTGTTTGGGCATGCTGCTTGCTGTGCATGTTGCAGGGTTTAATGAGCATGTGACCGAGATCGGTCTCTCCGAATATTCGGGGTGCCATGCACATTGGCCACGATGAAGGCACGTGGGTGATTGCGATTTATGAGGCATTCAATATTGCAGCCATGGCGTTTACGCCGTGGTTTTATATGACGTTCTCAATCTATCGCTTTTCTATTTTCATGACGGCCATCATGGCGCTGCTTTCTATTCCCGCGCCCTTTATGCCAGATGTGACTTCACTTTGTATTCTGCGTGCCTTTCAGGGGTTAACAGCAGGTTGTCTGCCGCCTGTGCTGATGACTGTGATGCTGAAATACCTTCCTCCAGAAATACGGGTATTTGGTATTGGTGGATATGCCATGAGTGCTACCTTTGGGTCTAATCTGGGTTTACCGTTGGAAGCATTCTGGTTCGAGTGCATGGGTTGGCATTGGCTGTATTGGGAAATTATTCCAACAGCAGCATTGGCTATTGCAATGATGGCTTATGGGTTGCCGAAAGACCCAATGCACTTTGAAAGATTTGAAAAGTTTAACTGGCTTGGCTTGTTGGTAGGGCTGCCGGCCATCTGTTCCTTAGTGGTTGTACTGTATCAGGGAGATAGGTTGGACTGGTTCCGCTCCCCCGTAATTACGGATCTGACATTCTGGGGTGGGGCAGCATTTATTGTCTTTGTGATTAATGAGGCATTTCATCCCAGCCCTTATTTTCGCATTCAGTACTGGCGATCCCGTAATATTCAGGCGGCTCTGCTTTCCTTGGTGGGTATTCTCGCCATTTGTGCGATTATGGGGGATATTCCTGCCACCTATCTGTCTGCTGTGCGTGGGTATCGGCCTATTCAAACAGCTCCGGTATCTTTGGTTGTGGCGTTGCCGCAGCTTATCATGCTGCCGTTGATTGCTGCTTTTTGTAACAGTCGTAAGGTGGATTGCCGCTTTGTGCTGGCGGTGGCATGTTGTGTCTGGCTGCTTCTGCATGGTTGGGTACATGGCTGACTGTGGATTGGGTGCGGGATAATTTTTATCCGCTGCAAATTCTTCAGGTTTTTGGCCAACCCATGACGGTTATTCCCACCCTTATGCTGGCAACCCTTGCCATGGGGCCAGCCGATGGCCCGTTTATTTCTGGTATGGTCAATATGCTTAAAGGGTTGGCCAATGCAGTTGCGTATGCACTGTTTGCGGCATTAACCCGCCGTCGGGAACAATATCATTCCACAATGTTGCTCGATCATCATGGCACGCATGGTTTGGCCCTACAGGGTATGGGCAACCCTATTACGCAGCAGCTTTCTGTTACATCGCCCGATAGTGTGCATGTTGCTCGTAATTCACTGCAGGTTTTCCATACTTATGTGCATGAGCAGGCACTCGTTCTGGCACTGAACGATATCTATTATGTGCTGATTTGGGTTTGCCTTGGTTATGCCTGCATGAATCTTATTCTGCCGCGCCGTGTGTATCCGCCGCGCCGCCTTCCCCCAATACTCCAGCCCGCTAATCCGGAATACAGATTATGATCTACAAAAAACCGCTGCTTTACGCTGGCTGTGTCGCTGCTGTGCTTGCCCTTGTTGCATGGGGTGGTGCGCGGCTGATCAATGGTGATGGTATCAACCAATATACCAATGATGCGTACGTAACGGCAGATTTCCCCACAGTTGCCCCCAAGGTTTCAGGCCGTATTGATCGGGTTATTGCGCAGGATAACCAGCTTGTTCATGCTGGTGAGGAACTGGCGCATATTGAAGATGATGATTACCGTGCAGCCTTGGATGTAGCAAAAGGCAATGTGCTGGCCGCCCAAGGCGATGTTGCCAATCTGGAAGCCGAACTTGGTCGGCAGGATGCCGTTATTGCGCAAGCACGTGCAGCTGTATTGGCAGATCAGGCGGCACTAATGTTTGCCCGGCAGAACGCCACTCGGTATCGCAATCTTTCTTCTGGCGGTGCGGGCACAATTGAGCAAAAGCAATCTTCTGAAGCACAGGAAAAAGAAGCTGCTGCAGCTATAGCCCGAGATCAGGCTGGGGTGGATGCGGCTATTCGGCAAGTTGCTGTTTTAAAAGCTCAACTTCAGCGTGCCCGTGGTGTTTTGCTGCGCATGCAGGGTGATGAAAAACAGGCAGAACTGAACTTATCTTACTGCACCATTCCAGCCCCAATGGATGGTGTGGTGGGTGAGCGTGGTGTGCGTGTAGGGAATTATGTGCACCCCGGCACGGGTATTTTGGCTGTTGTACCTGTTCATGAAGCTTATGTGCTGGCCAATTTTCAGGAAACACAGCTTACAAAAGTGCAAACCGGCCAGAGCGCGACTATCTGGGTAGATACATTCCCCGGTCATCCCCTCAAAGCGCATGTGGATTCATTGGCACCAGCCACTGGTGTAGCTTTTGCACCTATTCAGCCAGATAACGCGACGGGTAACTTCACCAAGGTGGTGCAGCGTATTCCCGTTAAACTTACGTTTGATCCAGACCAGCCGCTTGCGGCAAA
>NZ_CP015165.1 GCF_001766235.1 Acetobacter ascendens
TCAGGGGCATTAGCATATTTTACGCATTACCCATTGCTTTTTCCTACGGCGTGTCGTCAGTTAAGCCCTGAGAGTGGCACGTGAGGGTTGTACTTTGTGTCTGCGTGTGCTGACTGTTTTCCCGTTTTTTTGGGGAGACAGACAGATGCGGCGCTATAGTTTACGCGATGACCAGTGGGAGCGGATAAAGGATCTTCTTCCTGGTCGAGAAGGCTATGTCGGCGGCACTGCGGTGAACAACCGTCTGTTCGTGGAGGCGGTGCTGTATCGCTATCGCGCGGGTATTCCATGGCGCGACCTTCCTGCCCGTTTCGGTGACTGGAAAAACGTGCACCGGCGTCTGCGCCGCTGGTGTGAAAGCGGCGTCATCGAACGGATATTTCGTTATCTGGCCGCTGATTACGACAACGAATACATGATGATCGACAGCACAATTGTCCGAGCGCATCAGCATAGTGCCGGAGCTCTCAAAAAAGGGGCACGGATCAGGCCATCGGACGATCACGAGGCGGGCTAACTACAAAGATCCATGCCATCTGCGACGCTCTGGGCAATCCAGTGGAACTCGGCATCACACCGGGACAGGATGCCGATATCACCCAGGCAGAACCACTTCTGGAAAACATCGAACCGGATGCTTTCCTTGCTGACAAGGCGTATGACGCGGACAGGTTGATCGATCGGCTGATACAGCGCGGGATTACCCCGGTCATCCCGCCAAAACGCAACAGAACGACACGACGGAAAACCGATTTTTCTCTCTACCGCGAACGGAACCTTGTTGAGAGGTTCTTCAATAAACTCAAGCAGTTTCGCGCTATCGCAACCCGCTACGATAAACTGAAATCGACCTTCCTCGCAGCCGTGCAGTTCGCCTCAATCATCATCCTGCTTAACTGACGACACGCCGTAGCTTGGGGCCAACTATTTTTATTCATATTGTTACGCCACAACAGGACGCTTCAAGAGTTTGGAACACACTGGCAGGGCATGCAATCGGGATCATTGCTGCGGTGTTCTCTTTGTGGATATTTGACGCTTTGGCAGCCCCCGCTGCTATGAGTATTGACCACATTACTTGGAACCGTATGGCTGCGAGTGTCCTGGCGATATCCCTGACAGTCTTGGGGCAGGGCCTTTGTAAAGCAAATCATCCTCCCGCAGCAGCAACAACATTATTGCTGAGCTTGGGCGGATTTCATTCAGATATAAAAACTATTAGCGTAATATGTATAGGTGTTATTATTTCGACTACCGTTTCTGAAGTTTTTCAAAAATTTATGGCATATAAAAAATAAGAAAAATTTTTACAGCTTAATAGGATTACTTAATTACAGTCAGGGCACCCGGCACAAAAAAGCGCCGGGTGTTTTTTGTTTAATTCGCAATTTTGTTTGCGATGACAGGCACGAATGTTTTGTCAGGAACAACAACACCTGGAGGGTTCTAAAAACCCCCTGGTTTTGAGGTCTTCTGTATGATTCTATTTCTTCTGCGTTGATTGAGGGAATGGCGATATGAAGCAGCCTGGTTTCTTTGATGTTGAAGAGCGCCTTGCCCGGCTGAGTGGGCTTGGCGATCAGCTCGAAGCGTTTTCCCGGACTGTGGATTTTGAAGCGTTCCGTCCTGATCTGGACAAGGCCCTGGCGTATTCCGATGGAAGCAAGGGCGGACGACCGCCATTTGATCCTGTGCTGATGTTCAAGATCCTGGTGATCCAGACGCTCAACAATTTGTCTGATGAGCGGACGTAATATCTGATCAACGATCGCCTCTCCTTTATGCGTTTCCTTGGGCTGGGACTTTCAGATCGGGTGCCGGATGCCAAAACGGTCTGGCTGTATCAAAAGCGTCTGACCCAGGCGGGTGCGATCGATGGGCTGTTCATCCGCTTTGATGCGACCCTGCGTAACGCCGGGTATTTGCCGATGTCAGGCCAGATCCTGGATGCCACGCTGGTAGCGGCTCCGAAGCAGCGGAACACCAATGCAGAGAAAGCGGATCTGCGAGCAGGCCGTATTCCTGAAGACTGGCAGGACAAACCCGCAAAGAGGTCGCATAAGGATCGTCATGCGCGCTGGACACTGAAGTTCACGAAGGCGAAGCGGCAGGATGATGGAACCATGCCATCCAGCGATCTCGCCATCCCGTTCTTTGGCTATAAATCGCATGTTTCCATCGATCGGAAATACCGGTTCATCCGCAAATGGAAAACAACGCATGCCGCTGCCAGTGATGGCGCGCGATTGAGAGAGGGGCTTCTGGATAAAACCAATACGGCCTCAAGTGTCTGGGCCGACACGGCCTATCGCTCAAAAGCCAACGAAGACTTCATGGAAAAGCAGGGCTTTGTCTCCAAGGTTCATCGCAAAAAGCCGCATCTCAAGCCTATGCCCCGGCATATCCAGAAATCAAATGCTGGAAAGTCGGTCATCCGCTCGCGTGTCGAGCATGTCTTTGCCGATCAGAAGTCACAGACGGGGCTGTTTGTCCGGACTGTCGGTATCAGTCGAGCCACCATGAGGATCGGGCTCGCCAATATCGTCTACAATATGCGCCGCCTCCTCTTCCTCGAAAGATTGAACGCGAGCGCATAGCCATCCAGCGAGAGGCAACTCCCAATCCGCTCAAAACGCAGACTGGACGCCATCGCAAAAACCGTCAATCAAATCGCCAAAACCCAGAAATTACCGGCCAAGCACATCAATCAAGGGTTCTTCGATCCCTCCAGGTTTGTTGTCACGACGATCGTGGGCATGGGCGTGCCGGAGAATTTCGCGATCGTTTCGCCCTGCACGGCCAGAAGCGCCGGAAGCACGAGAAATTCTCCCCAGTAACGCAGGGACGATCCCTGAACCGCCTGCGCCAGAACCATGAAGATCGTCATGACCATGACCCCGCAAGCTGGCGACCATAACAGCCGCATCAGGCTGGCCAGAATAGCGGCAAGAAAAAAATACGCCCAGCACACCCATCAGAAGCAGGCTGTGCTGCCAGTTCCCACTGATAAACGAGGCACCCATATGCGTGGTATTGCCGGTCATCGCGCCGGCAAAGACACCGCTCAGATCGACGAAACTCAGGGCATCCACATAGCCTGCGACAAGCCCGAGAATGAGAACCCGCCGGGCGGAAATCGAGACCGGGAGAAGGGAGGAGGGCATTATTGCGACCGGGAAGCGATTGACGGATAGAGCCTGCGGGCGACCCGCTCCATGGTCAGACCCTGCACGATGATGGTGAACACCACGACACCATAGCAAACAGGCAGTAGCAGGTCGCGCAGGTCTCCGGGTGGTAGGCCAAGCGCCAGAGAAACCGAGATGCCGCCACGCAGGCCGCCCCATGTCAGGATGCCGAGGACACGGCCCCGCTCCCACTGCCGGAGATGAACCGGCAGGGTGGAGAACAGCACACTCAATGCCCGCACGGCAATGGACAGCGGGATCACGGCAAGCGTCGCCAGAACCGTGAACAGATGCGGCGTGATCTCCAGTATTTCAAAGCCGATGAGCATGAACAGCAGGACGTTCAGCACTTCGTCAATCAGCGTCCATGCAATGTCGAGTTCCTTGCGCGATACTTCATCGAAAATGGAATGGCTGTAGCTGGTTCCGAAGCAGAGACCGGCCACGACGACAGCAATCGCACCGGACATCCCCAACTGATTGGCGATGCTGAAGGTTCCGGTCGCCAGAGCCAGCGAGGTCAGCAGATCAATATGCGGGTCACGCTGTCCCTTGAGCACACGAAGAGCAATCCACCCGGTTATCGCTCCAAGAAGACCACCACCGAGCGCTTCGCGGCAGAAGCTCATGGCAATCTCAGAAGCGCCCACCCCTTGACTGTCTCCAGTCGCCAGCCCGATCGTCACACCGAAAATGACGACGCCCACGCCGTCATTGAACAGGCTCTCGCCCGCAAAGACGGCCTGTAGCGGTCCTGGCAGTCCCAGACGTTTCAGCATTCCCACGACCGAAACCGGGTCTGTCGGAGCGAGAATGGCGCCAAGTACGATGCACCATGTAAAGGGAACGGCGTGGCCCAGCAGCGGGAAAACACACCACGCCGCGACCGCCAGAAACGCCACGGCCAGAACGGTTCCCAGAATGGAGAGAGCGGTCACAGACATCAGCTTTGCTCGCAGATGCCCGGCATCCACCTGCATGGCTCCCGCAAAAAGCAGCAGCGACAGGGCACCGTTCAGAAGTGCCGCAGGCAGATTGATCGCGCCGAGTACAGACCGTGGGAGAGCCTGAAGGTCATAGGCCGGGATCAGAGGGTTCAGGATCATGACCAGAAGCGAGGTCAGCAATGAGAAGACCAGAACGCCGATCGTGACAGGAACACGCAACGTATGGTGGTTGACGCGAATTTCTCACACTTGAGGAAATTTTGGGTTATTTTGTAGAATTCAGTCATCCCACAGGAGCCCGATCTGGAATATTGACGATATTCTGCTTCTGGCGGCGGGTTCTGAACGCAGTGAGGGTGTCACGGCCTGAGAAGGCAGTGTTGGTGGAAGCTATGTGGTCTGTGCGCTGTCTGTTTCTTCAGATGGCCTGCCGGAGCCTTCGCAATCGTGCATGAGCGAGGGCGAATTCATGCTGACAGGGGAACATGTCCGGCATGGACAGGACAATCCGACGGACGCTGAGCGTTACACGTGTCGCGATTTTGAGCAGTCGTGCGCGTATGGTGCCACAGGTCGCCGTCTCCAGGCTGGTCTGGCCAAGGGCCAGTCTTTGCAGAGCGGTCAGCAGGACATAGGCAGCGGCCGAGAACCACAGCCGGAGCTGGTTGGCCCGGATGGTGTGGGACGAGGTCCTGTCTGAGAACAGATCCATCTGGCATTCCTTGATGCGGTTTTCCATATCCCCGCGTGCGCAGTAAATCTGTTCGTAGAGATGGCGGGGGTCGGACATTCCCTGCGGTAGCGTGGTGACAATAAAGCGATGATAGCGGTTGCCGTGGCGCCATTCGGCCTTGGCCACGACCCGCCTGCGGCGCGTCCAGCTGTCCTTTGTGATCCAGTCAAAGGAGGCGAAACCGCGCGCAGCTCTGCCTGTCGTGGCGGCTTCGTCACGAACCTCAGCGGACAAAGAGGCAATCCGGTCATACAGGCGGGTGTTGCCTGCAAGCCCGAACAGGAAGTCAACGTGGTTGTCTTCGCACCATGTCATCAGACTGTCCCGGGCGAAACCGCTGTCCCCACGCACCAGGATACGCACCCGGGGCCAACGGCTCCTGATCTGCTCCACGATCCGGCGGATGTCTGCCAGTGCTTCCTTCCCCGGGTCCCTGTCTGCCGTGCGCAGGGTAGCGCTGAGGAGATGGTCCCCGCAGAAGACATACAGGGGAAGATAGCAGTTATGGCCGTAATATCCATGAAAGGCGCGGCCTTCCTGATGGCCATGGATACGGTCATCGGTGGCATCCACATCCAGAACGATCCGGGCGGGTGCGCGCTCATGCTGGTCCATGAAAAGCGTCACGAACAGGGTAGCCAGGGCCTCATGATCAGCAATGATGCGGCAGTAACGATCTGCCTGCTGCCCACTGCGCTCCAACCGGTTCAGCGTGGATTTGCCTGCCAGTGCCGCACAGTTGGCCCGGCTTCCTGACAGACGTCCCGATACCAGACCCATGACAGGATCATGACGTAAAGCGTCATGGTCATTAAGGTCTTCATAGCCCAGTGCCAGGCCCATGATCCGCTGACGGACAAGGTCTTCAACCCGGTATTCCACAAAGGCAGGATGCCGCTCATCGCGAAAACATGCAGCAAAGCGGCGGCTGAACCCCAGACTATCATCGACCTGCTTTACCAGAATGACGCCCCCATCCGAACTCATGCGACCCCCGTCAAAACGGGCTACAACACGCCGTCCATAGGAGGCTGGAAATTCATACGCGCCTGCGCTACACTCTGTCTGCATCGGGTTTTCTTATAGCTTACGAAAATTTCTTTTACACAAAATAGACTTTTTCATAATCTAACCCGATGTACAACCCTTCCGTGAGATTTCCGCGTCGATTATCTCCCGAGGCCTCAACCGCCGCTCTATTGGATGCTGAAGCAGTCAGACTGGAAAGCCGCTTTCCATTATACGCCAGCCATGCTGCCAGTTCCGCTGGCAGTCGGCATCATCATGCTGGTTTCAGTAGTATTGTCTGATCATCAGTTTTTTGAGGACCGGGTTTTCTGGGATCCTTCAGAATGTCAGATTGCGTGTGAACCACTCACGCCAGAGACTTATGTGATGTGGCTACATCCGAAAGTAAGATCATGGGGACGATGCCTCATAAGTGCACCGTTTGGTGTGTAGCGTCTCATGTCTAATTTATCGTCAATCAATGGATTTTTATCATTAACTTCTGCATTTTTATCGCGATTAAATGGTTTTTTCGGCGACAAAAACGGCAGTCAGCGGCGGATTATCATTATCTTCTGGTTTCCGAAAAAACCTTTCTTTTCCGTGCGCCCGCCTACTTGCGATAAGTGGAATTATCGCAAGTAGGTGGGGGGAAGGGGGGCGGATTTTCGAAAAAAGATGGAGTTTGAAGTTAATGGCCTTATAGAGTAAATCAAATAGAAGCTCACCGTTGAATATTGCACCATTACGAGACCGCTTATCTGTGTCATTTATCGTATCAATGGAGTTCAGCTTTTCTCCGCAAGTTGATTTCACGAGCAATAGGATTTGAGAGCATTTGCAGGATCTGTTCCATGTTCGCCGATAAGCTTGATACCAATACGATCAGTACGTGGACTTTGACGGTTACCTTGTAACGGAAACCCACAATCCCGCCCTTCCTACTCGACCAGACGCCTAGAATAGGCCAAAATGCAGCTCTATTTTGTTGTCATATTAAGGCTTTGTGTTCATGCCACGCGGTCGTCCACGTAAAAACCCTGATGCTGCCCCTGCTCCCAAGAAAACCACCAAGGTGAGCAAGGCCAAGGCCGCGACCGCAACACTGGGCTTTGAGCAGCAGATGTTTCTGGCGGCTGACAAGCTGCGCAAGAACCTTGAACCCTCAGATTACAAGCATGTGGCCCTTGGCCTGATCTTCCTGCGCTACATCTCCACTGCATTTGAAGCCCGGCATGCTGAACTGATGCTGGAAGACCCGGCAGCAGCGGAAGATCCTGACGAATATCTGGCCGAGAATATCTTCTGGGTGCCGGAGACGGCTCGGTGGTCTCATCTCAAGGACAATGCCCGCTCGCCCAATATCGGCAAGATGATTGATGAGGCCATGCTGGCCATCGAGAAAGCCAACCCGGAACAGCTCAAGGGCGTGCTACCAAAGGATTACGGACGCCCGGCCCTTGATACCGTCATGCTGGGTGAGCTGATCGACCTGATCTCCGATATCGGCATGGGCGATACGGACGATAAGGCGCGGGACGTGCTGGGCCGGGTGTATGAATACTTCCTCGGTGGTTTTGCCGGAGCCGAAGGGAAGCGTGGGGGTGAGTTCTACACGCCTTCCAGCGTGGTGCGCACGCTGGTTTCCATGCTCGAACCCTATAAGGGCCGGGTATATGACCCCTGCTGTGGGTCTGGTGGCATGTTCGTGCAGTCCGAACGCTTTGTGGAAACCCATGGCGGTAAGCTGGGTGATATTGCCATTTACGGGCAGGAGAGCAACCACACTACATGGCGTCTGGCCCGCATGAACCTTGCGGTGCGGGGTATTGGCGCGGACATTCGCTGGAACAATGAAGGCAGCTTTCTGCGTGACGAGCTGAAAGACCTGCGCTTTGACTATATTCTGGCCAACCCGCCCTTTAACGTGTCGGACTGGTGGAATGCTTCCTTGGAGGAAGACCCGCGCTGGCAATATGGCAAGCCGCCTGCGGGCAATGCCAACTATGCGTGGCTCCAACATATTCTGTGGCATCTGGCCCCAGATGGCACCGCTGGCGTGGTGCTGGCCAATGGCTCCATGTCCTCCAACCAGAACAGCGAAGGCGATATCCGCCGCCGCATGGTGGAAGCCGATGTCGTGGACTGCATGGTGGCCCTCCCCGGCCAGCTTTTCTATTCCACCCAGATTCCGGCCTGCCTGTGGTTCCTCACCCGCACCAAAAACCCGAAGGGCTGGCGGGACCGTCGCGGGGAAATGCTGTTTATCGACGCCCGCAAGCTCGGCACGATGGTCGATCGCACCCGCCGCGAACTGACGGACGAGGACGTCGCCCGCATCGCCGACACCTACCATGCCTGGCGCGGCGAGCAGGACGCGGCCCCCTACGAGGACGTTCCCGGCTTCTGCAAGTCCGTCACGCTCGACGAGGTGGAGCAGCACGGCTTTGTGCTGACCCCCGGCCGCTATGTGGGAGCAGAGGAAGCCGAGGAAGACAGTGTGCCATTTACTGAACGCTTCGCAGCCCTTGAAAAGACCCTGAAAGAGCAGTTTGCGCAGGGAGAAACCCTGAATGCGAAAATTACCGCCTCCCTGAAGCTGATCGTGCAGAAGGAAAGTGCGTGATGCTGTATCTCACCCCACTGGAACGCGCTTTGAACCGGCTGAAGGAGGGCTGGACCCGCCACCTTGCCCACCCAGACGATGAGCAATTACGGGACGGCCTGATCCAGCGCTTCGAGTTTACCTATGAACTCAGCCACAAGACCCTGAAGCGCTTTCTGGAAGCCAATTCTGCCTCGCCCGAGGAATATGACCGCATGGGCTTTCCGGACATGATCCGCTCCGCCAATGAGGCTGGACTGCTCAAAAGCGCGTGGCCCCAGTGGAGCGTATTCCGCAAAATGCGTAACCTAACCAGCCACACCTACAATGAGGCCACAGCCAAACAGGTTGTGGCCACCATTCCAGATTTTATCGCAGAAGCCGAGTTTCTGCTGGCCACGCTGAAAGAGCGCACGGCGTGACAGGGCAGATCGACATCACACCCGAAGAACGGGCCATTGCGCTGCGGATACTCAACGAGATTGTGCCCGATCGTGAAGTGCGGGCTTTTGGATCGCGTGTCACGGGTAAGGCCAAACCGTTTTCTGACCTTGATCTGGCGATTATGGGTGATGAACCTTTACCCTTGGAAACGCGGGCACGGTTGGAAGACGCTTTCTCAGAGTCAGAACTGCCGTGGAAAGTGGATGTGTTGGATTGGGCTCTAGCGGATAATGACTTCCTCCATCACATTCAAATTTTTACAAAATTAAATTAAGAGAATTGCAATGAGAGCATCTCACTGGTCAGAAAAGCGTGCTGAAGATTTTTGCTTGAGCGTTCGAGATGGAACCCATGACTCTCCCAAGCCAACTGCATATGGAAAAAAACTCATAACTTCTAAAAATATTATTGGCAGCCATATAAGTTTAGAAAATTCTTACAGAATTTCTATAGAAGATGCAGAAAAAGTCGATAAGCGAAGCCTCGTTGAGCAATGGGATGTCTTAATCAGCATGATTGGAACTGTTGGTGAGGTGTGCCTAATAAAAGAAAAACCCGATTTTTCAATAAAAAATATTGGCTTATTCAAAAGCAAAGGAAAAGAAGAGGGAGTATATCTCTACTATTACCTCAAATCACAGCTAGCTAAAAATTACATAGAAAACAGATTGGCTGGAAGTACGCAGAAATATATATCACTCACTGAATTACGAAATATACCAATAAAATATCCGAAAAATAGGGAGGAAATGTGCGCTATTAACTATGTGCTTTCATATCTTGACGACAAAATCGACCTCAACCGCCGGACGAACGAAACGCTGGAAGCCATGGCGCGGGCGTTGTTTCGGGACTGGTTTGTCGATTTTGGCCCGACACGGGCAAAAATGGCCGGAGAAGCCCCTTACCTCGCCCCAGAAGTGTGGGAACTCTTTCCTGATATGCTGGATGATGAAGGGAAACCAGAGGGATGGGAAGTCCGACCCACTGGAGATTATATTAAAAATCTAGATTCCCGCCGCGTTCCACTTTCATCTGCACAACGAAGAATACGACAAGGCAAATACCCATATTATGGAGCCGCCTCTATAGTCGATTACATTGACGATTATATTTTCAATGGGACATATCTTCTCGTCGGCGAAGACGGAACAGTGCAAACAAAATCAGGAAACCCTGTAACTCAGTACGTACATGGAAAAATATGGGTTAATAACCACGCCCATGTCCTTCAAGGCGATAATGGTGTTTCGACAGAACATCTCCTTCTTCATTTCTCGTATGTATTGATAGAGCCTTATATCACAGGAGCGGTGCAACCAAAGGTATCTCAGAAGAATATGAATTCTATCCCATTCATTTTTTCATCAGAAAATATAAACTCTCACTTCCAAAAAGCAGTGGAATCATTTTTTAATAAAATACTTACCAATGAAGCAGAAGCTCGTAATCTCGCCCGACTTCGAGACCTCCTCCTTCCCAAGCTCATGTCAGGCGAAATCAGCATCCGGGATGCCGAAAAGATGGTGGACAACGCGGCATGAGCTTTCTGTCCGAAAACGAGATTGAAGACTGGGCCTGCGATATTCTGCGCGAATGTGGCTACACCATTATCTGGGGGCCAGATATTGCCCCCGGTGGCAAAAAGCCCGAGCGTGCATCGTTATCGGACGTCATTCTGGAAAAACGCCTGCGGGCAGCCATAGACAGGCTAAATCCACCCCTTCCCCAAGCCTCGCGCGATGAAGCCCTGCTGGCCCTGATCCGCGAAGACACACCCGACCATGTGGACGAAAACCGCCGCCTGCATGACTATCTGGTCAATGGCGTGCCGGTGGATGTGGTGCGCGAGGATGGCACCCAGTCTGGCGACCGGGTGCGCCTGCTGGATTTTGAGAACCCGGAGAATAATGACTTTCTGGTCGTGCGCCAGTTCGTCATTGAAAAGGACGAAGCCAACCGCAGGCCAGACCTTGTTCTGTTCGTCAACGGTATGCCGCTTGGGGTGATTGAACTCAAAAGCCCCAGTTCCGAGAACGCTACGCTGGATTCAGCCTGGAACCAGTTCCAGACCTATCGCAGCCTTATTCCCTCTCTGTTCCGTTTCAATGAAGCGTTGATGATTTCGGATGGCGCCGAGGCCCGCATTGGCTCACTGACCGCCGACCGTGACCGCTTCATGCCATGGCGCACTGTGGATGGGGAAGAACTGGTTGCAAAGAATCATGAGGAAATGGAAACCATGCTGCGCGGTGTGTTTACGCCTCGCTGGTTTCTCAACCTGATCCATGACTTCGTGCTGTTTGGCGAGAAAAACGGCAGCCCCATCAAAATTCTGGCAGGCTACCACCAGTTCCATGCCTGTCGAAAAGCCGTGGCGCAGACCGTGCGGGCTTCTGCCCCAGGCGGAGATCGCAAGGTTGGCGTGGTGTGGCATACGCAGGGGTCAGGCAAAAGCCTGCTCATGACTTTCTATGCTGGTGTGATTGCCCGCCACCCGGAGATGGAAAATCCTACCATCATTGTCCTGACAGACCGCAATGATCTGGACGACCAACTCTTCGCCACCTTCTCCGGCGCACAGGCCCTTTTGCGCCAGACACCGGAGCAGGCGGACAGCCGGGAAGATTTACAAAAACTGCTTCGGCGCAGCTCGGGTGGTGTGATCTTCACCACCTTGCAGAAATTCCAGCCCAAAGAGGGCGAAACCAGCCTGCCCATGCTGACCGATCGGCGCAATGTGGTGGTCATGGCGGACGAAGCGCACCGCAGTCAGTATGGGCTGGAAGCCAAATTCGACCGCCAGACGGGCAAGGTCTCCTACGGCTTTGCCAAATACCTGCGCGATGCCCTGCCCAATGCGTCCTTTATCGGTTTTACCGGCACCCCCATTGAAAATGCCGATGTGAACACTCGCAGCATCTTTGGCGACTACATCGACATTTACGACATCGCACAGGCTGTCGAAGATGGTGCAACCGTGCCCATCTATTACGAAAGCCGCCTTGTGCGTATCGAACTGGATGAAGACCTCAAGGAAGAGCTGGACGATGAACTGGCCGATATTGTCGAAGGGCTTTCTGAAAACGAGGAACACAAGCTCAGCCAGAAATACTCTCGCGTGGAAGCACTGGTCGGCTCGGAACCCCGCCTGCGCCGGATAGCCGAAGACCTTGTGACCCATTTTGAAAACCGCCTGACTGCCCTTGAAGGCAAGGGCATGATCGTGGGCATGAGCCGGGCCATCTGTGTGGCGCTCTATAACGAGATCATCCGCTTACGCCCCGCATGGCACAGTGATGACGATAATGAAGGAGCCATCAAGGTGGTGATGACCGGCAGTTCATCCGACCCTGCCGGGTTCCAGCCCCATATTGGCAAGAAATCCAAAGCCCGGCGTGAACTGCTGGCAAAGCGCATGAAGGACAATAACGACCCGCTCCGGCTTGTCATTGTGCGCGACATGTGGCTGACGGGTTTTGACGTGCCTTCCATGCACACCATGTATGTCGACAAACCCATGCGCGGGCATGGGCTGATGCAAGCCATTGCCCGCGTCAACCGCGTGTTCAAGGGTAAACCCGGTGGTCTAGTGGTGGACTATATCGGTCTTGCCCAGAACCTGAAGGCAGCTTTGGGCGAATACTCCGCCGGAGACCGCGAACAGGTCGGCATTGATGAAGGTGAGGCCATCCGCGCCTTGCAGGAACGCTACGAAGTCGTGCGGGCCATGTTCAATCCCGGTCAGGCGGGTGGGTTTGACTACCGCCCCGCCTTGCAGGACGGCGCGACACCCAAGGCCAAGCTGTCCATCATGGCGGGAGCGCTTGACCATATTCTGGGCCAGCAGCAACGCGCCATGGCATCCGCGAAAAATGACGAAGAGCGTAAGGCCGCCCAGAAACGCTACCCGGATGCCGTCAAGGCACTCTCTGTAGCTTTTGCGTTGGCTTCTGCCAGTGATGAGGCCGCAAAGCTACGTGATGAAATCGGGTTTTTTGAAGCTGTCAGGGCAGCACTGGTCAAGAGTGTGAGCAATGGCACCGATGGACGGAGTGCGCAGGAGCGCGAACTGGCCATCAGGCAACTGGTCAGCAAAGCGGTCATTTCCACTGACATCATCGACATCATGGAAGCCGCAGGCATTGGAAAGCCTGATATTTCCATCCTCTCGGACGCCTTCTTGCAAGAAGTGCTGGAAATGCCCCAGCGCAATCTGGCCATTGAAGCGCTCAAAAAACTGCTGGAAGGCCAGATACGCAGCCGAACCCGCTCCAACATCACGGAAGCCGAAGCCTTCTCACAACGGCTGGAACAGGCTGTCGCCCGCTACCATGCCAACGCCCTGACGTCCGCTCAAATTCTGGATGAACTCATCCGCATGGCACGTGACATGGCCTCCGCCCGCGACCGGGGCGAAGAACTGGGCCTGACACAGGAAGAAATCGCGTTCTATGACGCGCTGGCCCAGAACCAGAGCGCCAAGGAAGCTATGGGCGACCCCAGCCTACGGGTTATCGCCACAGCACTGGTGAAGACCATTCGGGAGAATGCCACAGTGGACTGGACCGTCATGGCGCAGGCACGCGCAAAAATGCGGACTTCAGTCAAACGCCTACTCCGGCAGTATGGATACCCGCCAGATATGGAGGCGGAAGCGGTGCAGCACATCCTGCGTCAGGCGGAGCAGTTTGCGCCGGTATGGGCTGGACAGAAATAGCAGTCGGCTGTGACCATCATGTAGGAGGACATTCCACCTCGTATTCATATTCGGAGCGCGGTTGAAATCTGGCTTTGTAATCACACAAGAACTCATCAAAGTAGATAACAGTCCACTCTGGCAATTCGGCCTTAATGGCACGGGCTATTGTTAACCCTTCCTCTGAAAATGCTTCCAGATCAAAGGGTGGACTCTCTTCATTAGGTGGGAAATCATAGTCATTGTAACGATCTGCCCATGCCAAGAGGCGCTGACGGAGCGTGTCTGTAATGGGTAACTCATCAGGATCGGCAGGGCATCCGTTCCGCTCCCAGATACCTTCACAACTATATTCCCCCATAACCCGAACCCATTTTGTTTTTGTAAAATCGTCTTCCTGAGATACAGGAAGACCATCACTGTCGTTCGCGCTCATTTAACTATAATCCTCTTGTTTTTTGATATACATAAATATAAATTGTTTATCTGTTGTGGAGGAGATTCTTATGCAAGTGTCCAAGTGGGGTAACAGTCTGGCTGTCCGAATTCCCTCGCATATTGTCAAACAACTGGGTCTTCAGGAAGGTGACAATGTGGAAGCTCTTTTTACACGCCTCAAATCCAAAGAAGAAGCTCTTCGTTCCTTGAAAGAAATCGGAAAGAAACTGCCTTCCGGCTTTCGGTTTGAACGCTCAAAAGACTGATGTCACTCTTTCTGGATACGAACATCCTTCTCTATGCCATGATGGAAGAAGGAACAGAAAAGGCTGGTATTGCTGACAGTATCCTTCTGCATCAGGACTGCCATATCTCGGTGCAGACACTCAACGAAGCAACCAATACGCTAAGACGCAAAACTAAACTTCCGCTAGACGACATCAAAACCCTTATCTCGGATTTCCGGGGACTGGTCACAATCCACCCCATCACAGAAACCGTTTACAGTCGGGGCTGGGCCATCATTGAACGCTATGGACTCCAGACTTACGACGCCATGATTCTGGCCTGCGCCATAGAAAACGGTATCGAAACCCTATTGTCCGAAGACATGCAGAATGGTCAGAAGATTTTTGATATGGTGACAATCATTAACCCCTTTCAGAAAGCCATAGATTAGGATTAAATTGATTTCGCCACGTTCCCAGATTGTTTAACCAACGCAGGGAACAAAAATACCAACCAGAAGACAGCGCGTCGCATTCTTTTTGCTGTTTCAATGGGTTAAGAAAGTGTCACTGCGGGTTGATGCAGGTTCGAGTCCCGCAGTTCGCACCACACTAAAGCATTGAAAATACTGGGTTTTTCAGGTTTCCCCCAACCTGAGACCCAGTGTTTGCTACACCGGGTTGCTACACCAGTGGCTCATAATGCTGATTCGCAGACCATCAGGATACTCATATCGCCAAAAAGTCCCTCTTCCGATTCGGGCTTTTCTGGGAAAACGTGAGCTATGGATAGCTCTGGATACGAACGATAAAGCTCTTGCAAAAAATCGAGCTTCTGCGATTTATATATTGACAAATAAATTATTTTCGGAATTGAAAATCGTGTCTAAAGAGTTATCTCAAGATGAGAACGACATCATAAGAGATATCATTGATGCACGGTTCAAGCCGTTGTTCGATGAAGTGATAGCAAGATATGAGACTGAGCTATCAAACCTGAAATCCCAATATCAGCTTATGAATGCCGAACACCTATTCGCACGGATTGAGCAAGATGATGAGTTTAAGAAATTTGCAAAAGATGCCACTGATGGAGTTAGTAAAATTCAGGGATTGATGAAGGATATCCCTGATTTGGATATCAGGAAGAAAATGACCGATATCGTTGGTCATTTTAATAATATTGAATCATGGACAAAGCCCAAGGAACCGCAGAAATCTCCATTATTCTCTGACGCATCTGAAGCCTTTATCCTAGCATCATCCAAAGGATGGAAAGATTCAGACTTCAGAGCATATCGCAGTTCTATTAAAAGATTTTTGGAATGTTGCGGAGATAAAGAGATACGGCTTTATACGGGTGCAGATGCTGGACGATTTAAGAGCCCTTTTGGAAATTCGCTATGATAGGTTTTCAAGAGGTTTTGAGCGTGATTCAAAGGCAGGATGTGGACGCCAGCACAACGAGGCCGCATGGCCGGAATTACACGCAAGACGAAACGCTATCCGTCTGATCTGACAGATGAGGAATGGGAGCGCATAGCGCCTCTGATGCCCCCTGCGAACCGGCGTGGTCGGAAACGGACAACCGATTTCCGTGAGATCATCAATGCTCTGCGCTATCTCGTGCGCTCAGGCTGCGGTTGGGAGATGCTTCCGGTTCATTTTGGCCCATGGCAAACGGTTTACTGGTGGTTCCGCAGGCTGATGCGCCGTTTCCTGTTCCAGACCATTCATGATGTCTGTCTGATGCTCGATCGTGAAGCGACAGGACGCGAAACCAGTCCATCGGGTGGTGTCATTGATAGCCAGAGTATCAAGGCACCCCACGCAAAGACACGTGGTTATGACGCAGGCAAGAAGATCGTCGGTCGGAAACGTCACATCGCAGTTGATACGGATGGCCGCCTTCTCCTGGTCCAGCTGACAACAGCCGATATTTCGGACAGTGCAGGAGGACAGATGATCCTTGATGCCATTCGTAAACGCTGGCCTTGGGTGAAGCACCTGTTTGCCGATGGAGCCTATGACCGCCTCCAGTTGATGGATAAGGCCACTTTTCTCGACTTCACAGTCGAGATCATCCGGCAGTCAGAGACAGCAAAAGGGTTTGAAATCCTGCCGCGTCGGTGGGTTGTGGAACGGACCTTCGGTTGGATGATCCGCTGGCGTCGCCTTGTGAAGGACTACGAACAGCGGATCGACGTCGCAGAGGCCATGATCCACATCGCCATGGGAAGCCTCATGCTACGCCGAAACGCTCATCCGTGAATTTCCAAAAGGGCTCTAAGGAACTGATGGAACAGCTTCCAGAAAATTACGGTCGTAATACTAAAGATACACGGACTGTTCCGCAGTTAGTTAAGGAAGCCAATAAGAAAAAATTAAAGCGGGTATCAGGAAAATCTGTTAAGAATCACTTCTCCAAAATGTCTTCTATATGGAGATATTATATTCTCCGTGATTTAGTAGATAAGAATATTTTTATCGGCTGGAACTTTGACACGAAACAGAAGGTAAAGCGTGTCAGATGGTCAGATGAATATCTTGAAAAACTTATCAACGCATCGTTCGATATCTCCACAACCATATCAAAAGAGACATATGCCTACGTTGTTGGAGTTGGCTCTTATACGGGTATGCGTCTTGAAGAAATCTGTCGCATCCGCATTGAAGATATTCAGGACATTAAGGGTATCCCTTGCATTATCATCCAGGAGCATCAGCCAGAAAAAGGGAAACCTTGGACAGCATGGAACCCGAAGAGCGAAGCTGGTGCCAGAGTTGTTCCTATAGCTCAAAAACTTATTGAAGCTGGCTTCTTGGATTTCATTGAAAAAGCTAAACGGATGAAAAGCCGTTATGTGTTTTCAGAATTAAAATTTTCAGGAAAAGATAAAAAACGCTCAGGCTTAATCCAGAGAAATTTCTCAACGCATAAATCCAGGTTGGGCATCCCTGCCACTACTGTTTTCCATTCCTTCCGCCATTATGTCTCAACAAAATTGCGGAACATTCACGAACATGGTGAAGGTGGATTGCGTGAGGTTTGGATTGATAATTTTCTGGGACACGAAGGAAATAATCGCTCTGTAGGGAATACTGTTTATCTGGATGAAGTCGATGTTGAAAACCTTAAAACCGTCGCTGATAGCGTCGTATATCCAGATTTTTGGAATGTCAGGAAACTCATACAATGACACTGGAAGACCAAGAGATATATCTTCTTCAGCACTCGTTGTACTCTCTGGAAGAAGAATATGCGGGACTTTCCTGCTCATGGGAATCTTATAAAGTTTTCCACGAAAAGTATTATCTAACACATAAATACGAAAGTCTTCATTCAGACTTCTCGATTGATATCATCACAGGAGCCCTCGTAAGAGATTCATGGGCTTGCATGATGCGTATATGGGACAAAAAGAGTAAAGGATATAATAATATGAATATGTGCTCTTTTTATAATGCAGCATCAAAATTAAAATACGATACACATATAAATTCAGATGAGAGATTATTTTATAAATCAAAGAAAATTATAAGAACTATATACAATCACAACATACGTATTGTGGGTAATATAAAATACATAAGAAATAATTTTTTATCACACAAAAATATTGGTGACGAAAAAGAAATCATCGAATTAAAGGACGGACGTAGGTTAGACCAATTCCAAATTAACCACTCAATCGACGAATTCGATAACCTTTACCTAAAAACAGAAGAAATTATATCTTCGTGTCATGAACTTTTTGGACGGAAACTTAATAAACAAAATTTAGAAATGGCTAGAACTGCAAGCATAAAGGGTACAGATGAATTAATTGAAAAAATCTTATACGAACAAAAAAAGGGATAGATTTCTCTATCCCCTACAAATCCATGATATACTACTTTAAGACCAATCAAAATAAACATCAGGAATGTGTATGACTTTATAATAACACATACTCCTGACGTTTTGGAAAAGTTTTTGGCGTAAGGAGTATTTTGAGCTATGAAAAATTAGAGCAACACATACATGAAAACAGTGTCGATACATATGACACGTTAAACGCTCTTCATCCATTCTATCGCTATAAGCTATATCAGAAAATCAAAGAAAACAGCCGTTTATCAGATGATTGCGATGCTTGTGAATGGGCTCTTAATGTCATCAGAATGCTTCCAAGGCTGAAAAAATCCGTCGTTGATACGTTCGAATTAGTATCTTTTTCCCATGAAGAAATTAGAGAACTCTACGGAATCACAGGGCAAAAGTTATCAGCCAAAGCCAATAAAGCTCGTATCAACATACGTAAAATTTTAGACATTTCTAAAGATGATGATGAAGTTCAACAGCAGTTTAATGATGATAAGGCCAGTCGATATAAGTCTATAAAATATGATGGATTTAGTGTTCAGGATTCCATTAATCGGAAAAAGAAAAACAATAAAGCAAGAGACTGGGCTATCTCTGAATGCCTGGAAGCATCCGCACGATTAGCAGGATTAACACCTTCCCCATATGACTCAGGATATTTTATTTCCCTTACGCTACCTGGGATATATCATTCAATGACCTTCGAAAAAACGAATGATGAAATCAATCGCAGACTCAACGGCATCAAACGCGATGCCGAACGAGCTGATAGAGGTGGTCCCCATTTTTCGGACAGGGCGATAAGCTATCATCTGGCCTGAACGAGGACGGGTTTTATGGGCAAGGTTACGCGGAAACGGTATGCGGCGGAGTTCAAATCACGGGTTGCCCTGGAGGCGATCCGTGGGGAACTGACGCTGGCGGAACTGGCTTCGAAACATGGGGTGCATCAGACGATGATCGCCCAGTGGAAACGGCAGGCGATCGAGGGGATGGCGGCGACCTTTTCCGGGAAGACGGTGTCTGAGCCCCCGGTCAGCCCTGCTGATGTAGAGAAACTGCACGCCAAGATCGGCCAGTTGCTGGTGGAACGGGATTTTTTGCGGGATGCCTCTGCTCGGTTGGGCGTGATCAGAGGCGGCAGATGATTGACCCGAAGAGAGCATGCCTGCCGATAATCCGGCAATGCACGCTGCTGCAACTCAACCGGTCGGGCGTCTACTATCGGCCTGTGCCACAGAGCGAAGCCAATCTGGAGCTGATGCGGCTGATCGACGCCCAGTTCCTGGAAACGCCGTATTATGGCTCACGGCAGATGACATGGCATCTGCGCCGCCAGGGACATGAAGTGGGCCGCAAGCGGGTCCGGCGGCTCATGGCGATCATGGGCCTGCGGGCGATCTACCAGAAGCCGCGCACGACCGTGCCCCATCCGGAGCATCGGAAATATCCATATCTGCTACGGGATCTGGTCATCAATCGGCCTGACCAGGTCTGGTGTTCCGATATCACATATATTCCCATGAAACGGGGATTTCTCTATCTCGTGGCGATCATGGACTGGTTCACGCGCAAGGTCCTGTCCTGGCGTCTGTCGAACACAATGGATGCGGAGTTCTGCGTCGAGGCACTCCGGGATGCGCTGGTGCGCTACGGCTCCCCGGAGATTTTCAACACGGACCAGGGTTCACAATTCACGACGCCCCGGTTCACCGAGGTTCTGGAACGACGCCAGGTTCGCATCAGCATGGATGGGCGCGGTCGCTGGCTGGACAACGTGTTCATCGAGCGTCTGTGGCGGTCGCTGAAATACGAATGCGTCTATTTGCACGCGTTCGAAACCGGATCGGAGCTACGGGCCGGGCTTGGCAGATGGATCGCCCATTATAACGAAAGGCGTCCGCATACGGCGCTGGCTGGACGTACGCCCGATGAGGCGTATCATGACGTGCCGACGCCATCTGGTCCGGGGTTAACCCCGGACCAGATGGCCAACAGCAACGCCGTCAGAAGGGCGGCATAACAACAACCGGGTATAGCTTATCAAGCCCACAAAACTGTCCGAACGGACGGGGCCACCTCTCTTTTCGGCTTGCTTCTAGATGAGTCGATCACTAATGTATTAAAATAATCATAAATTAGGATATTCACTCATGCTAATTGATCGATATCAAAATTATCTAAATGATAGAATTTTAGAATTAAAAACTGCTCAACATATTAAGTCGAAAGACGATAGGCTAAATGGTAGCATATGGGATTTCGTTTTAATGGGTTGTTTAGTAGAACTGGTAGCAAAACTTAATTGCGTTGATTCAATAAATACCTTTGAAAAAGTATCAAAACTATTTGATGAAAGATTGCCAAAATATAGAGCGCCGTTTTATAATACCCCTGAAAAAATAAACGATGTCCCCGAACAAATATATATGGTTATGCGATGTGGATTAATACATTCCTTAAGCTTAATCCCAGATAAAAAAGTTAAAGATAAAGACATATACAAAAGGCACTGGCGAGAAGTTTCACTAGTATTAACCCATAGAGGAAACCATCTGAAAATGGGTAAAACCCCCCATAATGGTTCCTTGGTAGAGGTTTGCCAGCTTGATTACAGTACTATGCTTGATGACATGCAAACTGCGTTAGACGCAATTTTCCAAGATGCCAAACATGATACTGCTCTCTCATCTCATATTGAAAAATTTGTGAAAGAAAATCCGACTTTGAGCTTTGTTCCCTTCCTCCCTCAGGACACTTGAAAGTGTAGCAGATTTTGCTACACTCATACGCTACACCGCTTGAAAAATCTTTATGTTTTTCAACGCTTTAAGGTGCTGTTGTGTGGACTTGTGTAGTTTCGAGTCCCGCAGTTCGCACCACAGACACCTGAAATAGCACGATTTTTCGGCTGAATGAGGGGCAAAGGCTGTCTTTGCTCCATCGTCCTTCCCCACTGAGGGAAGATTTTATGCTCCGCGTCCGAGGCACCACCTACCACTTCCGCCGTATCGTTCCCCCTGCCCTGCGAGCAGCCTTAAACCGGCGGGAAATCTGGGTTTCTCTGAAAACCGGCTACCAGAATGAAGCCCGCAAACGCGCGTCTCTGCTTCATGCCAGAACCACAGAACTCTTCTCTCAGACCCATCTGGCCCTCTCTGAACCAGACGCCTTAAACAGGCTTGAAGGACTGCGGGGTTCACTGCGGGATTTGTAGAGCGTGAACCTGCCTTCATCTGCTCAGGAAACGAGGTCCGTGCCAGTTTCAGCATTGATGCCAAAACCCCGGACAGTGAAGAAAACAGCCAAAACGCCCAAAGCCCAACCCTTGATGCTTTCTGGTGCTCTGAAACGCTTTGTACTGGATAATCCCCATGCCAGCGCTGATACCAAGAAAGCAACCCAGCGAGCAGTAGGCCTCTTTCTACAAGCCTTTGGCGATGCACCTGTGTCCATTATCGGTGGCGAGAAGGCTGGAGCATTCCGTGACCTCCTGTTTTCCCTCCCCGCATCACTAGGTAAACGCAAAAGCAGTCTTACCCTTGAGGAAGAGGCACAGAGAGCCAGAGAAGAAGGTTTACCAGCCCTGAGTGGGAAAAGCGTCAAAAACCATATGATGCGTCTCTCCGCCCTCTGGAACCAGTTACACCAGCGGGAACTGGTCACACGTAACCCGTGGACTGGCTGGAATTTTAAGAATGGACAAAAGACAGTCAGGAGAAGCTGGACAGCTAACGAATTAGCCCTCTTGGCCTCTGCGTCATGGCACAGCACTTCGGTGCCAGAGCACACCTTTAGGCTGATCACACTGATTGCTGCTTATAGCGGAATGCGATTGGGCGAGATTTGCGCCTTGCGCAAAGAAGACCTCCAAAACGTTGATAGTATCCCCTGCTTTCTTATCCGCCCCCATACCGAAACCGGCTGGGCACCGAAAACAGAAGCAGGCACCCGCATTGTGCCAGTCCATTCGAAACTGATTGAAGCCGGTATTCTAACCCTTAAGGATACCATCGACGCGGATTTCTCACACTTGAGGCAATTTCAGGTCATTTTGTAGAGTTCAGTCATCCCACAGGAGCCCGATCTGGAATATTGACGATATTCTGCTTCTGGCGGCGGGTTCTGAACGCAGTGAGGGTGTCACGGCCTGAGAAGGCAGTGTTGGTGGAAGCTATGTGGTCTGTGCACTGTCTGTTTCTTCAGATGGCCTGCCGGAGCCTTCGCAATCGTGCATGAGCGAGGGCGAATTCATGCTGACAGGGGAACATGTCCGGCATGGACAGGACAATCCGACGGACGCTGAGCGTTACACGTGTCGCGATTTTGAGCAGTCGTGCGCGTATGGTGCCACAGGTCGCCGTCTCCAGGCTGGTCTGGCCAAGGGCCAGTCTTTGCAGAGCGGTCAGCAGGACATAGGCTGCGGCCGAGAACCACAGCCGGAGCTGGTTGGCCCGGATGGTGTGGGACGAGGTCCTGTCTGAGAACAGATCCATCTGGCATTCCTTGATGCGGTTTTCCATATCCCCGCGTGCGCAGTAAATCTGTTCGTAGAGATGGCGGGGGTCGGACATTCCCTGCGGTAGCGTGGTGACAATAAAGCGATGATAGCGGTTGCCATGGCGCCATTCGGCCTTGGCCACGACCCGCCTGCGGCGCGTCCAGCTGTCCTTTGTGATCCAGTCAAAGGAGGCAAAGCCGCGCGCAGCTCTGCCTGTCGTGGCGGCTTCGTCACGAACCTCAGCGGACAAAGAGGCAATCCGGTCATACAGGCGGGTGTTGCCTGCAAGCCCGAACAGGAAGTCAACGTGGTTGTCTTCGCACCATGTCATCAGACTGTCCCGGGCGAAACCGCTGTCCCCACGCACCAGGATACGCACCCGGGGCCAACGGCTCCTGATCTGCTCCACGATCCGGCGGATGTCTGCCAGTGCTTCCTTCCCCGGGTCCCTGTCTGCCGTGCGCAGGGTAGCGCTGAGGAGATGGTCCCCGCAGAAGACATACAGGGGAAGATAGCAGTTATGGCCGTAATATCCATGAAAGGCGCGGCCTTCCTGATGGCCATGGATACGGTCATCGGTGGCATCCACATCCAGAACGATCCGGGCGGGTGCGCGCTCATGCTGGTCCATGAAAAGCGTCACGAACAGGGTAGCCAGGGCCTCATGATCAGCAATGATGCGGCAGTAACGATCTGCCTGCTGCCCACTGCGCTCCAACCGGTTCAGCGTGGATTTGCCTGCCAGTGCCGCACAGTTGGCCCGGCTTCCTGACAGACGTCCCGATACCAGACCCATGACAGGATCATGACGTAAAGCGTCATGGTCATTAAGGTCTTCATAGCCCAGTGCCAGGCCCATGATCCGCTGACGGACAAGGTCTTCAACCCGGTATTCCACAAAGCCGGGATGCCGTTCATCGCGAAAACAGGCAGCAAAGCGGCGGCTGAGCCCCAGAATGTCATCAGCCTGCTTCACCAGAATGACGCCCCCATCCGAACTCATGCGACCCCCGTCAAAACGGGCCACAACACGCCGTCCACAGGAGGCTGGAAACTCATACGCGCCTGCGCTACACTCTGTCTGCATCGGGTTCGTTTATTGCTTATGAAAAATTATTTTGTACAAAACAGACTTTTTCATAATCTAACCCGATGTACAACCCTTCTGTGAGATTTCCGCGTCGACGGCCCTTACCTCGTTCCCGGCCTGGAGACTTCAAAACAGGGAGTCAGGGGCGCAGCACTGGGACGAGCTTTTTCATTGCTCAAGACCCGCATTGGTCTGCCAGCAGAAATCACCTTCCATTCCTTCCGGCACACGGTATCGACCCAGCTCAGAAATGCGGATGCCAATATCCGGGAAGTCTGGATTGACCGTCTTCTGGGCCATGAAGCAACGCACAAGAGCCAAGGGACAACCACCTATCTGACTGGCATCACCACCGCCAATCTCAGTCAAACCATAGAGACCATAAGCTACCCGCAAACAGCCTTTGCAAACGTGACGATTTAAAAGGGAGCCAGCAGTGCTCAATGGCTACCCATTCAACATCTGGCAAGGGGGAATACTTCCCCCGTTGACCCCCTAAAGAGCAGAAAAATACGGTTCCATTTAATGACCGCTTACGCCTTCATGCCAGTCATAGCGCGTGGTTAAGGCGTTTCCCGATAGCGGACATGACCAGCCGACTCTCGTTGCCAGCTTAACCTGAAAGTGTCCTGGCTGCAGACGGGCGCGTCGTAATGTTTGCTGATAGATTACCATGAATCATTTTTATGATTTCATGAAATCAAATCATTTTTGTTCACGGTGTTACTCGGCCATAATCTGACCACTGCTTTTAACGGCAAAAGTTACGACGACAGACCGTCTTCGGAGAGGAAAATCCGGCGATCGGGGCTCTTTTTTGAAGCCCGATTAGCCGACCTCTACTGTATAGCGGTAAAAGGGATGCAGGCCCATAATGATCACAGACTCTACTTTCGGCATTCATCGACTTCGCTTCGATGAGACCTATCATCCGTCTGACCGGACGCGCCTTACGACCAATTTCGCCAATCTCGCGAGAGGCGAGAGTCGTCAGGAAAACCTACGCAACGTCCTGCAGATGATTGACAATCGCTTCAATGAGCTAGCGCATTGGGACAATGCCACTGGCGACCGTTATTCCGTCGACGCGGATTTCTCACACTTGAGGCAATTTCGGGTCATTTTGTAGAATTCAGTCATCCCACAGGAGCCCGATCTGGAATATTGACGATATTCTGCTTCTGGCGGCGGGTTCTGAACGCAGTGAGGGTGTCACGGCCTGAGAAGGCAGTGTTGGTGGAAGCTATGTGGTCTGTGCACTGTCTGTTTCTTCAGATGGCCTGCCGGAGCCTTCGCAATCGTGCATGAGCGAGGGCGAATTCATGCTGACAGGGGAACATGTCCGGCATGGACAGGACAATCCGACGGACGCTGAGCGTTACACGTGTCGCGATTTTGAGCAGTCGTGCGCGTATGGTGCCACAGGTCGCCGTCTCCAGGCTGGTCTGGCCAAGGGCCAGTCTTTGCAGAGCGGTCAGCAGGACATAGGCTGCGGCCGAGAACCACAGCCGGAGCTGGTTGGCCCGGATGGTGTGGGACGAGGTCCTGTCTGAGAACAGATCCATCTGGCATTCCTTGATGCGGTTTTCCATATCCCCGCGTGCACAGTAAATCTGTTCGTAGAGATGGCGGGGGTCGGACATTCCCTGCGGTAGCGTGGTGACAATAAAGCGATGATAGCGGTTGCCGTGGCGCCATTCGGCCTTGGCCACGACCCGCCTGCGGTGCGTCCAGCTGTCCTTTGTGATCCAGTCAAAGGAGGCAAAGCCGCGCGCCGCTTTGCCTGTCGTGGCGGCTTCGTCACGAACCTCAGCGGACAAAGAGGCAATCCGGTCATACAGGCGGGTGTTGCCTGCAAGCCCAAACAGGAAGTCAACGTGGTTGTCTTCGCACCATGTCATCAGACTGTCCCGGGCGAAACCGCTGTCCCCACGCACCAGGATACGCACCCGGGGCCAGCGGCTCCTGATCTGCTCCACGATCCGGCGGATGTCTGCCAGTGCTTCCTTCCCCGGGTCCCTGTCTGCCGTGCGCAGGGTAGCGCTGAGGAGATGGTCCCCGCAGAAGATGTATAACGGCAGATAGCAGTTATGGCCGTAATATCCATGAAAGGCCCGGCCTTCCTGATGGCCATGGATACGGTCATCGGTGGCATCCACATCCAGAACGATCCGGGCGGGTGCGCGCTCATGCTGGTCCATGAAAAGCGTCACGAACAGGGTAGCCAGGGCCTCATGATCAGCAATGATGCGGCAGTAACGATCTGCCTGCTGCCCACTGCGCTCTAGCCGGTTCAGCGTGGATTTTCCTGCCAGTGCCGCACAGTTGGCCCGGCTTCCTGACAGACGTCCCGATACCAGACCCATGACAGGATCATGACGTAAAGCGTCATGGTCATTAAGGTCTTCATAGCCCAGTGCCAGGCCCATGATCCGCTGACGGACAAGGTCTTCAACCCGGTATTCCACAAAGGCAGGATGCCGCTCATCGCGAAAACATGCAGCAAAACGGCGGCTGAGCCCCAGACTATCATCGACCTGCTTTACCAGGATGACACCGCCATCCGAACTCATGCGACCCCCGTCAAAACGGGCCACAACACGCCGTCCACAGGAGGCTGGAAACTCATACGCGCCTGCGCTACACTCTGTCTGCATCGGGTTTTCTTATAGCTTACGAAAATTTCTTTTACACAAAATAGACTTTTTCATAATCTAACCCGATGTACAACCCTTCTGTGAGATTTCCGCGTCGAGCTTGAAATCATTTCCGTTGAAATGGATCTTGGCTTTGCCGGAAAGAAAGACAGTTTTTCGCTGATTGAAGTTCTGTACACAACGATTATCGATAAACACGACAACAAGCGCATAGAAGGCCTCGCCGGAAACAGTTTCTCGTCATATGTCCGGGATTATGATTTCAGCGTGTTGCTGCCGAACTACAACAAAGACAAGGCAGAATTCAGCGTTCCCCACAATTACGGGGATTTGCACGGCAATCTCTTCAAGAGTGTTGTGAATTCGACCGTGTATAAGAAGAACTTCAAAAAACTTCCGGTTATCTGCCTCAGTGTCTCAACCAACCGAACCTATCATCGAACAGAAAAACAGCATCCTGTTCTGGGTGTTGAATTTGAACAGCGCGAATTTTCGCTGACCGATCAATATTTCAAAAAAATGGGGATGCAGGTTCGTTACTTCATGCCTGTCAACAGTAAGGCACCTCTGGCTTTCTATTTCTTCGGTGACCTGCTGTTTGATTACTCCACGCTTGAACTTATCAGCACCATCAGTGTGATGGAGTCCTTCCAGAAGGTCTACCGTCCTGAGATCTACAACGCCAATGCTGCGGCAGCCGACTGTTACAAGCCCAGCCTGAAGCATCAGGATTATTCAAATACCCGCATTGTCTATGACCGCGAAGAGCGGAGCCAGTTAGCAACCGCACAGGGCAAGTATACGGAAGAGAAATTCATCGAACCGTACCACGATGTTCTTGAGAAGTGGTCTGTCAGTTACGCCGCCTGATCAATCAGAAATAGAGGGCCATCTTTTATGAAAACACTGCTCCCCACCTCGACAGCTGGTAGCCTGCCAAAACCGTCCTGGCTCGCCAAGCCCGAGACGCTCTGGTCGCCCTGGAAATTGCAGGGCGAAGAACTCGTCGAAGGTAAACAGGATGCGTTGCGTCTGAACCTGGACGATCAGGACCAGGCCGGTATTGACATCGTCAGCGACGGCGAACAGACGCGCCAACATTTCGTCACGACGTTCATCGAACACCTCAGCGGTGTCGACTTTGAAAACCGTCAGACGGTTAGAATTCGCAACCGCTACGATGCGAGCGTGCCGTCCGTCGTCGGCGCCGTGACGCGTGAGAAGCCCGTCTTTGTCGAGGATGCGAAGTTTTTACGCTCACTGACGAAGAAGCCGATCAAGTGGGCGCTCCCTGGCCCCATGACCATGATCGACACGCTCTACGATGGTCACTACAAAAGCCGCGAAAAGTTGGCGTGGGAATTCGCCAAAATCCTTAATCAGGAAGCGAGGGAGCTTGAAGCCGCTGGCGTCGATATCATTCAGTTTGACGAACCCGCCTTCAATGTTTTCTTCGATGAGGTGAATGACTGGGGCATCGCCACACTGGAAAAGGCCATCGAAGGCCTTAAGTGTGAAACCGCCGTCCATATCTGCTACGGCTATGGCATCAAAGCTAATATCGACTGGAAAAATGCTCTTGGGGAAGAGTGGCGGCAGTATGAAGAGATTTTCCCCAGGCTCCAGAAATCCAATATCGACCTGATTTCCCTGGAGTGTCAGAACTCTCGCGTGCCGATGGATCTGATCGAGTTGATTCGTGGGAAAAAGGTGATGGTCGGCGCCATTGACGTGGCCACCAACACCGTTGAGACGCCTGAAAAAGTTGCTGATATTCTGCGAAAGACGCTTCAGTTTGTCGACGCCGACAAGCTTTATCCCTGCACCAACTGCGGTATGGCCCCTTTGTCGCGTCACGTGGCACGAGGCAAGCTCAATGCTCTAGGCGCGGGGGCGGAAATCGTTCGCAGAGAACTCTCGACCTGAGAAGCGGCGGTAGCTGGCCTCAAGAAAGGGAGAAACGCAGAGGCGCTTCATGTCCTCCATGACGCCAGAATTTCCGGGGACATCAACAGTCTCGCAACATCGTCCGCGCTATACAACGCCAGCGAGAAGTGCCCCAGGTCTTTTATGACCCTGGTTGCGATCGGTCGGAGTTTCCCCTCGCGGGTCCATTGGATGCGTTCCCGACTGGAAATGCGCAGCGCATTCTGAAGCTTGGCAGGCGTGAGGGGGCGTGTGCAGATGTCCTCCATCGCTGTAATCAGGTGTTCGACATCTCTTGCCATACCTGTCATGGGTCAGGCAGCACTGAGGACATGACCGAACCGGCGCAGTCGTTTTCGGCATTCTTCCCGTCGCCAGTCGATTATTCTGTGATTTTCCGACAGAAAATTCACAAAACGGGAAATATGCTCTCCTTTCGACAGCACCGGGCGATCGAGCCTCTGAAGATAGAGCACGATGTCTGCGGCAAGGGTCTGTTGCATGGTGTGCGTCAAAGCCTGAGCCGCATTTCGTCCGACTCAACGAAACCAGGGCACCATGCAACATGAGCACGATTATCGGTCGGGGTCATGGAAAGCTATCCGAATGAATCACCTAAACCATCATGATAAAAGTTTATGAAAGTGAACTGAAATGATATGTTTTTATGATTATATAAATTTTGTGCATTCGAGAGGTAAGCCATGGGTGTCCTGGAGCGCAATCATCTGACAATTATTCGGGAAGTCGCGCGAGAAGGCTCATTGACGGCTGCAGGGATGCGTCTGAACCTAACCCAGTCGGCGCTCAGTCACGCCATCCGCAAGATTGAACAGCAGCTTGGAGTAAAGATATGGCGGCGGGAGGGACGCTCCCTTGTGCTCAATCAGGCAGGCGAATGGCTGCTTGCTTTGGCGAACCGCCTGCTTCCTCAATTTGAGCTGGCGGAAAGCCGCCTTGAACAGTTCGCAAATGGCGGGCGTGGTACACTCCGCATCGGCATGGAGTGTCATCCCTGCTATCAGTGGCTTCTGAAAGTCGTCTCCCCGTATCTGGAGCGATGGCCCAAAGTTGACGTGGATGTACGGCAGAAGTTCCAGTTTGGCGGTATTGGCGCGTTGTTCAACAATGAGATTGACATCGTGGTCACCCCTGATCCGCTTTACAAACCCGGCCTGAAATTCACACCGGTCTTCGATTATGAACTCGTTCTGGCCGTTGGCCCTGAACATCCTCTTCGGAATGAGAAGTTCATCTTGCCGGAACAGCTTGCTGGCGAAACATTGATCACCTACCCTGTTCCGTCCGAGCGGCTGGATATCTATACGCAGTTTCTACAGCCTGCTGGTATTGGCCCACGACAGCAGAAACAGATTGAAACCACGGATATCATGCTGGTGATGGTGGCGCATGGAAGGGGCGTTGCAGCACTTCCACGCTGGCTTGTGGAAGAGTATGCCTACCGCTTTGATCTTTACCCGGTCAAGCTTGGCAAGAAGGGCATTGCAAAGCAGATATTTCTTGGTTGCCGCGAAACCGATGAAGAGATCCGATATCTGCAGGACTTCATCGAATTCGCTGCTTCACCAAGTTTGGCGGCTTAAGTATGTGGTCGGACAATCACAATTTTTATCTCTTTATTTTTTAAATTCACTATGTCCGGTTTCTCTCTTTTGCGTCCGACACCGGACATTTTGTTTAACCCCCCAATTCTGGCGTCAAGAAGGGGTTCACGGGGGAGAGCAATGCTCTCCCCCTGACCAGTTTGTAAACCATCGCGACACAACGTGTCCGCTGGTTTGCACGGCTGGCTTCCTAAATATTGCGGCCCCAACGTGCAGAGAAAACTTTCATAATAATAGCATGCTGCCATAACCAGACAGCAAATGCTTCCTCTTCCATGCCACCTGAAGCAAGTGTCACCATAACCTCGACCACCTCTGGTGCCTGAACCTGAATGCGAACCCCACTCACTCTCAGAAACAGTATGCAGCAACCCAAGTCCGCTGAATTGAATTCCGCGCCACTGCCTTGACTGCCCCACGGGTTTGCTCCCACAGTGAACCCGCAGTCACCATGCGAAGGATGATTTCGTCTGAAATTATCGTTATATTTCAATGGGTTGCCTGATTGGTTGCGACTAAAGCGAGCGGGTTCGAGTCCCGCAGTTCATCCCATCAACTTATGGAAATATAATCGTAAAATAAGAATTTGATTGGTCTACGGGATTTGCCCTTTATATCTTTCCAGCAGGCCCATCTCAGTGTCAGTCCGGCCAGATTCAACCGTCACGTTTTTTAAGTCAAGACAATGAAAACCGATCAATCACCAACCTCATGAAGATCTACTGACAGTTGACGAAGCAACGCGAGATCGTCATGGGGCAGGAAAAAAGCCTTAATCAACCGAGTTTCTTTTTACGTCCCCTTTTGACCTCAGGTAAGCGCGTCACAATGGCATCTTCTTCTGATTTTTCTTGCTGTAGTTCGGTAATCTCTTGTGACTTGTTATTCCCCAATCCTGAGGAGCGCGCTAAACGTGATCGTTGTTCTGAATAAGCTGGCGCGACCATCGGGTAATTAGCCGGCAATCCCCATTTTTTACGATAAGCTGAAGGGGTGAGGCCAAATGCTGACATCAGATGGCGTTTGAGCATTTTCACCTTTTTCCCATCTTCTAAACAGATAATATAATCAGGAAACACCGATTTCTTAATGGGCACAGCAGGAACTAACTCTTTATCATCACTTACGTCCATTTCAACGCCCGCAAGAGCACGATAGATCTGTTGTATCAGTAAAGGTACATCGGAAAATGGTATGGTATTTCCAGACAAATAAGCAACGACAATATCACATGTCAAATGATGCAAATAATTATCTTCGTGTTTATTATGTACCATAATTTTCAGATCCTTTGGAATATCATTGATTGAAACGGTTGATTCCATAACGAAATCCAGCAGCTTTAAATCCGATTAAGGTGCGGGCAACTTCCATGCTTGCGCCTTAATCTGCGCTGACACTCCTGGAAACGGGTCAATCCCGACATTCCGTATGAGCGTTGCTACTGTAACCTGCGTGCAGTGTGGATGCTGTTGCGCGTTTTTACACACATATGCAGATGCTTTGTTCTTGCTGGGAGAATAGACTGCTTTCCACGTTGAGGACGGCACGTACACGCGGTCATGCCCCATAGTCTGAATAGGGCGCAAGTGAAAAGCAGGGCCTGTCACCACATACAGCTCTCCTTCATCATCTGCCATATCACGCACACGTCGTTCCACACGTGACCAGATGCCTTCATTCAGACTGGCTGTCTGAGGCACCACATTTGAGAGTGCGTAAGTCTCTGCCTGGGATGCTTCTGTAGGTTGGTCACCACTCGGTGCCATATGTCCACGATCATAAATGGAGTTATAATAGTCCTGTAAATCCGCGCTGCCCGCAAACCGAGTGTCTGCATAAAAATGGCCTGCCCTTTTTAGCCTTTCTGCTGCCTCCACATCATCCGACCAGAGATGTTCGGCAGACCAGAGAGGGCCATGCGAAATAGAGGAAGCTAAGGCCGCATAGCCTTTGTTGCACAATAATTGAGTGCCTGGGCTTAGCTTGGAATTTATAATCTTTGGTAAATGGCTATTCGCCCCAAAATCGTTGCAGTTATCTTCTTCTGCATGAAGGGAGCCTGCGTAAAAGACGCAGAGAAATATCAAGGCTAGTCGTCTCATGAGAAGCTGATAACAGAATTAACACGAATTCCCTACCCTTCAACAAAGTGGAGGGTTCGAAAAACCCTTGGCTCTGAGCTGTTCTGTGTGATTCCATTTCTTCGGCGTTGATTGGGGATGGTGGAAGATGAAGCAGCCTGGTTTCTTTGATGTTGAAGAGCGCCTTGCTCGGCTGAGCGGGCTTGGCGATCAGCTGGAGGCCTTTTCCCGGACTGTGGATTTTGAGGTGTTCCGCCCTGATCTGGAGCTGGCTCTGGCCTATTCAGACGGAAGTAAAGGCGGACGTCCGCCGTTTGATCCGGTGCTGATGTTCAAAATTCTGGTCATCCAGACGTTGAACAATTTGTCTGATGAACGGACAGAGTATCTGATCAACGACCGCCTGTCGTTCATGCGCTTTCTGGGATTGGGGCTGTCGGACCGCGTGCCGGATGCCAAAACGGTCTGGCTGTGTCAAAAGCGTTTGACGCAGGCGGGTGCCATTGAAAGGCTGTTTGACCGATTTGACGCGACCCTGCGGAACGCCGGTTATCTCCCGATGTCCGGCCAGATCCTGGATGCAACACTGGTGGCTGCTCCAAAGCAGCGCAATACGAACGCTGAGAAAGCGGATCTCCGGGCAGGACGTATTCCAGAAGACTGGCAGGACAAGCCCGCAAAGAGGTCGCACAAGGATCGTCATGCACGATGGACACTTAAGTTCACGAAGGCGAAGCGGCAGGACGATGGAACCATACCGTCGAGCGATCTCGCCATCCCGTTCTTTGGCTACAAATCCCACGTCTCCATCGACCGGAAGTTTCGGTTCATCCGAAAATGGAAGACGACGGATGCCGCCGCCAGTGATGGTGCGCGATTGAGAGAGGGGCTGTTAGATAAAACCAATACGGCCTCAAGCGTTTGGGCTGATACAGCCTATCGCTCAAAAGCCAATGAGGACTTCATGGACAAAGAGGGTTTTGTCTCAAAGGTTCACAGAAAAAAGCCGCATCTCAAGCCTATGCCCCGACATATCCAGAAATCGAATGCTGGAAAGTCCGTGATCCGATCACGCGTCGAGCACGTCTTTGCCGACCAGAAATCACAGACGGGGTTATTCATCCGAACTGTCGGTATCACCCGGGCCACCATGAGGATCGGGCTGGCCAATATCGTCTACAACATGCGCCGCTTCCTCTTCCTCGAAAGGTTGAACGCGAGCGCGTAGTCATCCAGCGGGACGGCAGTCCCCGATCTGCTCAAAACGCAGATCAAAAGCTACCCCAAAAACCGTCAATCAAATCGCCAAAAGCCTGAAATCACGAGCCAAGCGCATCAACCAACGGTTCTTCGATCCCTCCAAGTCGAAATCCAGCATTCCTTTACTCGTCTTGCTATACTTCGGAAGATACACGCGGGTTTACCTGCAACACATCCTTCAAATCTGCAACGCATGCTGATTATGACGCATCGAAGTTTGGCCCTACTTGATACGGCTGGCGCTGGATGACGTTCAGAAGGCAACGCAAGTGTATTCTTCTACGCTCACCTGGCGAAAATATTTTCTACATATCAAAACATCATCTCGATTTTACATGCGAAATAATTATTCTGTTATAGAAATAGCGACCACTAGAATGTCAATTTGCAATGAATTTCTGTCCGCGCGAAAGTTCTTCCTCATCTTTACGAACAGATTACTTCGGCTGATATAAAAGAGCATATGTACTATGGTTTCAAACTTGAACAATAAGGCTCACATCAGAATGTCGAGACATTGGTCATCAGATCCTTATTTCGTGTATGCGCTTGATAAATATACTGCCCTACGGAACGCTGGACAAAAAACTCTCGAATTAGACTTGGATGCGATTGAAGAAGTTATCTCAAATAGGGATGGCCCAGCTTATCGCCTGTTTGATGCCATGGTTAACATTAAGGAAACGGAAGGAGATGAAGGTTATCGTGGTGCACCGCGCATTTTGCTGGCAATTCTTGAGCACCTTGGCGAGATTTCCAAACAAAAACAGACAGATTAATACCGCATCATCAATGTATGCATATCCCGTTATTCCTGTTCGTTTAGCACATCTTCATAATGGTTTAGCGGGATATTGATATTATCGCAGGTAGGTATGGGGAAGAGGGCGGAGTTTGAAGTCAAGTAAGTTTAAGTAAAGTAAATGGAGGGTTCTAAAAACCCCTATTTTGATTTTTCCAGTAGTAGCGATATCAATGGGTTACGATTTTTATACAGGCGGAAAAGAGGGTTTTTAGAACTCTCCAAATGGCCGGCTTTGCCATTTCCTGATGACATTCAGGCGTGATTAAACTGATGGATATCCGAAGTAACCAGCGCGATATAGTCCTGCTATCATCGCGCTTGATGCCTAACCGTCAAAACTAGTTAGAGCCCTTTTGGAAATTCACGGATGAGCGTTTCGGCGTAGCATGAGGCTTCCCATGGCGATGTGGATCATGGCCTCTGCGACGTCGATCCGCTGTTCGTAGTCCTTCACAAGGCGACGCCAGCGGATCATCCAACCGAAGGTCCGTTCCACAACCCACCGACGCGGCAGGATTTCAAACCCTTTTGCTGTCTCTGACCGCCGGATGATCTCGACTGTGAAGTCGAGAAACGTGGCCTTATCCATCAACTGGAGACGGTCATAGGCTCCATCGGCAAACAGGTGCTTCACCCAAGGCCAGCGTTTACGAATGGCATCAAGGATCATCTGTCCTCCTGCACTGTCCGAAATATCGGCTGTTGTCAGCTGGACCAGGAGAAGGCGGCCATCCGTATCAACTGCGATGTGACGTTTCCGACCGACGATCTTCTTGCCTGCGTCATAACCACGTGTCTTTGCGTGGGGTGCCTTGATACTCTGGCTATCAATGACACCACCCGATGGACTGGTTTCGCGTCCTGTCGCTTCACGATCGAGCATCAGACAGACATCATGAATGGTCTGGAACAGGAAACGGCGCATCAGCCTGCGGAACCACCAGTAAACCGTTTGCCATGGGCCAAAATGAACCGGAAGCATCTCCCAACCGCAGCCTGAGCGCACGAGATAGCGCAGAGCATTGATGATCTCACGGAAATCGGTTGTCCGTTTCCGACCACGCCGGTTCGCAGGGGGCATCAGAGGCGCTATGCGCTCCCATTCCTCATCTGTCAGATCAGACGGATAGCGTTTCGTCTTGCGTGTAATTCCGGCCATGCGGCCTCGTTGTGCTGGCGTCCACATCCTACCTTTGAATCACGCTCAAAACCTCTTGAAAACCTATCATAGCGAATTTCCAAAAGGGCTCTTAGCATGCTGCCAACGTGATTTACGGTCGAGGCTTCGTGCGTCCCCAACCGCCATTGCGCTATTGGATTTAAGCCTAATGGCGAAAACGCATCCTTAGCATGGTTCAGGCGCAGCCCACAGTCCGATCCAAAGGACAATATGCAATGCTGTAACGTTAAACTGCATTCGTCACGAATTTGGAGGAGAGGACTTACCCAGCCGGTCAACTGTAGCCTGATCAGACGCAGCCGCACAAAGAGCGTCCCAATCGTCTGGCGGGTTGCCCTTCTGTAGCATCGCCTTGAAAACTTTGTAAGCGTCAGTCCTTGAACCATAGGTGCGCAATTTCGTCTCATCGTTCACCCAAGCGAAGACGATTATTTTCTCGGCTGAACTATAGCGGAAGAACAGGCGAAAGCGACCATTCCCGAACTTTGCCCTAAACCAATGCTTGTGCGCTTCACCAAGCGTTCCGCCTTGTCTATAGACGGTTGCTGTCGGATCGGCAGGGATTGACTGGAAGATCAGCTTGTTCAAAGCGGCCAATAACTTCGTGCTCGGTTTCTTTTGATATTCGTGGGGCTTTTTTTCCTTCAACTCTTCAACAGCGCCGATGAGCTTTTCCAACTGATCGAGAAAGAGCGGATGCGCTAGGATGGTCCAGCCATTAATCGTCAGCATGGTCAGAGCGCCACATCACCTTCAATCTCATCATCGAGATCAACGTCCATATTCCCGACAAGCGCGGCTACGCGATCAGGCAGACTGGCAGGTAAGTTGACAAGGCGTGAACGGGAATGGTCGAGCATGTCCTTCTCCAGAAATTCGAGGAAGCGCTCAACGACTGGATCGCTTGTCTCTTCTGTAGCCTTCTCGACATGAACACGGCGCTGATCGTCCACGACGAACGCAATACGCCCACCATAGTCTACACCTAAAGCCTTCCGGACGCTCTTGGGAATAGTCGTCTGGCCCTTAGCGGTGATAGTGCTTTCTGCTTTCAGCAAGTCGACCATGGCTTAACTCCAGTTTTAACTTTCTTTATAAGTAAGGAAATTCCCTTACTTTGTCAAGATGGTCATGCTTCGGCTCAGGATCTAATGATTTGATTGCGGAAATCTGATTCAGGCTCAGTGAAGTGACTGGAGATGAGCGACCTGTTTTGGCTGACGAACGAACAAATGGAGCGTCTGCGGCCCTTTTTCCCAAAGAGCCACGATAGAAGCCCGTGTTGATGAGTGTCCCAACTGATCTACCCAGTGACGCCGTTGTCAGTCGCGGCAGGGAGATAATCAACAGGTCTTCATCACGGAAACAATGGTTTCCTGATATTCTGCTTTTTTGCCGTGTGTCCACTGGACCAATGCAGGTAAAAACATGACCGCAATCAGGAAATTTCCCGATTTATTGCCGGGCTTTACTTGGCGGGATATCGAGGTGAATGACGTGCGGATCCGCACGGCTATCCTTTGGCGTCAGCAATACGGATCTCGGTTGAACTGAAGCTTTCTCTGAAAGCCGCCTATATCTACCTTGAGCCTTTTTCTTTACCAGATGCCTGCGAAATTTTTGTTTTTTAGCTTATGAAGCATGTTTATTAAACTGAAAGATGGATAATCAAATATCAGTCTTTACTTATTTTGATGATCTGTAGAAGCATTCAAATATAAACTATAGACTCATAAAATAGATAAAATTTCCCTATATATAAAAAATATTTTAAGAAATTACGAAAAATCATCAATAATAAATGGATTATATATTAAATATTTACGAGAGATAGACTTGTTTTAACTGTATGGCCGGCCCGTACGGCTGGTTCGTGCACGTGCCCGAGGATACTGCCGTAGGCACGTGGGATGGAACGCCTGCGCTGACGGCCATTCTTGCCCACGCCCGTGCCCTTGGCTGCGATCATGTTCTGATCGATGCGGATGGTCCCGTGGATGACGCCCTGCCCTGGTTCGATGAGGACTGACCAGCCCACGCGGACGAGCATCCAGACCAGACGGTCCTGAACAAAAGAAAAACGGAAGGAGAGGCGGAGAAGGGGCTCTCATGGGACGCGCGCGCGGCAGCGGTGCGAACATACGGCCCCGGAACCCTGATTTTTGCTGATCTCGACATTGGAGAGCGGTTTCATTTCGCGAGCAGTCCGTGCGCTTCGGTCTGCGTGAAAATCCGTCGACGCCGATACAGCCTCGCCGGACGGGTCTGTTATGCCCAGCCCGGTCAGGCCGTCGTGCGGCTGACGGTGTCAGAAACTGACAGCGCCATCTCCGCATGAACCCGACGCTCCCCCGGGAGCGTCCTTCCTTCCCATTCCTCCATCCGACAAGGACATGGCTCATGATGACGTCCCACAGCGCTTTTGTGCGCGCCCTGCGTGATTTCCTTTCCCTGTGCTTCGGTGCGCTGGCCTTCGTGGTCATGGTTTTCTTCATCCTGTGCGCGCCCAGTTTTCTGGGCGGGTCCGTTCCTGTCTACCGTGCCCCATGATGATGGCCAACCGATGAGCAGGGAGGCCCGGCTCATGGCGCTGGTGAACGCGGCTCTGGCCTGGGAGCGGGATGCTTTCGAGAGCGACAGTCCGATAGTCAGAAGATGGTCGCTAGCTTCCGGACGGTTTGTCTCACACTCCGATCGACCACGGTAGACTGGCACTGTGAGGTGCCCGGAACGGTTTGACCCGTATTCCGATCGACCGTTGTGTCTTTCCACGGACCTGTCGACTGTCCGGAAGCACCTCGCGGAAAGGCTATGCCTTGGCCATTGCCTGTGACCCGAGAAGGGCCTGACCTGATGAGGTCTCATGACTGTCCTGTCCATGCAGCGGACCTTGGCCTAGCCATCACGACAGAGAAGCGCGAGGAACCGTCATGGACAAAAACGAAGAAAGACTGCGTCAGGTTGTTGGCGGTGTCGACACCCACAAGGATCTGCATGTTGCAGCCATTGTTGACGAGCAGGACCATGTGATCGGCACACAGAGTTTCCCCACGACAAGACAGGGGTATCGGCAGATGCTGGCCTGGATGCGAGCCGCAGGTGATCTCGTGCGTGTGGGTGTTGAATCAACCGGCAGCTATGGTGCTGGCCTGTTGCGTTATCTTCAGGCTGCTGAGGTTGAAGTTCTGGAAGTCACGGCGCCGGATCGACATGATCGGCGTCGGCGTGGAAAGAATGATGATCTGGACGCCCAGAACGCAGCGCACGCCGCCTTTGCAGGCCAACGCACCGTTACACCACGACGCAGGGACGGCATGGTGGAAGCACTCCGGGTCTTGAGAGCGTGCCGCAAAACTGCCGTAAGTGCACGACGGATTTCCCTGCAGATGATCCAGAACACCATCATTGCGGCCCCAGATACCCTGCGTGAGCATCTTCGCTCCATGACCCGCATGCAGTTGATCCGCACTCTTGCTGCCTCCCGACCGGATCTCACGGCTTATCGCGATATCGAGGCAGCTTATCGGATCAGCCTGAAATCTCTTGCGCGTCGCTACCTTGAACTGCATGACGAAATTGGTGAACTGGATCTGATGATCAAGGCTATTGTTGAGGAACTGGCACCTGACCTCATTGCCAGAAATTCCATAGGCTATAATGGAGCAGCGCAACTTCTTCTGACGGCCGGCGACAATCCAGACCGCCTGAAATCAGAGGCCAGCTTCGCTGCCCTTTGCGGTGTCACGCCTGTTCCGGCGTCCTCTGGAAAAACAATTCGTCATCGTCTGAACCGAGGTGGTGATCGGGCGGCTAACAGCGCCCTGCATATCATCGCGATTGGACGCCTGCGAACAGATGAAAAAACACGCGCCTATGTTGCCAGGCGTGTGGCAGAAGGACATTCCAAACTTGAGGTTATCCGTATCCTCAAGCGCTATATCGCCCGTGAGGTCTACGGGATCATCATACGCCGACATCGGGACATCAACGCCACACGTTTTGCTACTTGACAAACAGAAGGGCGTCCGCGGCTGTCAGTATGTGTCCATTCGCTACACGCAAAGACTGGCTGAAGAGGGCCTTGTTGCTTCTGTCGGAAGCGTTGGAGATTCCTATGATAACGCCCTGGCGGAGACCATCAACGGACTTTATAAAACCGAACTCATCTATCGGCAGGGACCATGGAAAAACAGGGAAGCTGTTGAACTAGCAACACTTAAATGGGTCGACTGGTTCAATCATCGACGGATCCTGTCCTCCATTGGAAACATCCCCCAGCAGAAGCTGAGGCACGCTTTTATGCACAACAGAAATCACATGCATTAGCCGCTTAAATCAGATAAAAAACGTCTCCACAAAACCCGGGGCAATTCAATGCGTCGAATGCCCTTCGTGAACGGATATGGGGCATGGGAGCCCAGCCCGCCATTCCTGCGAAACGACGCGATGGGCCGGTCGCCTGCCCAAAATGGGCCTATCGGTGTCGACATCTTGTCGAGAACCTCTGGGCTCGCCTCAAGGAGTGGCGCGCTGTCGCAACCAGATACGAAAAAAACAGCAACGTCGTTCCTCGCGGTCATCCACATCGCTGCCGCAGCAGACTGGATCAAGCACTAACTGGCCCTAGCATCCTCAAGTTGATCGATGGTATACCTCTGCTAATTTGCATATATCGTATTGGTGATTGTGAGAAAATCATTTCAGAAATCAAAAGCATCCATTTATCAGATACTTTTCCCATGACCTCTATAGCCAAATCTCCTTCATTGAAACTCCCCATCTTCAAAGATTTATAAAGCTTTTTTTGCTTTTCTTTGTTTATCATAAGGCTATCACAACTTTGAGGGCCTATTGCTCTTTTAAAGTTAAATAATGCGCTGTACCAACTTCAATCATATGCTTACCAATTTTTACAAAATCGCCTTCTTCCCACTTCCGTGTACGGCTGATAGAAAAACTAACGGCATAGGCTGCTCCGATGAGATAATTACCCATTGCTTCCAAAGTATCATTTTGATGAATACATTGTTCAGCTACCTGACGAGCTATGTGTTCAGGATCAATAGTAATACGAAGCTTCATCGGGGCAAACTCATTTATCGTAACAACTATTACTGGAATGGCATATAGCGAATTGAAATGAAAGCCATATTATCATCAGTATGCGGTTTTGGACCGCCCACTCCAGAGAAGCCAATAACATCCGTATGAGAGAACTGAGCACCCAGTGCAAGTGTCCCATAATCACCCTGCGAATAACGCCACCACATACCAATAGTGCCTTGAGCTACGCGCTTAATATTTGCATTACAACCCAAGGAACTATATTCTATATTGCAACCGGCAACGTTATATTGAGAGTTTCCGTAACCATAAGGAGTTCCACCTACACTATACGAACTACGCTTCAGTATCTCTTCCATGCCACCATAGGCATATATATCAATCACTTTGCTCGGATGCCAGATAAGGCCCACTAGCGTTTGCGCTTCCGGAAGAGGGGCTGGAGAACCGTTCCTATTAGTTGTCGTGTCAGGCAAATTGGACGTACCATAGCGCCCGATACCGTAGCCCATCATCCCCGAAGCTTCGAAATCAAATTTCTTCTTGACAATTGGAATGATCATTCCACCGCCACCTCCACCAGCAACGGCAGTATGGCTTTTTCCGCCTCCATTGTAACTCAAGCGATCATGCATGAAACGCATTAAGCCATACGCTTCAAAATGACCAAAACTCGGGTCGGCTGTGCCTTTTAAAATGATATCTGGAGCTACATCTGTTGAATATGTAGTTGTACTATTTTCAACCTGTCCACCGGAATTGTTATAAGTAAGCTTTTCACCGTTAGCAGTATAAAAATTCCCACCCCATATAGATTGGGGATTTTCAATAGAAAGCCCTATATGATATTCGTGATTATGAAATCCTTTAACAAATCGCACGCCAGTATTGCGGGTCCACGTGAAACCAGGCACGTACTGAGCATCTATGACAAGTGGTATATCTTCACTACGCATAGACATACCTTTTTTGAACATAGTCGCCATAGACCATGCTTGCCCACCCATGACGTAGAAATCATGTGCATGATCCTCTAATTCACCATACATGAGACGTGAACGCAATACATAACTGTTACTCTGCCTTGAATTCGAAGAGGAACCTGCTCCCTGAAAATCTAACTCTGTGTATCCAGAAACACTAAGATTCGATGTAATATCTGCACCAACTAATGCTGCAAAACGACTCTGACGCTCAGACTGATGAAACTCATTTATATGAGCATTAGGACTATTGCCCCACGGGATAGCACCAAAATTTGAACTGATGTCAGCTGTTTCGTTGCGAGAACGGAACATTCCGGCCATTTCCACAAAACCACCCAATGTGATCGAGATACGACTTACATTAAATTGTCCTTTACGAAATCCTCTTGAAGGTGCATCTAGCGACATCGGCACAGGGATACCAGTAAGTTTTGCATATGTTGTTGGAGCGTTTTTAGCATCTGACGGCCCTACAGTCAGAAAAGGTCTCTTAGATAATTCCTCGCCCTCTCCAAAACGAACAGAGCCATCCATAGCTTTCTGACCAACACGATGCATATGTTCGGCAGACAGTTTCTTTAATTTCGTAATTTCTTGGTCGCGTTGCATCTGATGCGCCTTCATCTGCTGCAGCTGCCCTTGCATCAATTTAATTTGCTTTTCCATCATATCAATTTGCGCTGATGCAGCCGAGGCAGAATCTAACCCAACCATTGAGTAAGAAAATACAGATGTAGACAGAAAAAGTCCGATCGTTGAACGAGAAGGACGGAACAACATTTCAACCTCTAAGCTTCAGAAAGTGACGCTCAGTCCTAATAGGAGATATAAAAAAATTGCGTGCGAGAGTTTCGTGACACTTAAGTTAAAGTTTCATGAAATCAAAAAATGTGTATTTTTTTCGATTGCATTTGCGATGTACGAGAAATAAATATGCGTGTCGATATTCGTTAAATTTCCTTGCAACATAAGTCTAAGCGGGTATCAATGCGAGCATACAATCAGTAATCGGACTTTTCTAAAGGTTCGTTGTCTCGGCCTGAACACGTCTGACCAATGTGGCTAAAGACACACCAGCAATGGAAGAGGCATGTCTGTAGCTTTTTCCAGAGGCTAAAAGGTCAGGGGCATGTTGCACCTTTGCAGAACTGGCTTTGGGTCTGCCTATGGGACGACCTGTTTTCGTTCCATATTTCTGGGCATGGTCTATGCCACTCCTGATGCGCTCATTAATCGTCTCACGCTCATTTTGAGCAATGACAGACATCAGCAGATAACTGACACGGCTTGACCTGTCTGACGTATCAACTGGACGTGTCCCGGTTTAGTTCTGGACCTTGGGTTATCTGTTAAGCGGCGTTGCGCTCATAATCCAGAGGGCTTTTCCATTGAATTGCGGAATGCAGCCTCTGAGGATTATAGAAATCATTGATGTAGGATGTCATAGCCTGCTCGACCTCCTGACGCGTCATCCATGCGTGCCGCCACAGAAGTTCAGCTTTCACGGTCTTGAAGAAGCTTTCCGTGACCGCATTGTCCCAGCAGTTTCCCTTTCTGCTCATGGACACGATAAAACCATGGGTAGAAAGGAGTTTGCGGTAATCCTCTGAACAATACTGACTGCCACGATCCGCATGATGGACGCAGCCTGGTGGTGGCTGACGCAAGGCAATAGCGCGCTGTAACGCTGTCGTCGCGGAAATCTCACGGAAGGGTTGTACATCGGGTTAGATTATGAAAAAGTCTATTTTGTGTAAAAGAAATTTTCGTAAGCTATAAGAAAACCCGATGCAGACAGAGTGTAGCGCAGGCGCGTATGAGTTTCCAGCCTCCTGTGGACGGCGTGTTGTGGCCCGTTTTGACGGGGGTCGCATGAGTTCGGATGGGGGCGTCATTCTGGTGAAGCAGGCTGATGACATTCTGGGTCTCAGCCGCCGCTTTGCTGCCTGTTTTCGCGATAAGCGGCATCCCGGCTTTGTGGAATACCGGGTTGAAGACCTTGTCCGTCAGCGGATCATGGGCCTGGCACTGGGCTATGAAGACCTTAATGACCATGACGCTTTACGTCATGATCCTGTCATGGGTCTGGTATCGGGACGTCTGTCAGGAAGCCGGGCCAACTGTGCGGCACTGGCAGGAAAATCCACGCTGAACCGGCTAGAGCGCAGTGGGCAGCAGGCAGATCGTTACTGCCGCATCATTGCTGATCATGAGGCCCTGGCTACCCTGTTCGTGACGCTTTTCATGGACCAGCATGAGCGCGCACCCGCCCGGATCGTTCTGGATGTGGATGCCACCGATGACCGTATCCATGGCCATCAGGAAGGCCGGGCCTTTCATGGATATTACGGCCATAACTGCTATCTGCCGTTATACATCTTCTGCGGGGACCATCTCCTCAGCGCTACCCTGCGCACGGCAGACAGGGACCCGGGGAAGGAAGCACTGGCAGACATCCGCCGGATCGTGGAGCAGATCAGGAGCCGCTGGCCCCGGGTGCGTATCCTGGTGCGTGGGGACAGCGGTTTCGCCCGGGACAGTCTGATGACATGGTGCGAAGACAACCACGTTGACTTCCTGTTCGGGCTTGCAGGCAACACCCGCCTGTATGACCGGATTGCCTCTTTGTCCGCTGAGGTTCGTGACGAAGCCGCCACGACAGGCAGAGCTGCGCGCGGTTTCGCCTCCTTTGACTGGATCACAAAGGACAGCTGGACGCGCCGCAGGCGGGTCGTGGCCAAGGCCGAATGGCGCCACGGCAACCGCTATCATCGCTTTATTGTCACCACGCTACCGCAGGGAATGTCCGACCCCCGCCATCTCTACGAACAGATTTACTGCGCACGCGGGGATATGGAAAACCGCATCAAGGAATGCCAGATGGATCTGTTCTCAGACAGGACCTCGTCCCACACCATCCGGGCCAACCAGCTCCGGCTGTGGTTCTCGGCCGCAGCCTATGTCCTGCTGACCGCTCTGCAAAGACTGGCCCTTGGCCAGACCAGCCTGGAGACGGCGACCTGTGGCACCATACGCGCACGACTGCTCAAAATCGCGACACGTGTAACGCTCAGCGTCCGTCGGATTGTCCTGTCCATGCCGGACATGTTCCCCTGTCAGCATGAATTCGCCCTCGCTCATGCACGATTGCGAAGGCTCCGGCAGGCCATCTGAAGAAACAGACAGTGCACAGACCACATAGCTTCCACCAACACTGCCTTCTCAGGCCGTGACACCCTCACTGCGTTCAGAACCCGCCGCCAGAAGCAGAATATCGTCAATATTCCAGATCGGGCTCCTGTGGGATGACTGAATTCTACAAAATGACCCGAAATTGCCTCAAGTGTGAGAAATCCGCGTCAAACCCGAAAGGTGGTGAGTTTGAAGGCTCGGAACTGTATTGTCAGTTTGCAACCTTCCTGTGTTCATCACCAACAACATTTACAATTGATGGCTCATCACCATCATTTACGGTTTCATCATGGAGTGCACGTGTGCTGATCAAGCCCACAGCTTCTACGTATATTAAAGGCGGTATCTGGGAAGTAGAACCTTGGGTGCGCGCCAAAAACCATAATGGTTGGCCTGGACCAGACTGGGGATTTGATAAAGCAGAGGGCGAATTCATACCCGTTGAAGCCGGATATCATACAGACTTTACAACAGATAAGTATCCTCGCGCTTACAGCCTTGGCTTTACGTATGATACCTCTATTTACAGTGATCCACTTTATAACACCGAGCATCAAGTTTACGCATTAGCGGGCGGCAAGGCACAACCACGCCGTGGGCGTACAACTGTATACGCGCAAGCCCAGCAGATGATCTGGAAGCCCGACCCGAATGATACACGAGGGCTTATTGTTTTTGGGTCTGCAAACTTTCTGACATCGGGAGATGGCACCGTAAGAAATGGCTTTGTGGCAGGTCTGTTTGACTGGGGACCTTTCCGTTCACGACCGAGGGATTATGTAGGCCTCGTGTTCCAGAGTTATTTGTGGAATCGTAAAGTCGTGCATTCCATGAATGCTTCTTTGCAAGACGAAGGTTATCGCAATCAATGGAATAGTTCGGAAACAATGATGGAACTGAACTATGGCTTGAATGTTGCGCCAGGTGTTATGGCAACGCCTTATTTTGAATATATTTGGAACCCCGATCAGCTTGCATCTTCCAGAGTGCTGCCTAATGTTAAATATGCTGCGCAGGTTGGCTTAATGGTTAACTTTGAAATTAACCCCGGCCTTAATCTTCCTGAACTGCATAGGTATAGAAAGTAATATTCTATATTTATGAGAGTTTGCATGGGTATAGGGAATGTTCTGGAAAGCTGGGTATGCTTTCCAGAGTTTCTCATCCTCTAATCACATCAAGGAGGAAATTTTCCTAATACCTGTCGGGAAACACGGAAAAGCGTTTCTCTTAGCCAGCGATGTACTGGGTCCATGTCACGGCGAGGATGCCACGCCTGAAAAGCTTCTACAGATGGAAGTGAGAGCGGAAATTCAAAAGATGTTAGCCCAAGGGCATCTTGAGAGATATGATCAATCACAATGCCCGGTAATGGCAGAATGAGATCTGTATTTTTCATGCTTTCTATCATTGCATGATAATTGGGCACCACCATCGCAATCTTGCGTGTGAGTCCATGTTGATTACGCAGCATCCAATCAATAGGGCCTTGTGCCCGGCCCCTGCGTGAAACACTGATATAATCGTAGCGTACCATGCTTTGAGGTGTGATGGGTTCTGCCAGAATAGGGTGCCCTTTACGCACAAGGCCCCGCATATAGTCTCGGAAAATAGTTTGGCGGCGTATTTCGGGCTTCATCATTTCTGTTGCGCCGATGTACAAATCTACACTGCCATCACGCAGTGGATCAGATGCAGCAGCATCAAGTTCGGGCGCCCAGATAACTTCACAGCGTGGGCAATCCGTTTTCAATGCTTCTAAAAGTGGAAGCGCCAGGGCTGCCACAACCAGATCATTCGCCCGAAGGGTAAAAGTAGGCGCCATGTTTGCCAGATTGGCGAGCTCGCGTGTTTCTATCAGGCTGTCTGCGGCTACAACAACATCCTGCACACGGTTGAGTATGCCAGCCGCAAAGGCCGATGGGGTCATGCGTCGGCCAGATTGCACAAGAATGGGGTCAGCAAACGCTTTGCGTAATTTGGCAAGCTGGCGGCTCATGGCCGGTTCACTGACTTTTAGCCGGCGTGCAGCGAGAGAGACGCTTTCTTCTTCGATAAGCACCTGAAGGTAGCGTAGCAGGTCGAGATCATAACCTTTCATCCCTCCAGAAATAGATGTTGATTTATGGAATGACCAGAATTTTCTATTCCGAAAATCGAATTCGTCACTTATCAGAAATGGGGGTTGTCGGAGATGCAGCAGACCGCTTGAAGTGCGTGTATGAACAACGCTGCTTCTGCACAAGGGGTTGGTGCACCAGTTATTCACGCCGCACCACCACGCCCTTCCTACATTCCACCCTTTGGCCTGCGTACTGTTATTGGCTGTTTGGGCATGCTGCTTGCTGTGCATGTTGCAGGGTTTAATGAGCATGTGACCGAGATCGGTCTCTCCGATATTCGGGGTGCCATGCACATTGGCCACGATGAAGGCACGTGGGTGATTGCGATTTATGAGGCATTCAATATTGCAGCCATGGCGTTTACGCCGTGGTTTTATATGACGTTCTCAATCTATCGCTTTTCTATTTTCATGACGGCCATCATGGCGCTGCTTTCTATTCCCGCGCCCTTTATGCCAGATGTGACTTCACTTTGTATTCTGCGTGCCTTTCAGGGGTTAACAGCAGGTTGTCTGCCGCCTGTGCTGATGACTGTGATGCTGAAATACCTTCCTCCAGAAATACGGGTATTTGGTATTGGTGGATATGCCATGAGTGCTACCTTTGGGTCTAATCTGGGTTTACCGTTGGAAGCATTCTGGTTCGAGTGCATGGGTTGGCATTGGCTGTATTGGGAAATTATTCCAACAGCAGCATTGGCTATTGCAATGATGGCTTATGGGTTGCCGAAAGACCCAATGCACTTTGAAAGATTTGAAAAGTTTAACTGGCTTGGCTTGTTGGTAGGGCTGCCGGCCATCTGTTCCTTAGTGGTTGTACTGTATCAGGGAGATAGGTTGGACTGGTTCCGCTCCCCCGTAATTACGGATCTGACATTCTGGGGTGGGGCAGCATTTATTGTCTTTGTGATTAATGAGGCATTTCATCCCAGCCCTTATTTTCGCATTCAGTACTGGCGATCCCGTAATATTCAGGCGGCTCTGCTTTCCTTGGTGGGTATTCTCGCCATTTGTGCGATTATGGGGGATATTCCTGCCACCTATCTGTCTGCTGTGCGTGGGTATCGGCCTATTCAAACAGCTCCGGTATCTTTGGTTGTGGCGTTGCCGCAGCTTATCATGCTGCCGTTGATTGCTGCTTTTTGTAACAGTCGTAAGGTGGATTGCCGCTTTGTGCTGGCGGGTGGCATGTTGTGTCTGGCTGCTTCTGCATGGTTGGGTACATGGCTGACTGTGGATTGGGTGCGGGATAATTTTTATCCGCTGCAAATTCTTCAGGTTTTTGGCCAACCCATGACGGTTATTCCCACCCTTATGCTGGCAACCCTTGCCATGGGGCCAGCCGATGGCCCGTTTATTTCTGGTATGGTCAATATGCTTAAAGGGTTGGCCAATGCAGTTGCGTATGCACTGTTTGCGGCATTAACCCGCCGTCGGGAACAATATCATTCCACAATGTTGCTCGATCATCATGGCACGCATGGTTTGGCCCTACAGGGTATGGGCAACCCTATTACGCAGCAGCTTTCTGTTACATCGCCCGATAGTGTGCATGTTGCTCGTAATTCACTGCAGGTTTTCCATACTTATGTGCATGAGCAGGCACTCGTTCTGGCACTGAACGATATCTATTATGTGCTGATTTGGGTTTGCCTTGGTTATGCCTGCATGAATCTTATTCTGCCGCGCCGTGTGTATCCGCCGCGCCGCCTTCCCCCAATACTCCAGCCCGCTAATCCGGAATACAGATTATGATCTACAAAAAACCGCTGCTTTACGCTGGCTGTGTCGCTGCTGTGCTTGCCCTTGTTGCATGGGGTGGTGCGCGGCTGATCAATGGTGATGGTATCAACCAATATACCAATGATGCGTACGTAACGGCAGATTTCCCCACAGTTGCCCCCAAGGTTTCAGGCCGTATTGATCGGGTTATTGCGCAGGATAACCAGCTTGTTCATGCTGGTGAGGAACTGGCGCATATTGAAGATGATGATTACCGTGCAGCCTTGGATGTAGCAAAAGGCAATGTGCTGGCCGCCCAAGGCGATGTTGCCAATCTGGAAGCCGAACTTGGTCGGCAGGATGCCGTTATTGCGCAAGCACGTGCAGCTGTATTGGCAGATCAGGCGGCACTAATGTTTGCCCGGCAGAACGCCACTCGGTATCGCAATCTTTCTTCTGGCGGTGCGGGCACAATTGAGCAAAAGCAATCTTCTGAAGCACAGGAAAAAGAAGCTGCTGCAGCTATAGCCCGAGATCAGGCTGGGGTGGATGCGGCTATTCGGCAAGTTGCTGTTTTAAAAGCTCAACTTCAGCGTGCCCGTGGTGTTTTGCTGCGCATGCAGGGTGATGAAAAACAGGCAGAACTGAACTTATCTTACTGCACCATTCCAGCCCCAATGGATGGTGTGGTGGGTGAGCGTGGTGTGCGTGTAGGGAATTATGTGCACCCCGGCACGGGTATTTTGGCTGTTGTACCTGTTCATGAAGCTTATGTGCTGGCCAATTTTCAGGAAACACAGCTTACAAAAGTGCAAACCGGCCAGAGCGCGACTATCTGGGTAGATACATTCCCCGGTCATCCCCTCAAAGCGCATGTGGATTCATTGGCACCAGCCACTGGTGTAGCTTTTGCACCTATTCAGCCAGATAACGCGACGGGTAACTTCACCAAGGTGGTGCAGCGTATTCCCGTTAAACTTACGTTTGATCCAGACCAGCCGCTTGCGGCAAA
>NZ_CP015166.1 GCF_001766235.1 Acetobacter ascendens
TGCCCGCAGGAAACGGGCGTTTCTTTCTAAGTGCCAAAATGACAGTGAACTTAATTCTCAGAGTAATTTCTTTAATGCAGAGCCACTTTCAGGCGCCGGAATGTCACATAATGACCTGATACGATGGTGTGAGAGCATAGGATATCGGGGCAGCACCTAGTCTCACTTCTTCCAACACACCAAAAACCAGCACCGTATGGCTCAGGAATAGGGAGCATGTGAGACCGCACGGGTATAAACTCGGCCTTACTTAGCCCGAACAAATGTATCGAAAGTTCGTTCAAGGTTGCTGCAAGGTTCGCAGCACATATGTCCGAGATTGTCGAAAGGTTTGCGCTAAATTTGCAGGTGTATGTCTCTTTTTATGGCGTAAGAATATCATGTTAGTTGTGGGCAGGACAGGTGAAGTAGGCCTACCGCAAGCGGCTACGACTTCACACCCTGCTTTATTCGCCTACCGGCTCAACAGGATATTGAACACATGAACACCCATTCACCCGAAAAGGCGAAACCATGAAAACGGGAAAGATTGTGGTCATCTCAAAGCTGAAAGGCGGTTCAGGTGCGACAACACTCACCCGCGAACTGGCTACGTCGGCACTAGATGCAGGAAAATCGGTTGCTATCATCGACCTTGATGCACAGGGTAGTCTAACGAATTGGTGGAACAGAAGGACGGCAGCCACGCCAGACGCTGGCCCTAAACTAATCCAATTATCACCCGAAAATCTGCCTGACATGATGGAAAAGCTACGGGGTAAGTTTGATCTTGTCCTGATCGACACGCCGCCAAGCACCCATGACGCTTTGCGGAAGATTGCCAGCAAGGCAGATATGGCCGTGATACCCACCAAGCCTACGCCGGACGATCTGGACGCGGTGGGGCCGGTCATTCGTCAGCTGCGCGGTGTTGTGCCTATGGCGTTCGTGATTAGCCAGATCACCAACAAGCGTAGCCCTGATGCAGTGGAGGCGACCGAATTACTTTCCGCCAGAGCGCCGGTCATAGGTCGCACCGTCATTCGCGTGGGTTACTATAGGGCAGCCGGTGCGGGGCAATCTGGGTTCGAGACTGACAAGACTGTCAGAGAAGAAATTGCCACCGTCTATGATAACCTCATGGCCCTGTTAGGAGATTACGACGCATGAGCAAGCGGCCTTTCCTTGGTTCCATTGGCCTTGATCTGGACGATATAGAGGCGAAGCCAGCCAGTGGTCAGAAAGTAGCAGCCTTTCATGAGCAAGCGCCTACACAGCCGCCACAGGATAAACCGGGGGCATATGTCAAAGAGAGGCCATCGTGTGGATGGTACGCTAAACAACGTTTGGCATGAACAATAAAGGAACGATCAGGCGGCACGAGCCTGTTTCGACAGATTGAGCGTCTTGCGGCCCGCAGAAGCTGCGGCTTTGTCCCAGAGGAAGTCTCCGGAAAAGGCGATGTGCTCCCATCCCACCGGGGAAGTATGCGCCAGCAGGTCCTCCGGGACGACCGCCGATGTTGAGCGCAGATGTGTGACGGCGGTTTGCAGATAGACTGTATTCCAGTAGACGATCGCCGCGATGACGAGATTGAGGCCCGACGCCCGGTATTGCTGGGCTTCATGGCTGCGGTCGATGATCCGTCCCTGGCGGAAGGTATGGATTGCCTGGGTCAGCACATGCCGCTGCTCGCTGTTGTTGAGCCCTGCCTGACATCTCTGCCGCAGATCAGGGGTTTCGAGCCAGTCGAGCATGAACAGAGTGCGCTCGATCTTGCCGATTTCCTGGAGTGCGACGTCGAGCCGATTCTGGCGCTCATAGGCAGCAAGCTTGCGCAACATCCTGGAGGGCGCGACATGCCCGGCCTTGATTGATCCGACAAGCCGCAGCACGTCCTCCCATTGTTCCCGAATGATGTCGGTGCGGATGGTTTTGCCAAGCAGCGGGCTGATGGAGGGATAGGAACTGGCCGGTGCGATGGACGCCAGGCGTCTATCCGGAAAGTCGCGCAGGCGTGGGCAAAAGCGAAAACCCAACAGGGCGCAGAGCGCGAAGACATGGTCGGTGGCACCACCCGTGTCGGTATAATGCTCGGTGATTTTAAGCCCCGTTCCATGATTGGTCAGGCCGTCGAGCACGTATGGCGCTTCGTGTGTCGCAGCCGAGATGACCTTCACATGGTATGGGGCGCGCTGATCAGACACATGCGTGTAAAAGCTGAACCCATGGTCGACGCCATAGCGGGCATTGACGTCTCCGCCTGAGGCACCGCGCTTGGCCCCGCGAAAGAACTGTCCATCGGAGCTTGAACTCGAACCCTCACCCCAGATGCGGGAAAATGGCAGACGATGGTGAGAGTCGATGAGGATAGCCAGCGCCTTGCGGTAATTTTCGTCGCGGACGTAAGCGTCGTGGGTCCAGAAGAGCTGATCACGGGTAACGCCGTGACTCGCGGCAGCCATGCGTGACAGCCCCAGATTGGTAGCGTCCGCCAGAATGGCAGCAAGCAACGCGTTCTCGTGGGGGCAGGCTTCGCCCGTGCGCAGGTTGGTAAAGGCGTTCAAAAAACCGGTGGCCTGCGCCACCTCGTGCAGCAGCTCCGTGATGCGGATTGGCGGCATCAGGGCGTTGAGCTGTTGCGCCAGGTCTTCCGCCTTGGGAGGCGTTGTTGCGCGTATCGGCGATATCTGGAGGTGCCCGTCTCGGAATCGTACGCCTTGCAAAGCGTCGCGTTTCAGGCTTTGCGCAAACTTCTTCAGGCGTTTATCCAATTCGCGAGCGCGCTGATCCAGCCATTCATCCGCCGACAGGGGAAGGTCAAGTTCGGCAATGAACGGTTTTGCCTGCTCCGTACTGAGCATGTAGCTGTCGAAGCGACGATAATTGGCCGACCGCTCGATCCACACATCACCGGAACGCAGCTTGTTGCGCAAATGCGCGAGCGTCGCGATTTCCCACAGACGCCGGTTGGGCTTGTCATCCTGATCGATAACGATCTTCTGCCATTCCTTGCGAAACGGCATCGGTGCGTCGCCAGGTAAATCGCGTTTGCCTGCTCTGTTGAGGTTCCGCAACAACGTGATCGCAGCCAGGGTCTTGGCGCCTCCTCTTCCTGCCTGGAATTCCAGCGTTTCCAGCAGATCGGGCGCGAATTTTCGAAGGGTAATATAACGCTCCGCAGCGGCTGTCAGAGGATCGAGGTCGGCAGTCCTGGCGATCGCCCCAACCTCTGACCTTGCTTTCAACAGGGTCGCCCATCCGACCGTGGCATCCAGAGTTTCCATGGGATCTCTGCCGTCGCTGGCCGCCTCGGCCAAGGCATCGATGGTCGCCTGAAACAGGCGCATCAGGCGTGCGACGTTCTTCGACGTTGCCGAAAAGCTGCGGGCCTTTGTGTTCCGTGCCCGGGTAAAGATGCTGCCGACCAGCTTGTCAGCCATGTCCAGGGCGCTGTCCGTCAGACGTTCCTCGGCATCGATCAGGAAAGCGACGAGCGTGGCGTAACGGCGTGATGGCGTGTAGCGCTCGATCATCGAGGCCGGAGATATCCGGCCTTCCCGGACGTATTGGTGAAAGCGGTCGATGTGAATGCGCTTGGCGACGACGGGATCAATCCCGATCTGTCGAACCTGTCTCAACAATTCCAGAATGCGCTTGATGTGATCCGGCTTGACGGCAACCGGTATGGTCTTGAGCGAGGCAAGTTGGCTGATGCTCCCTTCAGGCGTTGTGGCGAAAAGCCGATCCAGCGCCGTGACCTGATCGCCTGTGAGGCCCTGCGTTAACGCCTGCGCGGTCTTCCGTCGGGCCCGCGCCCGTCCCGCAATGCTGGCGCGTTCGATGGTTGAAATCGAAGGGAGTGCGATTTTGGCATGGCGTAGCGCGTCCATCACGGCCCGGACGATTACGATGCCGCTGTCCGTGGCCCAGGCTGCGTTTGCCGCAGCCTCGATCATGAACGGGATATCGACTCTCTGGGGCGCGCGCAGGCCAAGGATCGTCATCAGATCGCGGGCATGATCGGTCATCGTCTGCTCCCGCGCGGCGTAATCGGCGAGGTCGCTGCCGGAAAGCTCAAGTTGGTCTGCCACGAAGGCGACCAACGCGGATGGCGTCGATCCGACGTCCTGCACAAACTGAGCCAGTGTTGTTCCCGGGTGCCTGAGTAACGCCAGTTGCACGGCAACGCCCATCTGGGTGCGTCGCCTGCGCCGGGAACCGATGATATCCAGATCCGATGGCTCGAAAGTGTAAAGGCGGACCAGACTGTCCCGGTCTGTCGGGATGGCGAGCATCTGATCCCGTTCCTGGGCTGTCAGCAGGTGATGTTTGAGCCTGGTCACGCTGTCATTCCGTCCACAAAAGGTCAGTCTCGGCTATGGACAGCGGAGAGTAAAGAGACGCATTATGTGGACGGATATTGTCGATCCGGAATGGTCATTCACTCAGTGTCCACAGAACGGTCGTTTGGGAGACGGTGCCATGGGCGGCATTCTGGGATACGCGCGTGTCAGTACCGGTGATCAGGATGTGGCCGGGCAGCGTATGCGATTGGAAGAAGCCGGTACGATCCGTGTGTTCACCGATGTGATGTCGGGCAAGAGCATGGAGCGACCAGGACTGGACGAGCTGCTGGAATACGCACGCAAGGGCGATACGCTTGCGGTTGTGCGGCTCGACCGCCTCGGTCGTTCACTGGGAGAGTTGCTGACAACGGTGACCATGCTCCGCTCACGCGGAATAGCGTTGCTCAGCCTGGAGGAGAAAATCGACACTTCCTCCGCAGCCGGAGAGCTGATCTTCCACGTCTTCGGCGCCATTGCGCATTTTGAGCGGCGACTGATCTCAGAACGTACACGCGACGGGATTGCAGCGGCGAGAGCAAAGGGCAGGCTGCCGGGGCGGCAGCCGCTCGACAACGACAAGATCAGCGCGGCGCTAAAACTTATCGCGGCGAGCGTGTCGCCGACTGAAGCGGCGCGTCAGCTCGGGATCGGGCGATCGACTGTCTATCGCGAGATGAAGCGTCTTGGCGTCGCGCGGCCGACACCATCGGCTGTATCATGACAACAGACGATCAAGTGGTTCTCAGCGCGCGCGAGAAAGAAGCTCTACGTCTGCTTCTGGTCGGCCATGACGCGAAATCCATCGCCAATACGCTTGGTCTGTCGGTGCACACAATAAATGACCGCCTACGCGATGCGCGGCGCAAGCTGGGCGTTTCGAGCAGCCGTGAAGCTGCCCGACGTCTCGCCGAGATGGATGGGGGCACCCCCAATAATGTCGGCCCCAAAGAAATTGGGGGTGCCGAAGCAACTTCTTCGGTGGATAGAGCCAAAGAGCCAGCACCGCCGCGATCGTCGGGGCATCGCCTGGCGTGGCTTACCGGAGGAATGCTTATCATGTCTCTTATCATTGCGGCCGCAGCGCTTTTGACCATCAGCGGGCAGGACGACGCCCGGGTTTCCGCCCAGAATATTTCGACAAGCATTGCCCGTCCTGCCGAAACAAAGGCATCGGCCGATGCCCGCAAATGGGTCGAATTGCTTGATGAAGGGCAGTGGGATGCAAGCTGGCAAGCCGCAGGCACACTGTTCAAGGCAAAGATCACCCCGGCGCAGTGGGCCACTACGATCCAGTCTGTACGACAACCGTTGGGACGCCCGTCATCACGCACTTTCCAAAGCGTGATGCAGACAAAAACGCTGCCGGGCGCGCCAGCGGGTGACTATCAGATCATTCAGTTCCAGACGCGTTTCGCTAACAAACCCAACGCGGTTGAAACCGTCGTACTTTCGCGTGAACAGGCATATTGGCGCGTTAGCGGATATTTCATCCGCTAACTTCCGTGCTGCTTGCCGTTGTTCAACAAAGAAACAGCGGCTTGCCCTCAGGCAAGATCACGCTACCCAGACGTTCTTCTACTGTTCATGCTAAACGTTGTTTAGCGTACTTTCCACACGATGGCCTCAAAGACAAGGCGGTGAATATGACGGTCTATCTCTTGCCGCATGACCACAAGCGACTGAAACAGCTTGCTGTTGAGCATGACACCACCATTCAGGCGTTAGTCATGGATGGGCTGGACGTGATCTTGAAGGATAACGGACAAGAACCTCTTACCCGTTGGAAAACCAGACGTAAGCCGAGAGGGTGAACACCTTACAAGCTGGTCAGTGTTTCACCCGTTCAAGTTTTCGGGTGAATGGGTGTTAAGCCGACTGTCAGGCTAGCAACTTTTCTGGACACTTCCGGCCTTGGCTGAGAACCGAGTTTTTCGAGTGTCAGGAAAACACACAAAACGAATTTATTGACATATTGTCAGCGTATTACTTAGGTGTTTTCTGACACATAAGGGAGCGTTCATCATGGCCGGTCAGATCATCGCCTATGTTCGAGTATCAAGTGTTGACCAGAACACGGACCGGCAGAGGTTCGATGGGGTGAAGGTGGATAAGACCTTCACGGACAAATGCTCCGGCGGCACGCGGAACAGACCGGCCCTCATCGAGATGCTGCGTTATGTAAGGGAAGGTGACACCATCATCTGTCACAGCATCGACCGGCTTGCTCGTGACCTTCAAGACCTATTGCATCTTGTGGAGACACTCACAGCCCGTGGCGTAGGTGTTCGGTTTATCAAAGAAGCCCTGACGTTCGAGGGGAACGCTTCGCCCATGCAGACGATGATCCTGCAAGTGATGGGGTCTTTCGCTCAATTCGAGCGGTCTTTAATCAAGGAACGCCAGCGCGAAGGGCAACAGGCTGCCAGAGCCAGGGGAAAGCTACCCGGACGCAGGAAATCCCTGTCACCGGAACAGATCACGGAACTAAAGGCCCGCGTTTCTGCCCATGAGCCCAAAGCCCGGATTGCTCGTGACTTAGGAATAAGTCGGGAAACGCTTTATGCGTATCTCAAGGCTGCCTGAGGCTCAGGCCACCATTGCCTGCCATACCGCCGGGTTCACGCCACAAGACATGCAGAACGTCCGTAAAGCATATCTGGAAGCCACGATCTGTTAAAAATTGCATGTTCGGGGGAGATAGGCTTGATCTCAGAGTATTTCTTGTTGTGGTTGAATACATAATTGTGCTACAAAATCAGCATACAATTTGTATGGAGGAAGCTATGGCATCTCCGCTTTCAATCCGGCTAGATGAACGTCTACGTCTCAATCTTGAACAGGAAGCAGCAGCGAGCGGTATTCCTTTGAGTCAGCTTGTCCGTGATCTCCTGGAAACAGGAGCAAAGCGCGCGCGCCGCGATCGTATTCGCAGAGACAGTGCACGGGTTGCCCGCTACGTTGCGGCAACACCTTCTGCCCAGGAACTTTTTGAAGAGACCGGCGGAACCCATGGTGCGTGATCGGTCGGTTGTCGCCAGCGGGAGAGTTTTCGCTCCTGGCGAGATTGTTCTTGCAGATTGGCGGGGTGATGCCTTGCCAAAAGAGCCGAACAAACTCCGCCCTGCTGTTGTTGTTGAAGATGAATTATTTCCGCCTGAATGGCCGAACGTCATGCTTGTTCCCCTAACCGACGACGAGAACCTCGTTATTCCCGATCTGGCGGTTCGGATTGATCCGAGCGCTGATAACGGCTGTTCCAAGTCATGTTGGGCAATTAGCGCTTTGCTGACAACCACATCCAAGCATCGTCTCCGCATAACCGGAAGCAAGGTACGTCCTGATCAATTATTCACAATCAGACGTCAGATTGCTTTGTTGGTTGGAGCTGATGGTTAAATCGACGTAGCTGTCTTTCCTCTTACCTGACATGCTCACCGGTCCCGCAAATTTGCCTTCCTCCAAATTGGCAGGCCGATTTGCGCCACATCTGCCTGGGCCATTTGCCTCTCATGTGGCGCACTGAATGAGCGCACCAGAAGCAGGATTTCCAGCACCATAGCCATCAGCTCGTCCGGGATGCCCTCTGGCTCCTGTGAGCCGGTCGCGTCCGGTGCTGTGGGTGTGCCCGCAACCTTCTGGTCCAGGTCATGCAGAAGGTCGGTGACCAGCCTCATATCCTGACCAAGGTCCACCAGTCTTTCCTGCATGCTGGGGTCACGACACGAAAGTGTATTTTACGTACGCTTAGGGTGAACACCTACAGAACCGCCAGCATTGGGGTTCAAGCGACAAGCAGGGATGCAGGCACCCGAAGCGGTCGTAACGCGTCGACGTCAGGTTGTTCATCGACATTCCAGCGATAGTCCCCTGTCAGAGAGATATGCTCCCAACCGAGGGGTGCAATATGCCGCGCCAGGTCATCGGAAATGCCGAGCGTTACGATGGAAGACTGAAGATAGCGCGTATTCCATAGGATAACCGCTACCACCAGCAGGTTCAGACCTGACGCCCGATAGGCCTGATTTTCAAAACGCCGATCCCCTGTTCGCATCCGGCGCTCGCCCCGCCACAGGATGTCGAACGCTACCGATTTCGGCATAAGCACGTCTTTCACAGTAGGGACTCTGCGAGAGCGTTCCATAGGTGTTCACCCCCAAGCGTACGCAACACGCACTTTCGTGCGCCAGTCTGTCCACATCGGACAGGAAAAGGCTTTTCAACGTATGCCGAGGGATAGCGTTGTGATCGTGAGAGAGGGCTGGAACTCGATTTTTTACTAAGGTCACGGTCGATCTTTCAACCCTGCGGACCTATCTCCTCTTGAGGGGAAACCCAGAACTGGGTTATCTCTTACCCCTCGGAAGTAGCAGGCCCACCGGGTGTAGGTCACGGGGTGGGTTTGTTGGAAGGCTCGGTGTTGCTGCACCGGGCCTTCCCCGTTTCTGGGGCCATGATTGGCCGAAACTTCCCAGAAGGCAACCCCAGCCGCTCCCCAAAGGGAGCGGTTACTAACTGTCCCCCTTTCTCCGTTTACCCTTACATGCAGCCAAAATCCGCAAAGGGAGCCAAGATTCTGGCTCCCTTTCCCGCCTGCCCGTCCCTGGCGGCGGAGCCGCCCGCACTGAGGGTGCAATGGTGTATGAAGGGCCGAAATTAGGTGGAACGGAAGCCCCGCAGAAGTGGAGCGGAAATCCCACAGAAATGGGGCGTCTTCTGGAACAGAAACCCCACAGAAATGGAACACTTCTGGCGCAGATTGGAGGAAAATTGATGGAAGAGTGCGAACGCCGTCGACGGGCAGTCGAAGAAGCTAGGGCTTCCAATTTCCGGCAAGGCTATGTTCACGACGCCCTACTTGAGGACGCGAACGCCCGATTCATTCAAGGCCTGATCTCTCTTGAAGAGTTACGCGCTGATATGCGTGAGGCCATCGAAAATAGGCTCTAACTCCGTGTTGCCGTCACATTGCCGTAGGCTTGCCCCTGCATTGACCTCACTCTGACCTACGATCTGTCCACACTTTGACCTCACATATTTCAGGCCCTTCATACACCATTGCACCCTCAGTGCGGCGGCTGCGCCGCCAAGATTGGGCAAACGGAGAAAAGGGCGCATTAGTAAGGGCTCCCTTTGGGGAGCGGTTGGGGTTCAACGTGACACCCATGACTATTTCACATGCTGACATCCCCCATATAGACGAGGCACAACGCATTATAATTTGTGGCATGTATCTCTTACGAAACAGTGCCAATATCTACACCCCAGTGACGCATCCGGCGCTCGCCCCGCCACAGGATGTCGAACGCTACCGATTTCGGCATAAGCACGTCTTTCACAGTAGGGACTCTGCGAGAGCGTTCCATAGGTGTTCACCCCAAGCGTACGCAACACGCACTTTCGTGTAGTCAGCCCTATCTGCCAGAGTCTTCCCCGGCCTGAACGGGGGCGCAGGGATCCAGACGATCTGCGGGCACTACGTGTTCACGAAACCGGATTTCGTGAACACGTTTTTCTGACATGTCAGCGAAAACGCAGACTGCGACCACGTTGGGAGAGCGGGGTGATGCCTGTCCGGCCGGGGCAGGACAGGGGCACGGCGCACAATCACAGCCGTAAAGTGCACCAATTGCGATGGTGCCAAAAAATAACAGGTTGACAGGGTTAGGTTCTCCGCGCAGGATGCAGCCATGACCAAAGTCGTTCATGTTCAGAAAACATCGCTTTCTGCCCTTTGCGCCGTTTCCACAGGATGGTCGTTCAGAGGGCGGATCGACCCGACCGATGGGGCAAAAACGGCTGTCGTGCAGATGCGCGACACCGCACCGTCTGGCGTGAACTGGGCGTCCTGCGTGCGCACCGAGGTGGCCGGGCGGCGTGAGCCGGACTGGCTGCGTCCGGGCGATATCCTCTTCCCTGCCCGTGGCAATGTGTCACTGGCGGTTCTGATCAATGAGAGCATCGGCAGCCTTCAGGCCGTCGCCGCGCCGCACTTTTTTGTGCTGCGCGTGTCGTGTCCAGGCGTGCTGCCCGCCTGGCTGGTCTGGTGGCTCAATCAGGATCCCGCACAGCGCTATCTGGAGCAGCAGGCCCAGAGTTCCACCCTTGTGCGCAACATTGCCCGTCCAGCACTGGAGAGCGTGCCGGTAGCACTCCCACCCCTGTCCCGACAGGAACAGATTGTGGAGCTGGCCTGCGCCATGCAGCGCGAGGAGGCACTTCTGCACCGCCTGCGCCAGACCAGCCAGCAGATCATGACCGGGCTTGCCAGAGACCTTCTGGCGGGCTGACCCATACCCGTGACGTTTTTGATACAGGATTTAAGTGCGTGAGCGAGCAGATTTCACAAGACACCATCAACAAGGCGCTGTGGAGCGCCTGCGATACCTTTCGTGGCACCGTCAGCCCTGACACGTATCGGGATTACGTGCTGACCATGCTGTTCCTGAAATACATCTCCGATGTGTGGCAGGACCATTATGACAGCTACAAGAAGGAGTATGGTGACAATCCTGATCTGATCGAAGCCATGATGGCACAGGAACGCTTTGTTCTGCCCAAAGGCGCGGACTTCTATACGCTCTATCAAGAGCGCAATGCCCCCGGCAATGGCGAGCGGATCGACAAGGCCCTGCACGCCATTGAAGAAGCCAACGGCACCAAACTGAAGGATGCGGGCAAGAGCGTCTTTCAGGACATCAGCTTCAATTCTGACAAGCTGGGCGATGAGAAGCAGAAGAACACCATTCTGCGGCATCTTCTGGAAGATTTTCACAAGCCGGACCTGAACCTGCGCCCCTCGCGCGTTGGCAATCTGGACGTGATCGGCAATGGCTACGAGTTCCTGATCAAGAATTTTGCCGCCAGCGGCGGCCAGAAAGCGGGCGAGTTCTATACGCCGCCGGAAGTCAGTGAACTGCTGGCCCGTCTACTGGACCCGCAGCCGGGCGATAAGATCTGTGACCCGGCCTGTGGTTCGGCCTCCCTTCTCATGAAATGCGGCCAGCAGGTGACGCAGAACCACAACGGCAGCAGGGACTACGCCCTGTATGGGCAGGAAGCCATTGGCTCCACATGGTCTTTTGCCAAGATGAACATGTTCCTGCATGGCGAGGACAACCATCGCATTGAATGGGGAGATACCATCCGCAGCCCCAAGCTTCTGGATGACAAGAACCATCTGATGCGCTTTGACGTGGTGACCGCCAACCCGCCCTTCAGTCTCGATAAATGGGGCCATGAAGACGCAGCGGAAGACGTGCACCACCGCTTTGCCCGTGGTGTGCCGCCCAAGACCAAGGGCGACTACGCCTTTATCCTGCACATGATTGCCACACTGAAGGATCGCACAGGCCGCATGGGCGTGGTGGTGCCGCATGGCGTGCTGTTCCGGGGCAGTTCGGAAGGCAAAATCCGTCAGAAGCTGATCGAGGAAAACCTGCTGGATGCCGTGATCGGCCTACCGGAAAAGCTGTTCTTTGGCACGGGGATTCCAGCCGCCATCCTAATCTTCCGCAAGGACCGCAAGACGAAGGACGTGCTGTTCATTGACGCCAGCCGCGAGTTCAAGGCGGGCAAGAACCAGAACGTGCTGACCGAAGAGAACATCACAAAGATTGTGGACACCTACCGCGCCCGCAAGGACGTAGACAAATACGCCCATCTCGCCACGCCGGACGAGATCAAGGAGAACGACTACAACCTGAACATTCCGCGTTATGTCGATACATTTGAGGAAGAAGAGGAAATCGACCTGAACGCCGTGCGCAAGGAACGGGCGGAGATCAAGGCGGAACTGGCTAAGCTGGAAGCTCAGATGGACGCTTATCTGAAGGAGCTGGGTTATGCTTCCTGAGGGGTGGAAAGAAGAAAGACTTGATGAACTTTTAAAAAACAAAACTATTACGGTTCACATTGATGGAAACCATGGAAGTTTTTATCCAAAAAAGGAAGAATTTGTCAGTTCCGGTGTACCTTACATATCTGCAAACTGCATTCAGAATGGTCGGATAGACTTTCAAAAATGTAAATTTCTTGCGCCGGAAAAAGCGGACAAATTGCAGAAGGGCATAGCTAAAGATGGGGATGTCTTATTCGCACATAATGCAACAGTTGGACCGGTTGCTCTTCTAAAAACAAGTGAGGAACGGGTCATATTGAGCACCACGCTCACTTTATATAGATGCGACCCAATAAAATTAAACAACTCGTTTCTATATCAATATATGTCCTCGACATATATTGACACTCAATATGAATCTATTATGAGGCAAACTACGCGTAACCAAGTACCCATCACCGCTCAACGCGAGTTTGTATTCCTCCTCCCCCCTCTCCCCGAACAGAAGAAGATCGCAGCGATCCTCTCGACGTGGGATCGTGCGATTGAGGGGACGGAGAAGCTTCTGGCCAACAGTCAGCAGCAGAAAAAAGCCCTCATGCAGCAACTCCTCACAGGCAAAAAACGCCTGCCGGGATTCACGGGGGAGTGGAAAAAGCATCGGCTTTCTGATTTTTTCGTTCGCCTTATGCAGCGGAATACATCTGGGAATACAAACGTCGTTACAATTTCTGCCCAAGACGGATTGGTAAAGCAGGAAGAATATTTCAAAAAAACAGTCGCATCAGAAACGCTCGATGGGTATTTTCTCTTAGAAAATGGAGATTTCGCATATAATAAAAGCTATTCTATTGGCTATCCTATGGGAGCAATAAAACGGCTCAACCGTTATGAAAAAGGTGTCGTTACGACACTGTATATTTGCTTTCGGTTAAAATCTCATCAATTCGCAAATGGAGATTTCTTCGAGTTTTATTTTGATTCCGGGCTTATGAACTATGGATTGACACAAATTGCGCATGAAGGGGGCCGTGCCCATGGTCTTCTCAACGTAAAACCTGCTGACTTTATGCATCTACAGGTTACCGTTCCCGCAGTAGATGAACAGGAAGCCATAGCTGCCGTTCTGACAAGGGCAAACGAAGAAATCACCGCCCTTGAATCCGACCTCGCACGCCTGCGTCAGGAGAAAAAAGCCCTGATGCAGCAGCTTCTGACCGGCAAGCGCCGCGTAACGGTCGATTAAATCATTTCAGTCCACAGGATATTTGACAGTATGGCTCCCACCCCGAAATTTCAGGAAGAATACAGTGCCAAGCTTCCGGCACTGGCGCTGCTCAGCACTCTCGGCTGGCGGTTTCTGCCTCCATCCGAGGCGCTGGCTTTGCGGGGCGGCAAGCAGAGTGCCGTGGTGCTGGACACAATCCTGCGGGCAGAATTGAAAAAGCGGCGCTTTACGTTTGAAGGGCAGGAGCACAGTCTGTCTGATCAGGCCATTGATGCGCTGGTGTCACACGTCACGCATCCGGATTTCGTGTCCGGCCTGCGCGACGCCAATGACAAAATGACCACGCATCTGCTGTTCGGCATCGTTGCACATGAACGCATCAATGGACACAAGGCCAGACCCACCATTCCGCTCATCGACTGGCAGAACTCGGACAACAACAGCTTTACCTTCACCGAGGAATACAGCGTTCTGCGCACGGATCTGACACAGACCCGCAGGCCGGACATCGTGTGCTTCGTCAACGGGATTCCGCTGGCCGTGATCGAGGCCAAGCGCCCCGATGGTCAGCCGGGCAAAGGCCCAACGGTGGACGCTGGCATTTCCCAGAGTATTCGCAACCAAAACAAGGACGAAATTCCGCAGCTTTTTGCCTACAGCCAGCTTCTGCTGTCCATCACCGGGCATGACGGGCGCTATGGCACCTGCGGCACACCCAAAAAATTCTGGGCAAGCTGGAAGGAAGAGGACATTCCCGAAAGCCGGATGGAGACGCTCAAGAACACGCCGCTTTCGGGTGCGCAAAAAGACGCGCTGTTTGCCGATCGAAAGCCCCCGGCCCGGATATGGTTCGAGGACTGGGCCTCCCGCCCGCTTGCCGTCACGGATCAGGACCGCCTGCTGATCGGCCTGCTCTCGCCCCAGCGCCTGCTGGAAATGACCCGATACTTCACGCTGGTCGACCGCAAGGCGGGCAAGATCGTCGCCCGCTATCAGCAGGTCTTTGGCATCAAGCGTTTGCTGGAACGCATCAAGTCCCGCCGCAGCGATGGCGGGCGTGAGGGCGGCGTGGTCTGGCACACTACGGGGTCTGGCAAGTCCTTCACCATGGTGTTCCTCAGCCGCGCCCTCATTCTGGATGACGACCTCAAGCAATGCCGCATCATTGTCGTGACAGATCGCAAGGATCTGGAACGCCAGCTCAGCACCACCTTCTCCACGGGGGGCGAACTGGCGGACAAGAAGGACAAGGAAGAGGCGCTGGCCACCTCAGGCCGCCGTCTGGCGCAGCAGATCGGGCACGGGCAGGAACGCATCATCTTCTCGCTCATCAACAAGTTCCACACCGCCACCGCTCTGCCCGAATGCCATAATGACAGTGCGGACATCATCGTGCTGGTGGATGAAGGCCATCGCAGTCAGGGCGGTGAGAACCATGCCCGCATGAAGCACGCCCTGCCCAACGCCGCCTTCATCGCCTTTACCGGCACACCGCTGCTCAAAGGGAGTGAGACCACCAACCGTTTTGGCAGGATCATCCACTCCTACACCATGCAGCAGGCTGTCTCGGACGGGACCGTGACGCCCCTGCTTTATGAGGAACGCAAACCCGATCTGGATGTGAATGACCGCGCCATTGATGCCTGGTTTGAACGCATCACGCAGGGGCTGACGGAAGAGCAGGTCACGGACCTCAAGAAGCGTTTTGCCCGCGCCAATCAGGTTTACAAGGCGGATGACCGCATCCGGCTGATTGCCATGGATCTGGCCACACATTTTGACAACAATATCGACAAGGACCTCAAGGGCATGCTGGCCTGTGACAGCAAGCTCTCCGCCATCCGCTATAAACGATATCTGGACGAGGTTGGTCTGTTCGAGAGCGCCATCGTCATGAGCCCGCCCGATACGCGCGAAGGCCATACGGAAGTGGATGAGCGCAAGCAGCCCGAAATTCAGGACTGGTGGAAGGAGAATGTCGGCAGTCAGAGCGAGGAAGATTATACACGTAATGTGATTGAGCGCTTTGAGAACGATCCCAATCTCAAGCTGATCATCGTGGTCGACAAGCTGCTGACCGGCTTTGACGAACCAAAGAACGCGGTGCTGTATATCGACAAGCCGCTGAAGCAGCACAATCTGCTTCAGGCCATTGCCCGCGTGAACCGCTTGCATGACCAGAAGAAGCATGGCCTGCTAATTGATTATCGCGGCATTCTGGCAGAACTGGATACCACGCTTGCCCGCTATGACGAGCTGGCGGCCGAAAATGTCGGCGGGTATGACCCGAAGGACATTGCTGGCCTCTATAGCCAGATGAGCACGGAATACCGCGAACTCCCGGCCTTGTACAAAGCGCTCTGGGCTATTTTTGACGGCGTGAAGAACAGGAGTGACCTCCAGCAGCTGCGTGCCGTGCTCATGCCCCGCATGGTGGAGGAACACGGCCAGATGGTGGACGTGAACCTCAAGCGTCGGGATGATTTCTATGAGGCGCTGACGAAGTTTGCCGCCTGCCTGAAAGTGGCGTTGCAATCCGTGGCGTTCTTTGAAGACACCAGCTTTACGGAACAGGACCGCGCCACCTACAAGGAGACGCTGAAGCAACTGACCAGCCTGCGGCAGATGGTCATGCAGGATACCGGTGAAACCGTGGACTTCGACCAATATGCCGAGCAGGTCAAAAAGCTTCTGGACCGGCATGTGGCAGGCGTGAAGGTTCATGAGTCTGGCGGCCTGTATGCGGTCGGCAAGATGGGGCAGAAGCCGGAAGACAACGAACCGGAAACCTGGAGCGAGGAGAAAACCCGCAACGAGACGGATCTGATCCGCACCCGTGTGACGAAGATGATCGACCACGAGATGCAGGATGATCCGTATGCGAAGGAAGCCTTCTCGGCCCTGCTGCGCAGGGTGATCGAGGAGGCGGAGAGTCTGTTTGACCATCCGCTCAAGCAGTTCATGCTGTTCCAGGAGTTTGAGGAACAGGTGGCCAACCGCAAGCTAGACAATATCCCGTCTGTTTTTGACGGGCACCGGCATGCACAGGCCTATTATGGCGTGTTCCTCAAAACACTTGCTGCTATCTTCAACCATAAGCAGACGGATGAGGAAAACCAGCGCTGGATTGATCTGGCATTCCAGATTAACCAAATCGTGGACAAGGCCGTGCGGGAGAACTCGCTCAGCCGCCCGGATATGGAAAAAGCGGTCAAGAAAGAACTGCTGCCACTCCTGTTCAGCACGGGCCAGAAAGCGGGCTTTAGTGTGGACAAGGCGCAGGAGATCATCGAGCAGGTCATCCAGATCATGCGGGCTGGTCCTGCTGATACCCTGCGCGGCTGAGCATGGGCGACAAGGACCACCGCATTCTGACCTATGGGGATGAGCATATCCGGGTGGAACTGCTGCCCCGTGCTCGTCCTGGCACGACATTGCGCATCAAGGTGCATCCCGACCTGACTGTGCAGGTGGTTGTTCCCGAAGGCACCCCCGATGTCGATCTGGAACGGGCGTTAAAACAGAAGACCCGCTGGATCTGGCAGAAACTGCGGGACTTCCGGGCGGTGCAGGAACATGCCACGCCACGCATGTATGTCAGTGGGGAAAGCCATTTCTATCTGGGGCGGCGGCATCTGTTGAAAGTGCATCATCAGCCTGATGCGCCAGAGACCGTGCGGATGTTGCGCGGACGGCTGGAGGTCTCCGTGCAGGAACGCAATACCTTACGGATTCAGAAGCTGCTGGAACTCTGGTATTTCGCGAGGGCGCAGGAGGTGTTTCAAAACCGCCTGTCTGCCCTTCTCCCCACAACACTGTGGGTGACAGCGCCCCCAACCCTGAAACTTCAGGTGATGCAGACCCAGTGGGGCAACTGCTCACCGGGGGGCACCATCACACTGAACCCGCATCTGGTGAAAGCTCCGCGTGACTGCATTGATTACGTGATCCTGCATGAGCTGTGCCATCTGAAGGAGCACAATCATGGCCCGGCATTCTGGGGACTTCTGGAACGCGTCATGCCGGACTGGGAGCGCCATAAGGCCCGGCTGGATGGGATGGCGGAAATGATGCTGCAAAAATAGCGCTCTTTGACCGCAATGGGGGGAACGGAATGTCGGTTATCGGTGAGGAGTGATCGAAAGCTGCCATTCGCGGTGCTCACTTTTATGACGACTAACGACCAGAGCCAGTCGTTCATGACAGCTGCCATGAACGTCTGCTTCTGATAGAAGCTGCCAATGGGATGCCCAAAGTGGCCAGTCAGCTTTGCACCCCAATGTCGGTCATTCAGCTGTTGCTTGGTAGATCCCGAAACCCGCCGTTCGCCTCACAGTCATGCAGTTGGACCTGCCTGTGCTAAAGCAGTTTTAACCGCGACAGCTACCCGCCGCGTGGTCAAGCGCGATTACATCTCGACATCGGCATCTTCCTCGTCATCCGCCAAGCCGTCGGCATCCTCGCCGAGCAGGATCGCGCGCTGTCGTCGCGAAGGCTTGTCGAAGGTCTCGAACCGGGAAAGCGCCTGAAGCGCGCCGCCGTCTGAATGGAACAACCGGGTGAAGGCGCGGCGGCCGCCAAAACCATCGCTGTGCAGTTCGCCGAATACGCTTTTCTCGCCCGCCACCGCCCATATCGCGACCAGCTCCTCGCGCGCGAGCAAGTCGAGGAATGCGGCTCGGTCGACTAGGGCCGCGTTTCGTCCGACGCGGTGCACAGACGGATCCATGAACACCACTTCGCCTTCCGTATTGCAGTACTCGATCGACTGGCCGTCGGAAAGGCGCAGGCCAAGCGCGTCCATCAGCCAGCCCGCGGGCAGGTTGAGGGTGATGTTCTGTGTGATCGAATAGTCGTAGCCGGTGCTCTCTGCAGTATATTCGGCGGTGGGCGGCCGCACGGCCAAGGCAGGCGCCTGCCAGTCGCTGCCATTGGGCCGCCACTCGATCCAGCCATGGTCGCTTCGGTCGGACCACGCCCAGGGATGCTCGCCCAGATGCAGATGATAGCCTTCGGCACCCCCAACCGGCATGTCGTGATGCCCGGTCATGTGGACGCCATCGAGGCGGGCGAGCAGCTGCCCGAGGTCGGCGGCGCGGACAATCGTGCAGCCGATCCTGCGCCAGGATTCCGAGCGAACCTGGTCGCGATCCTCCTCCCATAGCTCGAACCCGGTGAGCACGAGCCATTGACGGCCGTCCTGGTCGACGACCTCGACGTTTTCCGCGCCGTCGAGCATCGCCGCGCTGGAATTGAGCCAGGCCAGCGCTTCGCCGGGCGTGGCGGCGTCGATGGTCGGAGCATAAGGCGCCCAGAAGCTTGCCTCGCGCGGCCGGCGCCAGCCATCGTCTTCGGTGCGCTCGCGCAGCATCGACGGGTCGATGTCGCGCAACCGGCTGGGTCCATCCTCCTCCTCGCCGGGCAGCACCGCGAGATTGTCTTCCATCCGCGCCGCGAGTTCATAGATCGCGAGCCATTGGTACTTCTTGCCGATCCGCTCGACCTCATGGCTGTTGCGGCCGGTGTCGATGCGCCGGTCGAATTCCTGGTGCAGCGCCTCGGACCAGCCGAGGTCGTGCGCGCGCCACGTCACCCAGCGGCGCGCCCAGGCCAGGTTGAACTCGGCCGGCCCGCGCGCCGCGAAGCCCTGGTACATGCCTTCGTCGCGCCAGCTCTCGGCGCGCGCGCGCCAGTCCTCAAACCGTTCGGGACCGATGGCGTCGCGAAAGGCGCGCTTCGCGGCGCGGAGGTCGTCGCGCCGGTCCGCATGGACCGGCCCGTTCCGCTCCTCCTTGATTGCAGCGACCGCGGCCTGGAGCGTGTCGTAGGCGGCAAGCTCCGCCTCGCTCGCGCCGGCAGTGAACTCGGCGAGCCACTGGTCCCTCAAATCCTTCGCAGTGGGCAGCGGGTCGGTGCCGCGTGGTGCGGGGCTGAAGCGGCGAGCGACCGGATCGAGGATATAGCGCGCGAAGTCACCGTCCTTGAGCGAAGCGACGATCGTGTCGCGATGGCCCTCGCCATCCTCGCCATAAGCGACCTTAAACGCCTCCATCTGCTCCTCGGAGATTTTCTCGATCGGCCAGGCGCTCGAGAAGGGCGGGCTGGTCGACGCCAAGTCGAATCCCGCCGGCAGCGCGCTCTGTGCCGCGGCATAGCCGATCAGGCCCGAGGCATAGTCGCGGAGCAGCTTGTTGGCGGGCGGACTGCCGCCGGCGAACAGGTCAGCGTGTAACATCCCGGCGACGGCGCGCAGCTCCTCCATGCTCCAGCGCCCCTGCATCGCCGCGCCGAACAGCGCGGCGGCGAGCCGCTCGACGACGTAGAGGTCGTCGAGCCCGGCGAAGGCCCGCCAAACCTGCGTCGCCAGCGCGGCGCGGTCGGCGAACAGCACGACCAGCGCCTTAGTCGCCTTGTCGCGCAACGCCCGGCGCGTCGCAGTGAGGAACCAGGCGAGCTGCGTCGCGGCGAGCTCCGCACGTTCGGTGGCGATACCGTCAGGGTCGGCCGCGCGGACCCAGTCGATCAGATGGAACGCCGCATCGGGCGATTGGGCGAGGTGGATCGTCCAGCGCGCATCGCGTCCGCCCATCGACAGCGCGCGAAGCTCGGCGTCGAGATGCCGCACATTGTTGGGGTGGCCGGGCTCGGTGGCGAGGGCGATCAGCGTATCATAGCGCAGGGTATCACCGCCGACTGCATCGACCAATTCCCAGGTCCGCGCGGTGAGCGCGTCGAGCCGGCGCGCCTGGAGGCTCTGCACGAACGCATGGTCGGGCACAGATGCGTCCGGCAGGCCGGGGAGGTCGGGCAGCTCGACCCCGAAACCCTCGGGCAACTGTACTGCCAGCGCTTCGAGCAGGCCGGACACGATCCAGCTGTCGTCGTCGTCGAGCGCTGCGCGCAAGGGCGTTCCGGCCGCGCAGAGGCCGGCCGCGCCACTCCCACTGCTACGCGCGAGAAGGTCGGCCGCGACTGCATGGTCGCCCATCCGCTCGAAGGTGAACCGCACCGCCTGAACGGTCCCGCCCGCGGCGGTGAACATCGGATCGACCGCGAGCATCCCTTCATTCTCGAGCTGGAAGAGCAGATCCTCATGGGCCGACCGGCCCGGATGGACCGCGCGGACGATCGCCTCGGCGCGGTCGAGCGGGATGTCGGCGCGGCCGGTGTCGGCCATCTCGCGCGACAGCCCGGCGAGCGCCTGCGCGGCCGGACTGCGGCCGGGCGGAACCTTCAGTTGGCGTTGCACGCGGCGCGCCACCGCGTCGGTATAGGCGCGGAAGATGTCGGTGACGCCGCCGAGCCCGCGTGCCAGCAGCGTCTCGCCCTCGAAGTCGAGCGCGTCGCAATACAGTCGCAGGAACAAGGGGGTGCGGAACTCGGCAACTTGGAGCGGCGTCTCGGGCAAGGTCATCCCGTGCTGCCGCAGATAGGCGCGCACCTCCCCGACCGAAAAGCCGCGGTGCTCGATCTGCGGTAGTTTCGCGGCGTCGAGCGTGTCGGGAATCACCAGCTCGAGATAGGTGGTGCGGCATGACAGGACGACGGTGATCCAGGGAAATTGCTCGATGTCGTGAAGCAGGCCCGCCAGCCGCTCGGGCCAGATCGCCTGTCCGTTCTTCTCGTTGAGCGCGTCGATTGCGATCAGGGTGCGCACCCCGGCCGCTTCGCCCGCGGCATTGAGCGCGCCGAGGAACTGGCTGACTTCGAGATGGCGGGGAAGGTCGAGCCCTTTGAGGATCTGGCTCCAGGGCTCGTCGTCGGCGAGGGTGCCGCCTAGGATCATCAATGCCGGGCGGCCCGCCGCCAGCTGGTGCGCGCAGGCGTCGGCGAGGAGGTGCGACTTGCCGCTGCCGGCGGCGCCGTGGATGAGCAGCGACCGCCGGTTGAGCAATGCCCAATGCGGCATGCGAAGCTCAGCCAGGATGCCGCGAAGCCGCGCCGCCAGGTCCGAAATCGCCCCCATCGCCGTGCTCGGATCGCGCTCGCCATTGGCGGCACCCAGCTCGCCATGCAGCGCGAAGGCCCCATTGGCGGCGGCGCGCACCGCCTCGCAAAGCGAAGCGGCCGGCACAATGCGGGACTGGGCGGCGGCATGGAGCGCCGCGACGGCGGTGTCGCAGGCGTCCGCAACCGGCGTCCCGACAATCGGGAACGCTTCGTCCGCAGCGCGACGAACCGCATCGCCGAGCTCGCCCAGCTCGACAAAGAAGGCGGGATCGCCGGTGACGGCGCGGATCGCGCGGCCGATCGGGAGATCGATATGGCCTTCGGGATCGTAACGCTCGCCGAGCCCGGTCCTGGCGCGCGCGAACTTCCCCTCGAACCAGTCAGTTGTGAAGAGCTTCCGATCAAACCAGAAGGCGATGCGGCCCGCGGCGCGCGGATTGCTGCTGGTCAGCCGCTTCCGCAGGGCGTGTGCGTCCCAGCGCTCAATCTCGATCGCTCGGCCGGTTTTGCCGGCCTGCTTGATCCGCTCTGCGCGCCAGGCGTCCCATTTTTCGAGCGCGGTGGTCGTGCTGTCCTTGCGGGCGTCGGCAAGGTCGAAGGGGAAGCAGGCGATGAACTTGCGCATCTTGGGATGCTTGACTAGCGCGGTGTCGAGCGACTTGCCGAGCGAGCGCAGCATCGAGTCGATGTCCCAGTAGAACTTGACCTGCCAGCCGATCTCCGAGCCGTCGGCGAGCGTCTCGAAACATTCGACGCCGGCATCGCCCCCGCGTCCCTTGCGGTCGAACCTCACCCGGTCGAGCGACGCCTCGTCCGCAGCGAGCTGGCAGCATAGCTCCTCGAAGGCGTCGGCTTGGTTGCCGTGTCGTCGGATCTCACTAAAATCAATATCGGGCAGGGACATCTCGACTCCTCGGCAAGCCTTACCATCTAAGTATACAACGACCTACCATAAAGGTGCCGAGCACCAGGCATTAGGTCGCCTCCGAGAGCGGGGCTCTGCTGCCGAAATTACATTTTACTGTCTGCTTATGGCGGCGTCAGCCGCCAAAGCGGCCTTGCTGGTAAGCCCCAGATACAGACACTGTGCGTCGCCCGTCCTGCGAGCGCTCAGTGGGGTCGTTTGCGGGAGGGGGCGAAATCCTACGCTAAGGATTTAGGCCAGCGATATTCGCCGGTGAGGTTGATGTGTTCCCATCCCAGCGGTGAGACATGGGCGAGGAGATCAGGCGGGATGATGATGCCGTCCACGGCGCGTCTGTCCACGACCTCCCCGAGTTTCATGGTGTTCCAGAAGATGATGATGGCGGCGAGCAGGTTCATGCCGGCAATACGATAGTGCTGCCCTTCGCCTGAGCGGTCGCGTATCTCACCTCGACGATGGAAGCTGATGGCGCGCTTGAGGGCATGATGGGCCTCGCCTTTGTTGAGACCGATCTGAGCCTGGCGCTGGAGACCGGCGTCGAGAATCCAGTCGATCATGAACAGGGTGCGCTCGATGCGACCGATCTCCCGCAATGCGAGGGCCAGCTCATTCTGGCGCGGGTAGGAAGCGAGCTTGCGAAGAATCTGGCTGGGGGCGACGATGCCCGCTGCGATCGTTGCCGTGACGCGCAGGATGTCGGGCCAGTTGCGCTCGATGAGCGGTTCATTGATTTTGCCGCCAACCAGCGCTCGCACATTGGCGGGCGTCGCGTTGGGCGTGAAGGCATAGAGTCTTTTCTGAGAGAGATCTCGGATACGCGGTGCGAACCTGTAGCCGAGCAAGGAGCTGGCGGCGAACACATGATCGGTAAAGCCACCCGTGTCGGCAAAATGCTGGCGGACGCGGCGGCCTGCGTCATTCATGAGCAGCCCATCGAGTATATAAGGTGCCTCGCTGACCGTTGCCGGGATGACCTGGGTAGCGAAGGGTGCATATTGATCGGACACATGGCTGTATCCCTTGAGGCCTGGGACGTTGCCATATTTCGCGTTGATCAGATTCATCGCTTCGCCCTGCTCGGTAGCAAGGAAGAACTGCCCGTCGCTGGATGCGGATTTCCCTTGTCCCCAGAAGGCGGACATAGGCAGAGCGGCATGGGCTTCCACGATCATGGCGAGCGCCCGATCATAGGCGCTGCCTTCGACATGCCAGCGTGCGATCCGCAGCAATTCCCAGAAGCTGTGCGTATTGGTCGCCGCTGCCATCTTGCGTAGACCAAGATTGACGCCTTCCGCCAACAACACGTTCATCAGGCCGATCTGGTCGCGGCAAGGCACGCCAGTGCGCAGATGCGTGAAAGCCTCGGAGAATCCGGTTCGCTCATCGACTTCCAGCAACAAATCGGTGATCCTCGTGGACGGGAGCTGTTGATAGAGATCGAGTACGAGATCCTCAGTGCCTTCGGGTGTGTCAGCCTTCAGCTTGTCGATGTGCAGCTTGCCGTTCTCGATGATGCCGCCTGGGATCGTACCGGTTCGCGCCGCGCGGCCAAGCGCCTTCAGTTGTGTATCCAGTCGAGCCCTGCGCTCGGCAAGCCATTCGCCGGGTTGCAGCGGCACAGCGAACCGCGCGGTCTGCTCTATCGCCTGTGGCGGGACCAGGATCTGCTTGAGGTCGCCATAGCGGCGCGATTTTGCCAGCCATATGTCGCCGGACCGGAAAGCGTCGCGGATATGGAACAGCACCGCGATTTCCCAAAGTCGGTAGTCGCCGGCGGGCGCAGCGCGAAGATGGCGATGCCATTTGGAGTTGGGACGTAGAAAATCCATAGGAGGATCGGATTTGATCCCGCTCTGTAGCAGCGCGATAGCCGTCAGAAGAGGCTTGGCAATCGGCGCCGCCTGCATGTCGAGCAGGCGCAGCATCCTGGGCGCATAGAGGCGGAAGCGATGATAGCCGTCCAGCACACGGCTGAGCGGGTCGGCAGCGAGCACATTGGTCAACGCAGAGGCCGTGGCGACAAGGGTTCTGAACCGTTCCCAGCCTGGACCGGTGGTGATTATCCCGTCCAGGGATGCGCCATCGTCCTGCGCTCCAAGCAAAGCACCACCGATTTCAGCAAAAGACTTCAGCGTGTCCCGAACGGCCGCCTTTTCGTCGGCGATCTTGGTGCTGCAAAGGCGTTCGGATACCCGATAGAGACGGCCTACGATGCGATCGTGGGTCTCCACGATGACATCAGCCAGAGATGACCGCCATTCCATGGTGCAGACAGCGAGGATTGCAAGCCGCCTGCCTTCGGGCAGATCGCGCATGCCGTCGGCGTAATAGCGCTCGCCCTGCCGGCGAAGGCGGGTCACACGATGCGCGGGAACGCCGTCCAGCAAATCTGCCGGAAGATCGAACTTGTGGAGATATTCCAGTCGATCCATCAGCCGATTGGCCGCCGCCGAATTTGCGCCAACTTCGAACTGTCGCAGCCATACGAAGCGGGTGATGCGACCATCCACCGTATTCTCTAACAGATGAGCCAAATTCTCGCTCAGGGCTGGTGTTATGCGATGGGCGATACGATCTTCGATCCTGCGTTCGGCCTTGACCAGTGCATCGGCACAAAGGCGCTCAATCGTTGAGAAACCGGGAAGGATTGTGCGGGTGCGGCGACACTCTGCAACGAAGCGACGGGCAAGATCCTCATTCGATGTCGCCGCCTCGGCTTCCCGAGCGATCCAATCGCGCAAATCCCGTGCGCCCCGCCCCGAAAAGGAGCGATAGCCGTAGATCCGGCGTAGGTCCGCCAGATGCTCATGCCGGGTCTCCTCGCGCGCGGCATAGAGGAGTAGATCGTCACGGCTCAGCCCGAGCTGGGCCGCGATGAAATCCGATACCTGTGCCGGGATCAGCTCGCCAGGGGTGAGTACCCGGCCCGGGTAGCGCAGGACGCACAGTTGCAGCGCGAAGCCGAAACGGTTGTGGGCGCGCCGGCGCTGGCGGATATGCCCGAGATCCTCATCGCTAAGGGTATAGTGCCGCAGCAGATCACCTTGATCGACCGGTAAGTGAAACAGCGCCTCGCGCTGTCGATCGGTCAGGGTCACGCGACGCGGCATACATGCTCCTTATTCTTTCCAAGGTAAGGTTTGAGATAGTTTGATTGCGATGCTGGTTAAGATACACAATAGTGCAAGCTTATGTGCTCATGTTCGTCACCGCTTCAAACCAACGTTTAAGAAACATGCTGATCGGATATGCCCGCGTCTCCAAAGCCGATGGTTCCCAATCCCTCGACCTCCAGCACGACGCCCTGCGTGCCGCCGGTATCGAGCCAGGTAATATTTATGATGATCGTGCATCCGGTAGCCGCGATGATCGGCCCGGCTTAGCTGCATGCCTCAAATCCTTGCGCGACGGCGATGTGCTGGTGGTCTGGAAACTCGATCGCCTCGGGCGCTCGCTCGCCCACCTGGTCAACACCGTGAAGGATCTGTCAGACCGCAGGATCGGCCTGCGTGTGCTGACCGGAAAAGGCGCTCAGATCGACACCACGACCGCATCCGGCCGCATGGTGTTCGGTATCTTTGCCACTCTGGCCGAGTTCGAGCGGGATCTGATCCGCGAGCGCACCATGGCTGGCCTTGCCGCAGCCAGAGCGCGCGGACGAAAGGGAGGGCGAAAATTCGCCCTGACCAAAGCACAGGTGCGTCTCGCCCAGGCCGCCATGGCGCAGCGCGACACGTCTGTTTCCGATCTGTGCAAGGAACTCGGGATCGAGCGCGTCACTCTATACAGATATGTCGGACCGAAGGGCGAGCTCAGGGATTATGGGAAGCGCGTTCTCAGCTTAGCGTAGGATTTCGCCCCCTCCCGCAAACGACCCCTTCCTTACGCGAACCCATGAGACCTACCGTCCCGCGTATGGTCGCAATGAGATCACGCAACCCCGGCAATGTGTTTTCATCGGCACCACAAACCGCAGCGAATATCTCAGAGACGCCACAGGGGACAGAAGATTCTGGCCGGTGAAGTGTGGTCTTGATGTGCAGCCCATTGATATTGAGAGCCTACGCGATCACAGAGACCAGTTATTCGCGGAGGCTTACCACCTTTACCAGCGCGGGGAAAAATGGTGGCCGGATGCAGCGTTCGAATCTGAACATATCAGGCCAGAGCAAGCAAAACGGTATGACGATCACCCTTGGCTTGGCACACTGGAAACACACTTCAGAACTCACCCCGATATGAAGGAAGTTACTGTTTCAGGTCTTCTCAATGTTCCGATTGGCAAGACCGCAGCAGGCCGCGCAGACAAGGCAACCGTAAGGGATTGCTTACAGAAACTAGGCTGGGTGCATCGCAGGACAGGCCAGCAAAGTGACCGCTGGGTGCTAGAAAACTGATTTAGTGCTAAACTTGGTGCTAGTTTGGTGCAGAAGTTTAGCACTGAATTAGCACCTAATTTTCCGCAGAAAACCGCCATTTTTTGGCATCTAGTGCTGAAGTGCTGGATTTTCCGGCAAACTTTTAGATTAGTGGTTATTCTCAATAAAAAGTTTGGAGATATTTTCAGCACTTTAGCACTAAACCTTAAAAAACGGCAGAAAACAGCCATTTTCTAGGTGCTAAACTTGGTGCTGTTTAGTGCTGAATTGGTGGATACAGAACAGGGCAGAACTTAATTCCCTGCCATGTCTTGTCTTTCCTGACCTCTCAGAACATACTGCCTGAAAATGACGAAGGGGACAGCCCAGCAAGGCCATCCCCCTCAAAACGCGCTGCCAACACCAGCGACTAGATGCAAAGGCCGACCAACGCCAGAGCATCCGATAGCCAGAATATAGATTGATACCGTTACAGGTCAATGCTTTCTGACTAGGGAAATGGTCGCTGTCCATGAAAAGGACGGATATGACCTCTTTCTCTTCCACTCTCTGGACACTCACTCAGGCCCGCCAGATCACCGGAAAGACACACATCGTCTTGCAGGCATTATCCAGCTTCCAGGGACACCGGGGTTTATTCCCGTCTCATGAGAGTATTGCCGCCCGCGCCGGTTGCTCCGTTCGCACCGTTATTAGGTCGCTAGAGGTATCTTACCGGCTTGGCATAGTAGAGCGCCAACGCCAACGTCAGAGAGCATCAGGGCGCATTTGTAACGGCGTTAATCGGTATCGGTTACTGGTTAAGCCGTTAGAGCAAGCCAGAGCCGCCGCCGCCCATTACACACAACAGCTACGTGATGCCCTTGCCCGCAGAAAACAGCGGCTTTTTCTAAGTGACAAAATGGCAGCGGAATCTGATTCTCAGAGTAATTTATTAAATACAGAACCGCTTTCAGCCGCCAGAATGTCAAAGCATGACCTGATACGATGGTGTGAGAGCATAGGATACCGGGGCAGCACCTAGCGCCACTCCCTCCGACAAACCAAAAACCAGCATCGTATTTTGCTCATGAATGGGAGCATATGGGGGTCATATGTGCCGCCCCAGCCCCTCCGAACATGGTGTCAACATCGTATAGCTTTCTTGACAGATCAGACCTTGCCAGAGAACCGGGCTTTTTGAGTGTCAGGAAAACATAAAAACCCAATTTATTTACACATTGTCAGGATATGACTTAGAGGTTTCCTTACACATAAGGGAGCGTTAATTATGGCAGGTCACGGAACTACACGCCCGCGTTGCTGCAAACGAATCAAAGGCCCAGGTCACGGGCAATCTGGGCGCGGCAGGTGAATCAGGCGCTGGAACGGCACCAGGTCGAACAGCGGGTGGATCACCGGAGTTTCGCGCGGCAGGGGAAGGAGCAGGAGCCGACCCGTCACATGGGAGTGTCTGCTATGGCTCTTGAACGACAGGCGGCCCGGAAAGTTCCTGACCGGGAACCGGTGACGGATCTCGGAAAGCAGAATGCGGAGATCCGCGAGCGGAACCGGGTGCTTGATGCGGCCCGCAAGGCTGTAGAGGCAGCGCAGGAGCTGTTCTCCGGCCTTGAGAAACGGGCGCGATTGGCGGTCGGTCTGGCCCGGAAGATCGGGCAGAGAATGGAACGGGAGAGGGAGGCCAAGCGCCAGAGGCAGGAACTGGCGCGTCAGGCCGAGATCAGGCACCAGGAGGACATTCGGGCGGCCGAGGAAGCCCGGAAAGCCGCCGAAGTGGAGAGGAAGAAGCAACTCGCCACGGAGATCGAGAGACCGACTTCTAGGCGCGGTTTGTCGCGAGGTAGGGGGCGTGATCAGGGGCCTGGTATGGGATAGGTAGTTCTTTGAGTATGTCTTGACAGAAATATCAAAATAGAACACTATAAGTAGCAATCCGGGTCCGCCATTTTTGGTTGGGCGTGGAATAATAGGAGGTTGCGTTTGTGGTTCGCGAATTTTCCATAGCTGGGCACAAGATCATTCACCAAGATGCGGTTGAGGCACTTAAGGCAATTGAAACTGCATCTATTGATCTAATATTTGCTGACCCACCATATAATATTGGTAAAGATTTTGATGGAATTCACGATAAAGTAGATGAATCAGAATATTTAGGTTGGTGCTGGAAGTGGATCAGTGAATGTGAGCGTATTTTAAAGCCAAACGGCACATTTTACTTAATGAATTCCACGCAAAATATGCCGCACTTGGATATTTATTGTCGAGATCGGTTCGAGATTCTGTCTCGCATTGTTTGGGCATACGATAGCTCTGGGATGCAGGCCAAAAAATTTTATGGGTCTCTATATGAACCAATTCTCCATATGGTGAAAAACTTGAAATCCTACACCTTTAATGCAGATGATATACGTATTGAGGCAAAGACTGGTGCAAAGCGGGGTTTGATCGACTATCGAAAAAATCCCCCACAGCCGTACAATACAACAAAGGTTCCTGGGAATGTCTGGGATTTTGCGCGGGTGCGTTTCAAGATGGATGAATACGAAAATCATCCTTCGCAGAAACCAGAAGCTTTGCTTGAGCGCGTGATCTTGGCATCATCAAATCCGGGTGACTTAGTACTTGATCCTTTTGGAGGTTCATTTTCGACAGGCGCTGTTGCAAAGCGATTGGGTCGTCGATCGCTATCGATTGAGTGTAATGAAGCTTATATAAAAATTGGTCTACGTCGCCTCGGTATACCTTCCAATTATACAAAAGACGACCTAGAGAAAAAAAAGATAAGAAAGACGAAAAATCTTTCCAAAGCTAATAGAGATAAAGATTCAGTCGAGCAGGCCATATTCCAATTGGAATTGTAAAGAAAGATCGTTTTTTATGCGGTCAATAGATAATTCTGAAATGTTTCTTGCAATATATCTAAGATTTTCTAGTGTTATTATTTCTTGAAATAAGGTCATATAAATATTAATTGTAACAATATCGTATTGACATGAATTTAATGCGTCTGATTTAATGCGATTTTTTACATATAATGCATCTTTTTCTATTTTTATAACGAACGATATTGGATAACGATTGACCTTTTCGAAATCTAAAAAATACTTTCTGAAATCTAGCGTTTCGGTAACCTGAAAAAATCTACCGAGTGGCTGAAGTACAAAGTCAATGCCGCCGTCATTGGCATTGGTTCGACCGGTACGAAATAGAGCAAGAGGTTTAGGCTCCAGTTGGTCAGGGGAGGGGCCGATCCAAACCATTTGCCCGCGATAATGCTCAGCCAGAAGTACATAGGACGCAATTTCGAATAATCTAGCGTCAGAGTTGGCGGCAAAGGCTTCGTCGAAGAACTCCGCAAGGTCCTCTAGTGTTTCTATCGCCTGAATCTCTTCAAGCGCACTCGATTGGTTTGCCGTAATTAACCCGATGTAAGTCTGGACTGCATCTAATACGACTTGGGCGACCGCTTTTGGATTGGCTCCGTCTTGCCTTAAAAGGTCTTCAGAGATTATCCGGGCCTTTTGACCGCCAACTAATGTTGGCCTAACAGGCAATAGGGCACCACTCACCCCGAGTTGGCGAGAAAACTCGTCGTTCAATCTATTGTCCAGTGGATGATTCTGGAGTTTTGCCCCAAAGGGGAGAGATCGCATGCGAGCAAGTAGATCGGTAAAGCGTGATGTCCTGTCGTTGACATAATCATCAGCTAGTACGAATAAAGCATAGAGATTTCCTAAAGAACGTCTTGCTTTACTACCGCGTTCTGCTGCTCGGGTTTTTCGTACCAAATATTTAACTAGAAGATTATTTGTTGATACGCCGTAATTTTTGGCTATTTCTTCGACAAAGGTCATTTTTCATTCGGTTTCAGTAAATCGATAACAGATACATCAAGCGCCTTGGCCAGTATTTCGAGTGAACTGAGCGTTATGTTGCGCTCCCCACGCTCGACTGAGCCGACATACGTTCGATGCAGTCCACAGATATCAGCCAATTTTTCTTGGGAAAGATTCCGCGCGTTGCGTAGTCGCCGAATGTTCTCGGCTAAAGTTCCGATCAAGGACTGGCTAGGTGTTCTAAGTTTTGTTGGCGACATATTTTGCCAGATAGCGATTCATTGATGACAAAATGTGCGGTTTGGTGCCTTTAAGTCTACAGACTATAAGTATCAATTTTTACCAAAACCACCACTTGCGTGGTCGTGATTCGGCCAGTTTCTGTGCGATCTCGCGCCAATGATCGCGGTCAGATTCTACAGTCTCGCGGCGTATTCGTTCGCCTTCAAGTTCGGCTTTCACGCGGACTAGTTCGAGTGTGTCCTGGGGCGGTATATTGGGGTGGGCGTTATGGTGGTCATCGTCGGGAGAAGGTTGGGCGGTGGCTTCTTTTTGCTCAGTGGGCGAGCAGTGGGCTCTGTGGGCGCGTGCCCATGATTCTAGGTCATCATTCGTGATCCGCCATTGGTTTTTGTTGTCTCGAAAGGCGCGTAAATTGTGCGTTTCTATGGCTCTCATAATGTTGCGACGAGAAACGCCAGTCACTTGGCCAGCCTGTTTAGGAGACATGGGCATAATGGTGTGCGTGATCACTGGGCATCGAACCATTCAACCCGCATGTCGTTCCTCTTGCGGCAGGGCGTCGATCACTGCCTGAATACGGGCCAAATTATCGTTCAGGATCGCCAAAACCTGTTCGGCCGGGAGAGCGGGTTTCGTGCTGTTCCGGGCCTTGCGGATCGTGGCCCTCTTGACGGCCAGTTCATCGGAAAGATCGGTCATGACGCACCCCCACGGAGGAGTTCGAGCTGCATGGGGGGCCGGGTTTCCGCGGCCTGTGCCTTGCGGACGTCCAGCGAGCCATTCCATGCCTCATGTGGGTTGATGAAATACACGGCCACGCCTCGGCCCTGCATACCTTCAATTTTCCGCCGTTCGCGGCGGATTACGCCCATTTTTTCCAGCGTCCCCATGATGGTGCTGACGTGTTTTGGGGCACAGCCGATTTCCTCGGCAAGCTGGTCACGTGTCAGTAGGACTTCGCCCGTATCCTGCCGGAGATTGAGCAGTACCAGATCGAAGGCATGGCGGACCTGATGCGGCCGGTCATCGGACGGCAGGGCGCGGATGGCGTCCCAGATCGCGGCGGTCTGCATACGGCTCAACATGGTGAAACCTCCCGGCCAAAGCCCTTCGGTAGTGTCTGGACGCGCGGCCTTCTGGAGCGCGTGGGTGATCTTGAAAAGGGCTATACGCGCCTCTCCGGGCAAATGCTTCAAAAGTTCTTCGGACAGGAGCGAAAGCTGTTCGGCCGCCTGTGCGGCTTCCTCCTGTTCGGATCGCTGCTGCCTTGTGGTGAGGCGCACAATCTGGGCCATGATCCGCTCCTTGTGGAGAACCCGTTTTTAAGTCCCGTATTCCGGGACTTAAAAACAAGCCTTTTCTTCTGGATTTCTGCGGGGTGTGGCGATCCCTAAGAAAAAGAAAAGAATTTAATCCCCCTGTTGTCCCCCCTTTTCCCGGTGGAAAACTGCCATTTTGGGGCCTGTTCCGGCGCCCTGCGGGCGGGCTACGCCGCTCCCGCTCCGCGCTCGCCCGGACCCTGTGACGCCGGCAGAATCGGACGAGAGAAAATGGCTCAGGAAGCGATGGCTGGCCGGCTTTCCCCACCCTGTGATGGTCAGGGGAGATACCAGCCGGTCACGTTCCCCTTGGCATCCGCGTTCGGGAAGCAGACCGTGCCGCCTTTCTGGCGTTCCGTGATCCAGCCGTTTCCCTGACATTGCAAGGGAACACTTGACGGAAAAACCCGGCTGCACATGCGGCTATTGAAGAACAAGAAACTAAAATTGCACGGCTAACGCTTGAACTGGCAGAATCAGAAGCACGGGCAACAATCAAGCCCTAAAGGCTACCTAAGTCATTGTTTTGTATGGGTTTATTTTTCGCCATAAAGCAGGCGTGCAAAAACATCGCAAAAATTGCGATTGCCCTATTGAATTCATATAACGCTTATGCTAAATACTAACAGTTACGCGTGCGTAACCCACCAGAACCTTGATGGCTCTAGGTTTCCAGATTTGACTTTGGGAATGTAAGGGCTGGGGCGATTCCCGTCAAGGAGATTTTGGTGGTGTGGTGAAAAACGGGAGTTCCCCAATGGAAAAGCCACTATTTTTTAAAATCTTTGACGGTAACCCAAATGAAGACAAACAATACGACAAATAAAAATCTAATCACACCGACCGAAGTATCTAATAAACTTCGAGTCCCGCGCCCTACAGTTTACTCTTGGCTGAATAGAGGCGTCCTGCCCTGCATTGACGTTTACGGTCGCAGGATGATTGACCCGGAAGTTTTACCGGGTTTTATTCAAAAATTAGAAAATAGAAACGCCGCCGTATCCTCCTTTCGCGGAGGGGCGGAATAATGAGTATTTCATTTTCTGACCTCGCATATTTCCCGCATCCGCTCCCAGCTACGGCTGAGGGGGTTCTTTCGCTGCTAGTGAAGAACAGAGACGACAAGCTAATTCCTAACTTGGCGAATTGCTGCTTACTTACCTCTCAGGCGTTCCCGGCTACGTTTAGGCTCAATACGTTTACCGGGAGGATTGAGGTCCATGCCCCGTTACCCTCGCCTGTGACGGGGCAGCCTATGCCGCAGGATGGGCCGCGTGAATTGACGGATTCCGACTATACCGCCGTTTCCGCCGCCTTGGCACGTTCTCACGGCCTTAATTTCTCAACCCAGCAGGTGAGCGCGGCGATTCAGTCAGTAGCGGAGGAGAACGCTTACCATCCGATCAGGGATTATCTGAACGGGCTGGAATGGGACGGCGTGAAACGAATTGAACACTGGCTCCATGACTTTTTAGGTGCGGAGGATTCCGAATATACGGCTGGAATTGGTCGTATGTTTCTCATCGGCGTGGTGGCCCGTGTGATGAAGCCCGGTTGCAAGATGGACTATGTTCTTATTTTTGAGGGCAATCAGGGAATAAGAAAAAGCACAGCCTGCAAAGTGCTTGCGGGCGAGAAGTTCTTTTCAGACAGTCTTCCCCCCATACGTGAAGGCTCTAAGGACTTAGCATCTCACCTCGCAGGAAAATGGCTCGTGGAGGTTGCCGAGATGAGTGCTGCATCCCGTGCAGATACAGAGGCGCTCAAAGCGTTCCTGGGGTCGTTTGCGGGAGGGGGCGAAATCCTACGCTAAGCTGAGAACGCGCTTCCCATAATCCCTGAGCTCGCCCTTCGGTCCGACATATCTGTATAGAGTGACGCGCTCGATCCCGAGTTCCTTGCACAGATCGGAAACAGACGTGTCGCGCTGCGCCATGGCGGCCTGGGCGAGACGCACCTGTGCTTTGGTCAGGGCGAATTTTCGCCCTCCCTTTCGTCCGCGCGCTCTGGCTGCGGCAAGGCCAGCCATGGTGCGCTCGCGGATCAGATCCCGCTCGAACTCGGCCAGAGTGGCAAAGATACCGAACACCATGCGGCCGGATGCGGTCGTGGTGTCGATCTGAGCGCCTTTTCCGGTCAGCACACGCAGGCCGATCCTGCGGTCTGACAGATCCTTCACGGTGTTGACCAGGTGGGCGAGCGAGCGCCCGAGGCGATCGAGTTTCCAGACCACCAGCACATCGCCGTCGCGCAAGGATTTGAGGCATGCAGCTAAGCCGGGCCGATCATCGCGGCTGCGGAAGCAGACGTTAAAATGTGGCTCGGACGGCCTCACCTAACCAGACAGGTTCACGAACTGCCGAACAACCTCGACTGTCAGCCTTTCCTGGCGGCTGGAGCAGAAGCCTTCTCGGATGTTTGTTGCATCGTTGGGATAGTGAGCCTCGCAGTTAGTGCGGCTCTTCCTTTAGAGGTCAACATGTCCTCAGGCAGGCGGCGGATGCCGTGAAGCCAATGAAGATGGCACATGCAGCCCGTCTCTTGGTGCGGCCGGTCGATGTCGTCGATGTACCCATCCGGCCCTGCGATCATGAAACCTTTGGCCTCCGCCCAGTTACCGCGCACGGCATAGACCCGCCCGTCTCGTGGTCTATGGTCCACGGTCGGAGGAAACTCGCATTGCTCGTCTAGGGGATTGTATTTCCACACAGCGGCGATCGGCTCTCCGCTCAGGATAAAGATGTACTCAACTTCGCTTGCGAAGCTCATTGCCTTGTGTGTGTAAAACAGCTGTTGCCACCTCGCGAAGTATCCAATTTCTCTTTTAATCTTCGATATATTGGACGTGCGCTCTTTGGCGGTAACTGGAACCTTTGCAAAAAATCCATCAATTAGTCCTCTGATTTCCGAAACGTATTTTCTAAAGCATATTTCTGCCTGCGCTCCATAATTCTCGATGCACCAAGCATGGCGTCGCTTAAGCAGGGGCAGCAACTGTTCAAAGTCGGCGGCAATAGACTTTCCACTAGAACTGCGAATCTCACCATTGCTTCCTTCGGAAATTACCTTTGTCGGCATTCCCTTCACTGCAATCACTTTTGCCAAAAAATCGTCGCAAATGAATCGGTATGATGCAATAGCTTGGTCAAGTGAGGGAACGCCGGCAAAGATGAGGTCCATTACCTGCGGCTTGACGACCTCTGCGGGATCGGCCTCGCCCTTGGCATAGCTACTGAGCAGCTCGGCCACTTTGGAGGCGGCCTGTTTTGATTCAAAGGTCATCTCAAATACTCAAGGTGAAACTTCTGGAATGGTAGACCGAAAATTGGCCGGTAGACTAGGAGGTATCCATCACAGCGCTTGGGTTTACCTCCACCGTTCGGCCTCAATGCTGAGTGGCGTGTTCGCTTTGGCCGCGTCTAACTTTAAAGCTGCCATTCCCCTCCCGCCCTCATTCACGACATGAATGAAGCCAAGCTACTATCCGAATAGCGGACATGGAAATCTGATTCTCCATTTTGCTCCGACTGATCAAATCCAGCAGTTCACCGCAAGGATGGCAAATAACACTGTCCTATCGCCATTTCAGAATATTCTATCTATAAAGGGTCATTCCCTTGTCCGAAGGGTCACATGCCGATCCTTCGCCGGGAAGCTGCCGTGCAGAGCTTCCTTGGTCGACGCCATCAGGAAAAAGGTACATTCTGCACATCCCTTTCCTGAAACCAAACAAGGCCCGATTGTGGTCCGGCACGCTTTCGATCAAGGCGATGGTCTTCCGCCCTGATCGCGATCAGCTGTTTTATCTGAGGATTTCTCCTTGATGACCGACAGCTGCAAGATCCTGATGATCTTTCCGCTTTTCAACTCAGGTTCGTTCTGGAACTACACGGAAGCCTGTGAACTGACAGGTGCACGCTACCCGGCTGCGCCCCTCGGTCTGATCACCGTGGCTGCCATGCTTCCGGAGAGCTGGGAAGTCAGACTGGTCAATCGCAATACGGAACTTCTGACGGAAGAAGACTTCGCGTGGGCGGATATGGTGATGACCGGGGGAATGCTCCCGCAGAGAAACGATGTCCTGCGTATCATCGACACATGCCGGGCCAGAGGTAAGCCTGTAGTGGTTGGCGGACCGGACGTCACATCCAGCCCGCCTGTCTATAAGGCCGCAAATTTTCAGGTTCTCGGGGAAGCTGAAGAGATCATGGTCAATTTCATCTCTGCGTGGCGAAGCGGCGCCAGGGAGGGAGTGTTTGAAGCGCCTATGGGTAAGACGGACGTCACGAAAAGTCCTCTGCCGCGCTTTGATCTGCTGAAGCTGAATCAGTATCTGCATGTCGGAATTCAGTTCTCGCGCGGATGCCCGTTCAGCTGCGAATTCTGCGACATCATCGAACTGTATGGCCGCGTGCCGCGCACCAAGACGACCGAACAGGTTATGGCGGAACTGGATGCGCTCTATGCCCTCGGTTATCGCGGGCATGTCGATTTTGTCGATGACAATCTGATCGGCAACAAAAAGGCGCTCCGGAAATTTCTGCCTGATCTGAAGCGCTGGCAGGATGAAAAGCGCTTCCCGTTCGAATTTTCGACTGAAGCATCAATCAACCTTGCTGATGATGCCGAACTGCTGAAAGACCTTGCCGACAGCAATTTCTTCGCCGTCTTCGTCGGAATCGAAAGCCCCGACACAGACACGTTGGTCATGACACAGAAAAAGCAGAATACCCGCCGGAGCCTGCAGCAAAGCATCGAGACCATTCATGGCGCCGGAATTTTTGTGAATGCCGGTTTCATTGTGGGTTTCGACAGTGAAAAAGGTAGTGTCGCTTCCGGCATGATCGAGTGCATCGAAGACACGTCGATCCCAGTCTGCATGGTCGGCCTGCTTTATGCTCTGCCGACCACGCAGCTTACACGCCGACTGCTGGCCGAAGGTCGTCTCTTTCTGGATGACGGTCAGACGCAATCAGGCGACCAGTGTACGGCTGGCCTGAACTTTGAGACCAGTCGTCCACGTCGGGACGTGTTGGACGATTACAGGACTGTGCTCAAGACAATTTATGAGCCGACTGCCTATTTTGGCCGTGTGCGCAGGCTGGGGCGTATGCTCAAACGCAAACGCGCGCATCGGATGATCAAGGGGGATCTTCGCAGCTTCTTCCGGCTGCTCTTCCGCATCCATCGTGCTAGCCCGGGCACGGCTGGGCAATTCTGGCGTATGCTGGTCGACTGCGCCGTGCATAACCCAAAAGCACTGCCCTACGTGGTCATGACCAGCGCGTTGTATCTGCATCTTGGACCGTTTGCACGGCAGGTCGTCGAAGAGATTGATCAGGAAATCGCCAAGCTCGATCAGGGGCTCTGGCAAGCTCCACTACTCCGGGAGAAGCCTGTCGAAATAGTGCTTCAGCCGACCTGATTACGCTGCGAATTCCTGTTGTTCAGAGAGTTATCTGAGCGCAGATGCTGGTTCTGAATCAATATGGGGCACCATCTGTCCAGTGATGCTCCTCAGAAATAAGATCGAAACTCTATCTTTGCGTCTGTAAAACTGACATTCCGCTTTCCCTCCCATTTCTTCCATTCAAATTAGCTTGAATCAAATAGTCTATAGTCAGATTGGGACAACCCGGAGCCACGGTGTATCTGTGAATATCAGCGATAGATGGCACTGAATTGCAGTGCTAATTGGCGCGCCAGGCTCGTATCGGAGCAGCTAGATGATACACTGGACGGCTACGTTTTTCGCAGGTCATGCTGCCAGTACTGACGTAACAGGTTGACGCCTGAGTGTCCGATAAACGGTTGGTCGCGAAATGGAAAACAGATCAGCCAGGTCGCTGATGGAATAGTCGCCCGTATCGTACATGCGACGAAGTTCCTTCTGCTGCCGATCGGACAGCTTGGGCTTTTTTCCGCGCAACTTGCCTTTGGCACGCGCAACCGCCATCCCTTCACGGGTCCGGAGCTTGATGAGGTCTGCCTCAAATTCGGCGAAGGTGGCGAGAATGTTGAAAAACAGTTTGCCCATTGGATCGGATGGGTCGTGGACACTGGCACCAAGTTGGAGCTTTACGCCACGGGCAGCCAGACTATCTCCGATAGCGCGCGCGTCAGGAACAGATCGAGCAAGCCGGTCGAGCTTTGGCACCACCAGTGTATCACCGCTGCGCACAGCCGCCAGCGCCTGGTCGAGCCCCGGCCGGTCTCGGTTCGTGCCGGTGAAGCCTTTGTCGGTGTAGATCCTATCAGCAGAAACGCCGAGCCTAAGCAACTCCTGTTTCTGGACTGCAATATCCTGTTTGTCTGTCGAGCAGCGGGCGTAGCCGATCAATATATGTGTCATATGGGCGAGTGTAACGTATAAAGCCCCATCACTGCAAAAAATATGGTACCATTCATATGAGACTCGGCAACCGGCTGTTTCCCGTGGGTTGCGTGACCGGTGGGAGCAAGTCCGTTCAACGACCCTCTATCGGACAGGGGCGATCACCATGGCAGATGATCGAGTGCCAGGAACCGACAGCACCGAGGTAGCAATGCGTATGGCCGTGTTGCGACCATATCTGATTGATAACGTGCCGTTGACGAAAATTGCAGTGGATGCGGGCATCCCGATCCGCACAGTCCGGCGTTGGATTGCACGCTACCGCCTTTCCGGTCCCGCTGGTCTCATGCGTCCGACGCGACCTGATGCCGGTACGCGCACCTTTCCTAAGGAAATGGTCGAACTGATTGAGGGAATGGCACTTCTCAAGCCACAGTCATCTATTGCAACTATCCATCGGCGTATCGTTATGCTGGCCGCCGAGCAGGGATGGCGGAAACCATCCTATGGGAGCGTTCGGAGTATCGTGCGCGAAATCAATCCGGCAATACTGACCTTGGCACACGAAGGGAGTGCAGCCTTCCGGGACAAATATGAACTGGTGCATCGCCATCGGGCCTCTCGGCCCAATGCCACATGGCAGGCTGATCATACCCAGCTCGACATCCTGATCCTGGATGCTGGCGGTAAGGCAGTGCGGCCATGGCTGACGACGGTGATGGACGATTATTCGCGGGTGGTCGCCGGCTACATGGTGATGCTGGGCGCACCATCCGCGCTCAACACCTCACTCGCACTCCGGCAAGCGATTTGGCGCAAGGCCGATCCGATGTGGCCGGTATGCGGCATCCCCGACGTTCTGCACGTCGATCACGGATCGGACTTCACCAGCCTTCATCTCGAACAGGCATCGGCTGACCTTCACTTCCGTCTGATCTACTCAGGCGTTGCCCGTCCGCAAGGTCGGGGCAAGATCGAGCGGTTGTTCCGCACCATCAATACCGAGTTGCTGCCGGAGCTTCCGGGCAACCTGCGGAACGGGAAACCGTCCTCGCCACCTCGCTTGTCCCTCGCCGAACTGGACGCCACGATCGGGAATTACATCGTCTCAACGTACAATACTCGACCACATAGCACGATCGGGGTGGCCCCCGCCAAAGCGTGGTGTGGCGATGGATGGCTGCCCCGTATGCCCGAGACCGTGGATGAACTGGATACGCTACTGGTCATGGTTGCCAGGCCCCGCACGGTCCATCGGGACGGCATTCGTTTCGAAGGACTGCGATATTTTGATCCGACACTCGCAGCCTATGTCGGCGAGACCGTGATGATTCGTTACGATCCGCGCGATATGGGTGAGATCCGGGTTTTTCACCGCAATACCTTTCTCTGCCGGGCCGTGAGTGCAGACCATGCCGGGTACAGCATTACCCTGAAAGACATACAGACTGCCCGCATCGCCCATCGTCGGCATCTACGAAACCAGATTGCAGAAAGAAAGGCCTGTGTAGCAGACTTTTTTCCGTCTCCTGTCTTTCGTCCCACTCAGCCAGTGGTGCCGGTAACATTGTCCGGTAATGAAGCCAAAGGACGGCAGAAAGGGAGACGTCTGCGCATTTACAGCGAGGGGGACTGATGCGCACAGCACGGACTACCAGCTTTATCGCGACCCAGGAGCATCGTCGCTTCAGTGAGTTTGCAGATGCCGTTCGCAAACATCGCTATATTGGCCTATGTCATGGCCCTCCCGGGGTCGGGAAGACACTTTCCGCCCGTCGATACACCCATTGGCAAGTAGTTGGGAAAACCTTGGAGGAATGGGGACCGCGCGGATCGGACCAAGCAAAGGTCAATGCTCACCTCGCAAAATCCCGAGCCATTTTCTTTACCCCCACGGTCAGTTGCAGCGTGCAGGAGTTGAGACATGACGTGCCAGCACTTATTGCCTGTGCCGAGATCTGCATCGATGATCATGTACGCCCTCATGTCCAAGGCCAAGTGAGGATCATCGACCACACGACCCGCTATATTGAACTGCTAATCGTCGATGAGGCGGAGCGGTTGAGCGTGACGGCGCTGGAATGGTTGCGTGACCTGTTCGATCGACAAGGTATCAGTCTTATCTTCATCGGTATGCCCGGGATTGACAAACGAATGGCGCGCTACCCACAACTTTTCAGTCGGGTGGGCTTTTCCCATCATTATAGACCCCTCCAAGATCAGGAACTGACATTTGTGCTGACAAGGCGTTGGCGCGATCTTGGTCTTTCACTCGACGATGTTGATTTTACCGACGCTCAGGCGGTCGCCGCGATCGTGCGACTGACTGGGGGTAATTTCCGGCTGTTGCATCGTCTTTTTATCCAGATCGAACGCATCATGCGCCTCAACGAGCTGACCGTTATCACTGAAGATGTGGTCGAGGCTGCCCGTAGTACCCTTGTGATCGGTGTCACTTAGCACTGACAGTACCTGCCATCTATCGCTGATATCTACAGTGTATCAAGGGCTGCATGGTGGTTTTTCCGGGAGGGTTCAAATGGGACAGCGCGCGGTCATCTATTGTCGGGTTTCTACGGCCGATCAGTCATGCGTGCGCCAGAAAGACGAGCTGAAGCGGTTTGCCGAACGCGCGGGCTATGAAGTGTCCGGCATCTTCATGGAGACAGGATCTGGCGTCCGGGTGGATCGGGCCGAGCGTCGAAAGGTCATGGCACTGGCCCAGGCTCGTGAAATTGACGCCATTCTGGTGACGGAGCTGTCCCGCTGGGGGCGCTCGACCATTGATCTCATCTCCACGCTTCAGGAACTGGAGAGCTATCGTGTTTCCCTGATTGCTATAACGGGAATGACGTTTGATCTGGCGACACCACATGGACGAATGCTGGCGACGGTTCTGGCCGGGATTGCGGAGTTCGAGCGGGATCTGATTAGCGAGCGGGTGAAGTCTGGTCTGGCCGCTGCCAGGGCGCGCGGGAAGGTTCTCGGCCGACAGCAAGGACAGCGGCCAAAGTCTGATCGTCTGGCTCCGAAGGTTCTGGCGCTGGTGGCAGAAAAGCGGAGTTATCGGTGGATCGCCCGTGATCTAGGGATCAGCAAGAACACTGTTGCTGCCATTGTGCAAAGGGAAAGATAACACGTCACTGTGTTTATGTGTTAACACATAAACATGATAGCATTATATGGGTGCTAACGGCATCGGTCTGAGACATGCGGAATATTGGGTTCGATTAGATCGTCGATTTTTTTGAGGAAGATATTGAGTTATCAAAATAACATGGTAATTTGTTAATGTGTTAACACGGAAACATGGCGACATGAAAACAATCGCGATCATTAGTCAGAAGGGAGGCGCTGGGAAGACGACGCTTGCCCTACACTTGGCTACTAGTGCCAGTGCCGCTGGATACGTTTCTCTGATCCTCGATACCGATCCCCAAGCGACTGCAAGTTCATGGAAAGCATGGCGGGGGGATGTCGAGCCTGATGTGGTGGATTGTGCGGCGCACGCCTTGTTATCAAGAAAGCTGGAACAAGCGTCCGAACTGGGCGCAGAACTATCGATAATAGATACCCCCCCACATGCCGATATTATGGCGCGTGAGGCGTGTCGTGTCGCTGATTTCTTGTTAATTCCATGCAGACCACGTGCTTTCGATATGGACGCTGTTAGAACAACGGCGGAACTTGTGCGAGCCAGTGGCAAGCCTGCCTTCGTGATTTTTACTGCGGGTCCTCCTCGTGCGCCCCAAGTTTATAAGGAGGCGGCCGAGGTTGTGGCGCAGTTTGGTATCCCTGTTGCTCCTGTTGTTTTGCCTGAGCGTGCAGTTTTTCATCATAGCGTTGGTTCCGGTCGTACCGCGCAGGAAGCAGAGCCGGAAAGCAAGGCTGCTGCTGATATAGCACTGTTGTGGAATTGGGTGTGTGATCAAGTTAACATGCCATCACACAAACAAGATGACACAAAAACGCGTTAGCAATTTTCTAAGTTGAGGATATACGGCATGAGTCGGTTTGCTGGTCTCAAAAAGACGGTCGCGCCATCGGTTGTGGAACCGACAGCGCAAACGGTGGTAGAGAAAGCCCGCCCACGTAATCCGAGAGAAGGTAAGCGGGCTGTGGTGGGGTATTTTTCTCCAGCAGTTAGCAAGGGACTACATCAACTTGCGCTTGATACTGATACAACTATTCAGGGTTTGATCGGGGAGGCCATTGATGACTTGATGCGTAAGCACGGTCGTCATCCTTTTGGAGAGCGCTGATTATCTATTTAGATAGATTATGCTCGTATATTTGTACAATCAGGGTTGACCACGCTTAGCAAACCACGTCTCGCAGAATTTGATGAAATGCCGCTCAGGGTTCTTCGGAGCGATCTCGTTATCACCCAGCCACATGCGCCATTCTCTTTCGAGATGATGCACATCCCACCCTGGCGCGATGTTCCGAGCATCCCCGTAAATATCAGGATCGAGCGCACCCATCCAAGCCTCGGCTGCTGGCTCGGCAGCTTTCATTGTGCCGCGATTGATGAATGTTACCATGTCTTTCTGAGAATCGAATTCGACACGGTAATCCGGTAGATGATCGCTTGCAGCGAGGTTCTTTATCATCTGTCGGAATAATTTTTCTGGGCTTTGAGAGCCTGATTTTTTCAGTAGGATCTCAAGAGAGGCTTTCCATACCGCTTGCTGACCGCAATGTTTGCGAGCGAGTTCATAAACGCGTCGTTCCAGCGGTTTGCGTAGCCGGAAATAATCACGATGCAGTGTCAGAACATCATTGCTCTTAATTGCGTTAAAGACCCAATCCGACAGCTTGATCTCGCAATGCAATAGGCGACCGTCGAGGCCAAGTTTGCGGCGGATGGATGAAGCGTCGATCAGGCCAAAACCGTCCACCTGTTCTTCGTCGCCTGTAACAATGTTAGTGCGGATACGTGTGCCTTCAAGGCGGTCGAGGGCTTCGATGAGGGCTTTGTAGTCCTTACCTGCCGTTCCGCGATTGGTGAAGATGAGTAAGTCGCGGCTGCTGATCCTCACCCGTTGCGATACTTTTTCCCCGGCCTTTAGTTTCGCCATGATCTGCGAAATACAGTAAATCAGAATATCCTTATCGTAGATTGTAGCAAGACCCTTCACGCTTGGCGTGATTTCCAGCCATTGCCCGTTATGTTCATAGCGACGAACGGAAGTTTCGGGTTTTTTCGACAGGGAATAGAACGGATGCTCCATTTGCGGCATCACGTCCTTAAGCACGGCATCTGCCACGTCGCAGATGAATAAGTCATGCTGCGGATGACGCTCCGGCAGGAGGGCCTCATGAACAACAGGCAGATTCGGGGTTTCAGATACCATGCCTAAAGTTCGGGGTTTTAAATACCTGCGTCAAGTGATTCGGGGTTTTAAATACCGAAACCGAGATTCGGGGTTTTAAATACCGAGACCGAGATTCGGGGTTTTAAATACCGAGATTCGGGGTTTTAAATACCGAGATTCGGGGTTTTAAATACCAAACCGAGAAAAAAACCAGAAATTCCGTTTTTATATCAATGTGTTAAATGGATGCTAGAATCGCTTAACACAGAATCTAACACCTATTTAACACCTCTCTAACCATTTGATCTGTGGATAACTCACAAACCTCAAAAATTTCCAACCAAATTGAACCCAAACACCGCCTCTTGGGAGCTCCGCCCCCGCCGGCTCGCGGCCTACGGCCGCCCCAATCGCGCATAGCGCGATCTCCCCCCGGCATCCCCCTGCTCGGCCCTTTGGGCCTGCACTGAACGGACACGCCTACGGCGCAAAGTCATGATCTGACGATGCGTTTCCGCATCGTCTCTCCACCAGAGCACCTTCCTCATCCACGTTGGCGCCTTCGACGCCCTATGGGGCTCCCCCGTTCAGCGCTCACCCAACGCCTGCAACATCAGAAGAACCGGGCAAAACCATAAACTGCTCAAGACACATCGGAGTTCAGGCGATCATTCAGCAGCTCACGTGTCGCAACATGCCCGCTAGACGCCATAGGATGGCCGTACAGGCGTTATCAGATGTCGTGGCTGTTTGGGTGTCTGTAACGGGTGTTGTGGCCTGTGCGACCATCCATAGTACCCTGCGGGGCTTGATAGGCTGGCCATTGCCTATTCGCCTGAGTACGTCAGAAAAATGCATGATGGTTGCTGAAACCGCAAACAGTTATTACATTGGTAATAACATTGGGGTGGGATTCACTATGGTCGAACTGAAAGTGCGAAAATTCGGAAACTCACTCGGGGTAGTACTGCCCAAGGAAGTGATCTCACGGCTGAATACCCAAGACGGTGCGCCCCTGTATCTGACCGAAGCACCAGACGGCGGATATCGGCTCGTGCCCTATGATCCTGACTTCGAAACCAAAATGACAAAGGCTGAGGATATTATGCGGCGCTACCGTGATACGCTGCATGTGCTGGCCCAATGACAGCGTTCGTCTGGATAGACGAACGGGATACCCTGATCCTGCATGACCGGCTGTTAGCGGCGCATGGCGGCGCTTCCGGCGTACGGGATGCAGGTCTTCTGAAATCCGCGCTTGCCCGGCCACAGCAGCATGCGGCCTATGCGGATCCGCTGGATCCAGTATTTCTTGCGGCCGTCTATACAGCGGGTATCGTCAAAAACCATCCTTTCATCGACGGGAACAAGCGTACGGGCTTTGTGCTCGGTGTGCTGTTTCTGGAACTCAACGGCTATCGTTTCACGGCAGTCCAGGAAGATGCAGCAAATGCGGTTCTCGCGCTGGCAGCAGGTCAGATGGACGAACTGGGCTATGCGGCATTCCTGACCGCCAATGTCGCATCCGAAAGGGTATGACGGTAAACGAGGAACGCGATGAGTGTGCTTTTTTCGTTTCCTGAGGTGGCTCTGGCGACATTTGTCTTGATGGACCAGACTAATATGGCTAAGTCTTTTTTTTGAGTAAACTCAGGAGGCTTTCGCCATGCGCACGGTCAACATCCACGAAGCCAAGACCCATCTGTCCCGGCTGATTGACGCGGCCATGAAAGGGGAAAGCTTCATCATTGCCAAAGCCGGCCGGCCGATGGTGCGGGTCAGCCCGATTACGGCTCCTGAAGAGTTACAGCAACGGCGTCTGGGGTTTCTTGCTGGAAAAATCCGGGTGCCCGAAGATTTTGATCGCATGGGACAGGACGATATTGTGTCTCTGTTCGACGGTCAGGCATGAGGCTTCTTCTGGATACCCATCTGCTGCTCTGGGCAGCCGGAGAGCCAGATAAGCTGTCAGCACGGGCGAGAACCCTGATGGAAGATCCGGGCAATGATCTGGTCTTCAGTGCGGCCAGTCTCTGGGAGATCACCATTAAGACCGGGCTGGGACGGGCAGACTTCCAGGTCGATCCTCATCTGCTGCGACGCGGTCTGATCGAAAACGGTTATGAGGAGTTACCGATCACCAGCCAGCACGCCTTGGCAGTCGGACAACTGCCAGATGTGCATCGGGATCCCTTTGATCGGATCCTTGTGGCACAGGCCACGGTGGAAGGAGTGCTTCTGCTGACCCATGATCCGCTGGTAAAGGCTTATCCAGGCCCGATCGAAGCCGTCTGAAGGAGATCGACCAGTATGAGCTACAAAAATAGGTCCATGCCCTCGCTGCACAGTGACGAAGCGGCCGAGGATTTCGTCGCGACCGTCGATCTGACCCGGTATGACCTGTCCGGTTTCAAGCCCATGCGCTTTGAGATCGAACCCAAGGCGGCTGCCCTCAACATGCGCCTGCCGGCGTCCCTGCTGGAGACCGATGTCGGGGTCACGACACGAAAGTGTATTTTACGTACGCTTAGGGTGAACACCTACAGAACCGCCAGCATTGGGGTTCAAGCGACAAGCAGGGATGCAGGCACCCGAAGCGGTCGTAACGCGTCGACGTCGGGTTGTTCATCGACATTCCAGCGATAGTCCCCTGTCAGAGAGATATGCTCCCAACCGAGGGGTGCAATATGCCGCGCCAGGTCATCGGAAATGCCGAGCGTTACGATGGAAGACTGAAGATAGCGCGTATTCCATAGGATAACCGCTGCCACCAGCAGGTTTAAACCTGATGCCCGATAGGCCTGATTTTCAAAACGCCGATCCCCTGTTCGCATCTGGGGTTCAACGTGACACCCATGACTATTTCACATGCTGACATCCCCCATATAGACGAGGCACAACGCATTATAATTTGTGGCATGTATCTCTTACGAAACAGTGCCAATATCTACACCCCAGTGACGCATCCGGCGCTCGCCCCGCCACAGGATGTCGAACGCTACCGATTTCGGCATAAGCACGTCTTTCACAGTAGGGACTCTGCGAGAGCGTTCCATAGGTGTTCACCCCAAGCGTACGCAACACGCACTTTCGTGTAGTCAGCCCAAGATGCTC
>NZ_CP015167.1 GCF_001766235.1 Acetobacter ascendens
AAGTGCTGCCATGAGAGTCTTTCTGGTCCGGTCGGGGTCGCTTGGCATGTGTCTGCCGACGACCACGAGATCGGCTTTCCGGCTTTGTTCGGCGACGATACTGCGAACGTCGCCTATCGCCTGGAGCCATTGTGCTGAGCCCGTGTCCGCGCGCGTCGTCATCCATCGCTCGGTGATGTCGCGCAAGGTACCACTCAAATTCTGTTCGCGCTTTTCGAACTCGGCGTGTTCGCTCTGCGTCTCGATGCCTTCGTCCTCAGACTGGAAGTCCGGATTGGTCTCCTGCCGCGGATGCAGGATCGTCACCTTGCAATCTTGCAAACGCACCATGAGGCTATCGACGGTGCGAAGGGTCTGGAGCGCCGGCCCAGGCCGGTCGAGAATGGCCAGTATGTGCATGATAGATCTCCACTCCAAAGATAAACGACCTTCGGAACGAAGAGAGGCGCACATGTCTCCTCGTACCGATTGCGGCACAGAGGAGTCATCAGCCTTGCGGCGGTTTCAGGGGAACCCCATCCCCTTGTCCAGGACGACGAAATTCTGCTGTTCGCGCGTCACCGGGATTATGTGCGCCCGGCGGTGAGGGCGAGCAACAAAAAAGGAGGGCTGGCAGGTCACAAATACAGGAAACGGCTCTTCTCGGGATTAACCATGCCCCGACGGCGGCACCCTGAAGTAGCGCACTGCGACCGCTTTATGTTAACTCTCCCGACAAGGGGATGGAGCTCCCCCTTCAACCGCCCTCGCAAGGGCTGATGGCTCCTACCGCGACACAATGGCGGTGGGAGTGCGTCTGCATTTCGCCGCCCGAAACAGCGGGTTCCGTCCGAACTCGCGCAGAAAGGGAATGGCATGTCGTTTACAACCTGTCTTATCGTCATGGTCGGAGGCGCTCTCGGCACGTTGGCGCGTTACCTGGTTTCCGTCGCGGCCATGCCGATCAGCCGCTTCATCCCATGGGGCACGATCCTCCCCATCAACGCGCTCGGCTCGTTCGTGATCGGTTTCTTCGGCACGTTGACCCTTGCGGACGGGCGCTATCCGGTGTCGGAAAACATGCGTCTTTTCGTGATGATCGGGCTCTGCGGCGGCTATACGACGTTCTCATCCTTCAGCCTGCAGACGCTCGACCTGATCCGTAACGATGCCTGGGGGCGGGCGTCCGTGAACGTGGCCGCGTCGGTCATTCTCTGCATCGGTGCCGTGGCGCTGGGCCATATCACGGCCGACGGGTTCAACACGGGCGCCATCCGCATCGCCCAGACCGCAACCGAAGAAGACGCCTAACCGATAGGGCATCATGATCATGAATGGCTCAGGTGTGCCCCCTTGGTTGGTATGGGCTCTGTTATCAGCCGCCTTTGCGGCGATGACGGCAATCCTCGCCAAGCTCGGCGTTCAGGGGGTTGATTCTGATATCGCAACTTTCGTGCGCACGATCGTCATCGTCGTCGTGCTGGGAACGTTGCTTGCCCTCACCGGCAAGCTGCGCGCGCTAGACCCCATCGGTGGGCGGACGGTCCTCTTCCTCATGCTGTCGGGTCTCGCCACGGGAGCATCATGGCTATGCTATTTTCGCGCGTTGAAGCTGGGCGATGCGGCGCGCGTGGCGCCTGTCGACAAGCTGAGTGTCGTTTTCGTGGCGATTTTCGGCGTCCTGGTCTTGGGCGAACATATGTCCGCCAAAGGCTGGGGCGGGGTTGTCCTGATCGCCCTCGGTGCTGTTCTCGTTGCCGTGGGCTAGGCACCGCGGCCATAACGCCGCATTGTTGCGCAACAGGGCCAATGAGTTTGTGGGGGCGTGCCTGTGCGCCGTGTTTGCCTGGTGCCTGATGGGTCCGGTGCACGCGCAGGGCGATCCGCAGGGTCTGAGCGCTAATTTACCCGTCAGGCTCAAGGACGCCTTTGTCACGCCGTCAGGACATGTCGCGCTGCAAACGGCCGAGCGCGTGAGTATAGCCGGCGACGGGCGCTACAGCGCGCGGGGTGGTCCGGCCATCAAGCTGGGACTGCCCGGCCGGATCGAACTGAGCTTTGCGCCCGCGCGTCAGTTCGGCGACGCGTCAAGTGTTCATGGCAATCTGGCGGGCGCGGAAGTGGAATGGAACTTCCGCCAGCAGGGGCGCTACGTTCCGGCCATGCTGATATCGCTCATCCGCCAGGAGCCTTATGGGGGCGGCCATTAGGGACCACGCGACAGCGTCCAGTTCGTTGCGACGAAATCGCTTGGCCGTTCCAGGCAGGCGCCCAGGGTCGGCATAGAAATCGCCTGGACGCGATCCTTCAGGGTTCGGCCTGACGAACGGCCGAAGCGATGGATGGTCGGGATGGTCGGCTCGCATCTGATAGGGCCTCGAACTGCGCTGGTCGCCGATGTGGTGCGTCAGCAGCAAACCAGGCAACGACGCCTGTCGAGCTTCGTTGATATCGGCTTTAACCATATTCTGGAGCCGGCAGTAACAATAAGCGGTGGTCTCGGGGGCGGTGTCGCCAGCGATCGTGGAGCTGTGCGGGTTTTCATCGGCCTGAAATAGACCTCCGGGGTGATCTTTCAGGGGCGATAACCGAAGTTACATCGCCGAATAATACAGAAAATCGAACGTTTCGTGCTTTCAAATGAGTTGGTTCGGGTGATCAAGAGAAGCGCATGATCAGGCTCTCCAAAGGAGACCGACTATGAACGACATGACTTCAAACCTTCGCGCCGACCGGCGCCATGCCCTGCTGGGTCTGATGGCGGCCACCGCCGGCGCAACGATCGCCACCACTTCCACTGCCTTGGCAGCACGATCTTCCTCGTCCCATGCGGACGGAACCGGCAATCTTGCCGTGCTGACCTCGCAGCTGGCCAGATCCCCGCGCCGCCGCGATTTCAGGACCGTGCCGATGGTGCTCGACGACCCGCTCATGTGGGACGCCCAGGCACTTGATCTGGTGATCGCCTATCGCGGCGAGCGGAAGCAGGTCTGGGACAACACAGCAATCGATAGCCCTTGGCTCAACCTGATGCGCAATTCCGTTAACGCACAGGTGTTTTCGTTCAGACACCCGGACTTTCTCGCGGTGTCGGCCACGCATGGCTCCGCTCACCTTGCCCTCTATGACCAGACAATCTGGGACAAGTATCAGCTGGCGAAGCTCGCCGGGCCGGCCTTTGCGTTTAATACGCTTATCAAAACGCCAGACGGTGCTCTCGATGCGTCGGCTCACGAGGATCCGAAGGGTCTTTTCGGAGCGGCAGGCAACACGATCCCGATTTTGCAGAAGCGTGGCGTCGTGTTCATGGCCTGCCACAACGCGATCTGGGAGCAGACGGGCAAGCTGATCGAGAAAGGTATCAATCCCGATCATCTGTCACACGAGCAGATGGCCGCCGAACTGACCAATCACCTGATCGACGGCGTCGTCCTGACCCCCGGCATCGTGGCAACGATCCCTGAACTGCAACATGCCGGTTTCGGCTACGTGAAGTGAGAACGGCTATGACACCCTCAAGAATAAGAAAAACCCTGTTGGCCACAGCTGCGGCGACTTTCGTGCTGTCGACTGCTGCGGCGTTGGCCGATCCGGTGCAATGGAACGGCAAGGCGCAGACCCCGCATTACGCAGAAGACGTGTTTCCGCCGTGGCAGCACGGCCAGAACAACGACGCGACACGGCGCGGCTTCGAATTCACCGTCCCGGAAGTCGATGTTCTGGCCGATTTTCATGGCGACATCACGAATCCGAGCCTCGTCCTGTATGTCGGGGGAAACTACTTCTTCGCCATGGCGCCGCTCGTCTCGGCGTTCGAGCATGAGCATCCCGAATTCTCCGGAAAGATCTATTGGGAGACGATCCCGCCCGGATTGCTGATCCGCCAGATCGAAGCAGGCGGGACGATCACCTCCGGCAATATGACGTGGACGGCCAAGCCCGACGCCTATTTCGCGGGCCTCAAGAAGATCGATCAGTATATCAAGAGTGGCCTGCTGGCGGCGCCTGCCGTGCCCTATGTCACGAACACGCTCACGATCATGATTCCGAAAGACAATCCCGGCCACGTCGAATCCTTGAAGGATCTCGGCCGCCCGGGCATCAGGCTTGCGATGCCCAATCCCGAATTCGAGGGCATCGCGCGCCAGATCGAGGCATCACTGGACAAGGCGGGCGGCAAAGCTTTGGCCAACGCCGTCTACAAGACGAAAATTGCCAACGGCAGCACGGTCCTGACGCATATTCATCATCGGCAAACGCCGTTATTCCTGATGCAGGGCCTCGCTGACGCCGGTGTGACATGGCAGTCCGAAGCGATCTTCCAGGAACAGACCGGGCACGCCATCAGCCATGTGGACATTCCCGCCGATCAGAACAGCACGGCGATCTACGCGGGCGCGATGGTGAAGGGAGCCGCGCACCCTCAGGCCGCAAAGCTCTGGCTCGATTTCATCAAGTCGCCAACCGCCTTGGCGATTTTCGAACGCTACGGCTTCAAGGCCTATCACGGCGGCAGCATGCCGGATCACGACAGCGAGTAAATGGAGGCGAACATGAGTATCACACACGCATCAGCGCAGCGCGCCGTTTTTGGCGCCACCGCCCGACCCCTGACCGAAGCCGAGCGTAACTGGCGCATCGGCGGCCTCGCACTGCTGGCAACGCGGGTCATTCAGGGGTTCATTTACTGGGGCGGCGGGTCGCGCCGTTTCATCTATGCGCCTTCCAAGCTCGACGCCTGGGGCGGCCACAACTGGATGGCCAACAAATTTCAAACCGCGATGCCTGGGGCGCTGTTCGGTTTTGAACACGTCATCTCGTTCCTGTTGCAGCATTTCTGGCTCCTCTACACAGGTGTCATCGTCTTCAGCGCCGCCGAGCTGATCGCCGGTGCCGCGCTGATGGCAGGGTTCATGACCCGGGCGTCCGCGCTCGTCTCGATGGGTTTTTCCGTGATCCTGATGGCCATGTTCGGCTGGCAGGGCGCGACCTGCATCGACGAATGGACGATGGCCGCGTGTAACCTGGCTATGGGAACGACCCTGCTGCTCGGCGGATCGAGTGCTTTCAGCCTCGACAATGTGTTGCTGGCCCGACGTCCGCGTCTCGCAGACAGCGCCTGGTTTCGTTGGGCGAGCGGCGCGCTTCCGCTTCCGCTGGCGGATATTCCATTCCGGAACCTGACGCTGGCTTTGTTCGGCTTTGTCCTGATCTACAACGTCAGCACCTACAGCTATTTTCGCGGTTCCGTCGTTACGCCGTTCCATAGTGGGCCGGTGAGCCCGACGAAGCATCACGTGACGCTGTCCAATGCGGTCGTTCTCGCTGATGGCGGTATTCGCGTTCATGCCTATCTGGATGCAGGAACGCCTGAAGCACCCGTGCACATCGTTGATGCAGCCGTTATCGGGCCGGACAAAGTGATCGCAGAACACTGGGATGCCAAAGTTCTGTCAGCCCTGACGAAGCAGAACTTCGATAATGATTACGCCTATAACAAATTTGGCCCGGGGCCCTACGGTATCCGTGCGCCGATGGGGGCGAAGGCGACCATTACCCTCCCGTGGCTAACGCAGGCCCATACGCCGGCAAACGGGTCGGTTATTCGCTTCACGGATGTCGACGGGCGTATATTCACGGCACCGCTTGGTGTTTCTAAATAAGTCTTGCTGCAAGGCAGGAGACTGGCGCCGTTGGTTCTTCCGGCGGCGTCTCTCATAAGGAGCACGCGCCAAGCGCGCGTACATCATCGATCAAGTTTGGTATAATATCACCATATGACGCGCGTAGACTTTAACCAAAGCAGATTAAAATTCGTCTGCGTCAGATTTTTTGGAATTTACAGTAAAGCGGCGGAGACTGAGCCAGCAATCAGATAGTATAGGCAATGCAGACTGGCACTCGGCCAGCGGTCGCAGGTTCTCTCGGATCATCTTTTCGGCGCAGCTCTAGGATCATTGCAACGATGCCCAGCAGTCGGATCATCTTTTCGGCGCAGCTCTAGGATCATTGCAACGATGCCCAGCAGTGGCATGCCGAGAAAGCCACAGAATAATATGACGCTTATCACGCCGTGTGTGGCAATTTCGTAAAACATCGGGCGTGTTCCTTTGGATAGAGTGACTGTCCGATCAATCTACCTATCGGTACCCACTTAAAACATTCTTCATTTTCTACTGTTTCAATCTACCACGTCGAACAATTGAGTCCCTGTCTGCCTCGAGTTCATGACGATAGCACCATCGAAACTGAGCGCTTGCTGCGGGTAGATCACTCGTCACCTTTTTCCGAGCGCACGTTACGAGAGACTTACGCGACCTTTTGTGAGCTACGGCCGAAAGGGATGCGCCTTAGCCTACAGCTAGGGCCTGTTAGGTCTTGAAAGACGGAACGAGTTGCATAGCTCTTTGTGATGAGCATGATGCAGTCTGTATTTTCCGATGATGCATGGTCGGTCGGGGAACCTCTGATCGAGACGGTCCGTCCAAAAGGCAAAACCCCGCCTCGCGATCTGCGGCGGACCCTGTCGGCGATTTTCTGGCGCCATCAGAATGGCGCGAAATGGCGCTCAATTCCTGCTGAACTCGGCCCCTGGTGGACGGCAGCCCAACTCTTCATCCGTTGGGCAAAGCTCGGCGTCTGGCAGGCTCTGTTTGAACAGGTGAAGGGTCAAGATCCGGCTTTAGGTATGGTCTTCCTCGACGGCACAAACATTCGGGCTCATCACAAGGCCGCCGGAGCGGCCAAAAAGGGGGATTCAGAGAACGCCGCAATGATCGTGAAGCACTTGGCCGCTCGCGTGGAGGGTTTGGCAGCAAGGTCTGCGTAGCCGCAGATGGGCATGGAAAGGCCCTGTCTTTCACCCTGACGCCAGGTCAGGCCCATGAACTCCCCTCGGCCATGGCCCTCCTTGACGCATTGCCGCACGCCCCGCGCTATGTCGTTTGCGATCGGGGCTATGCCTCGAACCAGTTTCGAGAGGCCTTATGGGACAGGGGTTCACGCCCGGTCATCCCGACAAAACGCAACGAGCCACAAGTAACCTGCCCGAAATGGGCCTATCGGCACCGACATCTGGTGGAAAATCTGTGGGCACGTCTCAAGGAGTGGAGAGCAGTCGCCACGCGGTATGAGAAAACCGCTACGTCCTTCATGGCCGTTATCTGCATCGCCGCAACAGCAGATCGCCTCAAGACCTAACAGGCCCTAAACCTTACATGATAGTTCGTTTAACGTTCTCTCTAAACGTACGTTAAATGCACTTTCGTGTAGTCAACCCCATACGTGCTCGACGGCCTGACCAATCATGGAACGGGGCTTAAAATCACCGAGCATTATACCGACACGGGTGGTGCCACCGACCATGTCTTCGCGCTCTGCGCCCTGTTGGGTTTTCGCTTTTGCCCACGCCTGCGCGACTTTCCGGATAGACGCCTGGCGTCCATCGCACCGGCCAGTTCCTATCCCTCCATCAGCCCGCTGCTTGGCAAAACCATCCGCACCGACATCATTCGGGAACAATGGGAGGACGTGCTGCGGCTTGTCGGATCAATCAAGGCCGGGCATGTCGCGCCCTCCAGGATGTTGCGCAAGCTTGCTGCCTATGAGCGCCAGAATCGGCTCGACGTCGCACTCCAGGAAATCGGCAAGATCGAGCGCACTCTGTTCATGCTCGACTGGCTCGAAACCCCTGATCTGCGGCAGAGATGTCAGGCAGGGCTCAACAACAGCGAGCAGCGGCATGTGCTGACCCAGGCAATCCATACCTTCCGCCAGGGACGGATCATCGACCGCAGCCATGAAGCCCAGCAATACCGGGCGTCGGGCCTCAATCTCGTCATCGCGGCGATCGTCTACTGGAATACAGTCTATCTGCAAACCGCCGTCACACATCTGCGCTCAACATCGGCGGTCGTCCCGGAGGACCTGCTGGCGCATACTTCCCCGGTGGGATGGGAGCACATCGCCTTTTCCGGAGACTTCCTCTGGGACAAAGCCGCAGCTTCTGCGGGCCGCAAGACGCTCAATCTGTCGAAACAGGCTCGTGCCGCCTGATCGTTCCTTTATTGTTCATGCCAAACGTTGTTTAGCGTACCATCCACACGATGGCCTCGGTATGATCTGTGGATTAGCTGTCTATTAGGGACCAAATGCTGTCTATTAGGGACCTTGTGGCTGTCTATTAGGGACCAAATGCTGTCTATTAGGGGCGGCATAACGATGTAAGTCATTGTTTATAAATTATAAAACATAGATTTTAGCTTCTAAATCTTCTAAATCTTATATAAATCTCTTAAAACCCCATTTCTCTGTGGAAAACTAAAACTGCCAAGCACCGCCTCTTGGGGGCTACGCCCCCGCCGGCTCGCGGCCTACGGCCACCCCGATCGCGCGAAGCGCGATCTCCCACCCGGCATCCCCCTGCTCGCCCTTTCAGGGCTGCGCTAAGCAGACACGCCTTCGGCGCGAAGTCATGATCTGACGATGCGTTCCCGCATCGTCTCTCTACCAGCCCTTCTTCTTCAGCGTCGGCGCCTTTGGCGCCCTACGGGGCTCCCGCTCCGCGCTCGCCCGACGCCTGCAACACCAGAAGAACCGGGCAAGACCGTAATCTGCTCAGGACACACCGGAGTTCAGGCGATCATTCAGCAGCTCACGTGTTGCAGCATACCCGTCAGACGCCACAGAATGGCCGTACAGGCATTACCGCGTGTGGTGGCTAGTTTGTAGGCGGTAACGGGAATTGCGCTTTGTGCGGCCTCTCAGGGCGCTCTGCGGGCCTTATCGGGGATTGATGGGCTGGCCATTTCTATCTGACCATTCAGATATCCTCCTCCTGACTTTCAGCGGGATGGTTCTGATTGAAAAACCCAAGCGTTAGGGATATAGTGAAATATGCCGACGCTTCTGCGCATCAATGGATTTCGTGTCGTAATTTACACGGCAGATCATGTGCCGATGCATGTTCACGTCATAAGCGCGGATGGGGAAGCGGTGATTGAAATTGGCAGGAAAGCCCGCCTGATACGGGCAGGCGGCATGAAAGATAAGGTTATACAGGAAGCTCTTGTCATTGTTCAGGACCACGCTGAGATGCTGGCTGAAGCATGGGAGAAAATACATGGCGAATGACGTGAACTATCAGGCCGCTCGTGAAGCAGACGCGCTCCATAGAGCGACGGTTCCTCATGCGGTCTCCGCAAGGTTTATCCGTACGCGCCGCGCCCTTCATGTCACGCTCTCCAATGGTGTCGAGATGAGTGTGCCGGTGGATCTGTTACAGGATTTAAAGGACGCTTCCCTGAATGATCTGGCCGAGATCGAGATCACCCCGCTGGGTAATGGCCTTCACTGGCCCCGCCTCGATGCCGATGTTCTGGTCGAAGGTCTGATCCACGGTATCTACGGTTCCCGAAGCTGGATGGCAGCACAGATGGGACGCGTAGGCGGATCATCCGCCAGCCCTGCAAAGACGGCAGCGGCTCGCCGGAATGGTGCTAAAGGCGGTCGGCCAAGGAACGTCGCGTAAGATAGTCACCGCCTTTCAGGCGGTAGGGAACTGTCGTGCCACGTCTGCTCGCTGCAACGACTATTCTTGCCGAAAGGGTGGGTCGATACGGTCCGCCCTTTGGCTGAAGGGGCTCGGGTTTTCCAAGCCCTTGGGGCATGACCGCACCAACGGTGCAATGGTGTATGAAGAACCTATGTCAGGTCGGGTCCAATGCAGTCCCGAATGCAGTGTCAGTCAGGTACCAGAACGGGGCCGAGACAGTGCCAAGAGGGGGGATGCAGTGACTAGACAGAAGGAGATCGATCACTATGAGCAGCAAAAATAGGTCCATGCCCTCGCTGCATAGTGACGAAGCGGCCGAGGATTTCGTCGCGACAGCCGATCTGACCCGGTATGACCTGTCTGGCTTCAAGCCCATGCGCTTTGAGATCGAGCCCAAGGCGGCCGCCCTCAATATGCGCCTGCCGGCGTCCTTGTTGGATGCCGTGAAAGCCAGGGCGAAGGCAAAGGGCATCCCTTACACACGCTATGTCCGGATGCTGCTGGAGACCGATGTCGCACAGACGCGGTAAAGCGTATTCCAACCAGAACAGGGGAGATCGGGCGATGTAGGTACGCTCGGAAATCACTCCGCGCGTCATGGAGGGGAAGCTCCCATGTCTCGCACCTATCATCACAGCCGCAGACACGGCCGGGACCATCGCTGGGCTAGCCGGCCGGATCGCTGTGGCTATGGAGGCTCACGTGAAGCCTCTGAATCCCCCAACTGGTACAGCCATCTGCACAATATCCGTCCTGGCCGTCATCATGACAGGCATGTTGCCCGCCTGATCATCAAGGGCGACCTTGATCCTGTGGAGGCGGTCTTTCCGTATACCGGAACACGACGCCCCCACGAATATTACTGGTAATCTTCAGCACGGGAATGAGAGATCGTTCCCGCGTTTTGTTTCCGTCTGGATTTTCAGGTTCGTTTTGTTGGGCGCCCGCGTTTTTTCGCCGGTACGTGCGTGACCAGCACCTGATCTTCAGCAGTGGGGGCCGTAAGATCAGGTGCGGTCCTGACGATCCTCCCCAGTCCGAGCTCCTGCGCCAAGACAGAGCGTCGGGCCGCATAGTCGGGAGCCACCATCGGGTAGCTTTCAGGCAGGCCCCATTTCTCCCGATACTGTTTTGGTGTCATGCCATAGGCGGACTGGAGATGACGCTTGAGCATCTTCAGTTTCTTCCCGTCCTCCAGGCAGACGATGTAATTTGGAAAGACCGATTTCTTCACAGGCACCGCCGGCACCAGATCCGGTGTTTCGATCGTCGTCTGTCCCAGGCTACCGAGCGCCTGAAACACCGTGGCGATGAGGCCGGGCAGGGTATCGGATGGAACCGCGTTGCTGCTGACATAGGCCGTGACAATCCGGGTCGTCAGTTCCCGCAGCGTGTCCGTTTCGGATGATCGTGTTTCGTGGTCAGTCATGGTCGTTTCCGCCTGTTATCCTGTCGTGTTCACGGTCTCTATCGAAGGCATGAAGCCCCGCACGCCTCCAGCGTGTTTTCAGGTCGCCTGAAGCGGTATTCCTGCCCTCCCGAATCTGCCCCGCAATGTCCAGGAAGGCCCCGAGCAGGGTGGCGCGGTCATCATCGGTCAGATCGACCAGTCCCGCCTTCTGGACCAGGCCGCCCAGTTCGATCAGATGATGAGTGCGTTCCCGTCGCGCCTTCGCCCAGTCGCGCATGTCGGTGCGTGCCTTTCGTGCCTGATGGCGATGGATCAGGGCTTCCTGCTTCCTGATCCGTCTTTCAAGCGCCAGAAGCTCCGTTCTGATCGTTTCCGGTTCCTTTCCGGCCGCCCTTTTTTGCGCCGGCCTGAAAGAACGCCGTCCCCCGTTCGGTCCACCTCGCGACGGCTTCGGGTTTGCCGTCCGCCTGCTCGATAGCCGCAAGCAGTACACCGGCCAGCGCCTCGATCGACAGGGTATCGGCTCCCGTCGCCTCGACCAGTTCACCGAGCTGGATGGTTCTTTGCGCCTTAAGCTGCTTCGCCTTTTCCTGAAGCGCCTTCAGTTCCGCATCAATGTCCCGTGGCCTGCGCATTTCCGGTCCCCTGTTCTGCTGGTCTGTGCCATACTCTACCATACAGGCGAGAACCGCGTCACTCATCCAAAGCAATCAATCCTTGTGCCGCAGTAAAATGTGAGTGCGCGCTTATACGTCACTGCGTGACATGCGCTTAAGGGGTGTGATAGGATCGCGTTCATGGCGATCTATCATCTGCATGCAAAGGTCATCAGCCGTGCCACCGGCCGGAGCGCCGTGGCGGCGGCAGCCTATCGTGCAGCGTCCCGCCTGCATGATGTGCGGCTGGATCGCGACCATGACTTTTCCAACAAGAGCGGCGTGGTGCATTCCGAGATCCTGCTGCCCGACGGCGCGCCGGAGCGATTTCTCGATCGTGCGACCCTATGGAACGAAGTCGAGGCGATCGAGAAGCGCAAGGATGCGCAGCTTGCTCGCGAGGTAGAGTTTTCAATCCCGCGCGAAATGACCCAGGCGCAGGGGATCGCGCTGGCACGGGATTTCGTGCGGGAGCAGTTCGTGGAACGCGGCATGGTGGCCGATCTCAATGTGCATTGGGATATTGGCGAAGACGGACAGGCGAAGCCCCATGCCCATGTGATGCTGTCCACACGATCGGTGGACGAGAATGGTTTCGGTGCGAAAGAGCGTTCGTGGAATGACAAAGAACTCCTGCTGACATGGCGGGAGCGATGGGCGTCACTTGCCAATGAACGGCTGGCCGAGCTGGACCTGGACGTGCGGATCGATCATCGGTCGTTCGCGGCACAGGGGATCGACCTTGAGCCGCAGAACAAAATCGGTCCGGCCGGGATGCGCCGGGAAGAGCGGGGCGAGGATGCGGAACGGGTCGCTGATCATCTGGAGATCGCGCGACGCAATGGGGAAAGGTTTCTGGCCGAGCCGCATGTGGCGCTGGAGGCGCTGACCCGGCAGCAGAGCACGTTTACCCGGCAGGATCTGGCGCGGTTCGTGGACCGGCAGACGGTGGACGCTGAACAGTTTACGGCCGTCATGGTTCGGGTGGAGGCATGTCCGGAGCTGGTCGCGCTCGGGAAAGACGGGCACGGGCGGGAGCGGTTCTCCACGCGCGCGATGATCGGGGTCGAGCAGCGTCTGGAAGAGGCATCGTTCGCGATGGGGCAGTCCCAGGGTCATGCGGTGCCGCTGGCAGTGCGTCGGGCGGCGATGGCGCGGGATGGGCTTGGGGATGAGCAGGCGCTGGCGGTGGGCGAGGTCACGAAGTCCCGCGACCTGTCTGTGGTGGTCGGTTATGCCGGGACGGGGAAGAGCACCATGCTGGGTGTGGCCCGTGAGGCGTGGGAAGAGGCCGGGTATCGGGTGCGCGGGGCGGCGCTGTCGGGGATCGCGGCGGAAGGTCTGGAAGCGGGGGCCGGGATCGAAAGCCGGACGCTGGCCTCCCTGGAGCGTGCGTGGGAACGTGGGTTTGACCTGCTGGAGCGCGGGGACGTGCTGGTGGTGGACGAGGCCGGCATGGTGGGGTCACGGCAGATGGAGCGGGTGCTGTCGGCCGCGCGCAGTGCTGGGGCCAAGGTGGTGCTGGTAGGTGATCCCGAGCAGTTGCAGGCGATCGAAGCCGGTGGTGCGTTCCGGGCGGTGGCCGAGCGGGTCGGGGCAGTGGAAATCACGACGGTGCGCCGGCAGCGTGAAGGCTGGCAGCAGGCGGCCACGAAGGAGCTGGCGACGGGGCGGACGGGGGAGGCGCTGGGTCGCTATGAGGCGGCTGGCCTGGTGCGTGGGCATGACACGCTGGAAGAGGCGCGGGCCGGAGTGGTGGCCGGGTGGGATGAAGCCCGGCAGGCCGCCCCAGAAGAAAGCCAGATCATGCTGGCGCATCGGCGTGTTGATGTGCGGGCGCTGAACGAAGCGGCGCGCGAGATCCGCAGGGAGGCGGGTGAGCTGGGTGACGACGTGCTGGTGCCGACCGCCCAGGGCGAGCGGGTGTTCGCGGACGGGGAGCGTGTCTACTTCCTGCGCAATGACCGGGAGCTGGGGGTAAAGAACGGCACGCTGGGCACGGTGCGAGGCATCGAGGGATCGGCCGAGGCCGGGGATCTGGCACTGTCGGTGCAGCTCGACTGGCCGGATGGGACCGGGACTGGCCGGGTCGTGTCCGTGTCGGTGGCGGAGTATGACGCGCTGGATCATGGCTATGCGGCCACCATCCACAAATCGCAGGGTGTGACGGTGGACCGGGCGCATGTGCTGGCGACGGGGAGCCTGGACCGGCACGGGGCCTATGTGGCGCTGTCGCGGCATCGGGAGAGCGTGTCTGTCCATTGGGGTCGTGATGATGTGGGCGACCGGGACGGGCTGGTGCGGCGGCTGTCGCGCGAGCGACTGAAGGATACCACGCTGGATTATCCGCATGTCCGGGATCGGGATGCCGGGTTTGCGCGGCGACGCGGGCTGTCTGTTTCCGAGAGCGAGATCGTGGTGGGGCGTGAACAAGACGCCTCTGGCCCCCGGCAGGACAGGCAGGCCGAAGGTGTGCCTATGCCAGATCCGGCACCGGCACAGCAGAAACGCGGGATGTTCGATGGGCTGGACCTGTCCGTGCGACCGGGGCGTCGTGCGGCGGGAAAAGACGTATCGGCCGGGATGGATGCCGGGGCCGGGAAAGGGGAAAGTGGGGTTGAGCGTGAGGCTCCCGCCTCTCCCTTTGCGGGTTTGAGGTTGCCCCGTGTGCAGCGTGAGCAGGTGCCGGCCGGGCTGGGCGGGTTTGTGCCGGGTGGTGATCCGCTCCACCAGGCGGTGGAGCAGTATGCGCGGGCCTGGGTGGATGCCGAGCGCATGGTGCGTCAGGAGCTGCCGGTGCTGGAGCACCAGAAGAAGGCGCTTTTTGAAGCCGGGCGGGATCTGGAGCGGGTCCGGCGTGGCGGTGAGGCGGATCTGCGGGCGGCGCTGAAGCATCAGCCGGAGATCCGGCAGGCGCTATATGGTCTGGAAGGTCCGGCACGGGCGCGCAAATTGGTCGAGGGGCTGGAGCATGAGGACAGGGTGCGAAAGAGTCCGGAACTGCGGGCGGCGCGGTTTGTGAGGGCCTGGGACGGGCTGAGCCGCGAGCAGCAGGGTGTGGCGCTGAAGGAGCTGAAGCGGGATGCGCAGCTTGAGTCCATTCTGCGGGAGAAAAGCCGCGAGCTGGGCATCAGGAAGGGATCGACGCTCGATCACGGGCTGCATCCCCATCAGCGGGAGCAGTCCCTGTCGCGCTCCAGGTCGCGCGGTATGGATATGGGGATGTAATCTGCTTGAGAGAGGAGATGTTGATGTGTATAATTTTCACTGGAGATACACATCATGCGAACCAATATCATTATTGACGATACCCTCATGACAGATGCGCTGAAGGCGTCTGGCGTCAAAACCAAGAAAGAAGCCGTCGAACTCGGATTGCGGACGCTGATCAAGTTGAATCAGCAGCGGCAATTGCGTTCCATGAAGGGAAGGCTGGAGTGGCGGGGTGATCTCGACGCCATGCGTTCCGACGTATGATTCTGGTCGATTCATCGGTCTGGATCGATTTTTTCAGGGGTACGGTGACGCCACAGGTTGATGCTCTGGACCGGCTTTGTTGCAGAATTCGGCATGCGGTCGTGATGAGTCCTTTGATGTTCTGTTCTTTACCGGACGGCCTGCGTGAGGGGGATTCCGAGCGCTGTGAAGCGATTGAGTATGGCGATACGGACGTGAACTTCCGTGACCTGACGGTCGAAGTCCCGTGCCGTCAGGCGCTGACCGAGAAGTTTGATGCAATGCATTTTCGTCTCGACACGGCTTCTTCGATGATAACCGCTCCATCGTTTCCAGATGGCCCGACCGAGATGCCCACAGGCCCGCAGAGCTTCATTGCGGGCGATGGCCCCCGGTGATGTGGGGCTCCATGGTTTTGCGTTCTTCCGAGGCGGAATGATAGCCTGGGCGCCACGGTCGGCGATGGTTTCATGGGATTGCCTGGTATCATACGCGCCATCGGCGATGACGCTCGCGATGGTCTCGTCATCAGGGATCTGGGCCAGAAGTCCCGGCAGAACCGGGGCATCACCGACCTCGTTGCCCGTGATCTCGACGGCCCGGATTTCCAGTGATCCTTCGTCAATCCCGATGTGGAGTTTACGCCAGATCCTACGTTTCGAGCCGCCATGCTTACGCCTGTGCCATTCGCCTTCTCCCTCGACCTTGATCCCGGTGCTGTCGATCAGGAGATGAAGCGGTCCGCCCGAGCCACCATAGGGAATATCGACTGTCAGGGATTTCTGCCGCCGGCTCAGCGTGCTGAAATCCGGTACATGCCACGCCAGTCCAGCCAGGCGAAGCAGGCTTTCGACGAAACCGGTCGCCTGCCTCAGGGCCATGCCGAAGAGAACCTTCAGCGTCAGACAGGTCTGGATCGCGGCATCGCTGTAACTCCGTCGCCGTCCCCGCCGCCCCGTTGACAGGCCTCCCCAGGTCATCGCCGGATCAAACCACACCATTAGAGACCCACGCTTCTTCAGCGCCGCGTTATAGGAAGGCCAGTTCGTCGTTCGATAGGTCACAGGCTGCGGCTTGCTCATGCCTTCCCGTTACCAGATAGGATTCACTCGGTGAATCCTGCCACCATAAATTCTGCAACAAAGCCTCTTATTGACAGTGCCCGGTGCGTCGCGCCAAACAGCGCGATCGCGCTAGCAAAAAGGCGTAACCGATAGATGGCGAGAATCACCAGCAGGATATAGGTGCCTATAGTGTTTCTGGGCCTGATTATAGGCTGGCCTACCCACGTCGACAATTCCGCGTTCGGCCGCCTAAGCGGTGCGCTCCATGGCGAATAAGCGGGTGGCGTAGTTGCGCATCATATCTCCCGAATGCGTCATCGGTATGCCGCAAATAGCCGTTCGAGCAACACTACGCCAAGTAGGTCTTTGCTACAAAAGCGCCGGCTGGGAAATGAAGGCGTGCCTGGCGACCTTAATGAGGTTGTCAGCCGCAATTATCGCGCAAAAGAGAATAAGCGATGAACGTCATTCATATCAAAATGATATGGCACTACGCAGTAACTTGCATTCGAGTTGCATTTCAGATTAGGGCATCCTACTCACCCACCAACAGGATTATCGACCATGCGCCGTTTTGCCAAGGTCTTCGTCCTTGTCAATCTCGCACTTGCCGCCTCCACTGCGTTTGCCCAGCATAACTTTTCAGACCCAGGTTTCTGGACCACGCCGACCATCCAGAGTTACGGCAAGATGCACATGCTGCCCAACGCGGCCTACAAGCCCGAAAAAGATGCGACCTACAAGATCGTGTTTTCGCTGACCAAGGGCTCAAAGACGCCGGCCGACGTGAATCCGTCGCTGGATCACGTGGCCCGCACCGTCAATCTGTATGTCGCATCAGGCGTGCCGGTTTCGCACCTGAAATTTGTGGCCATTGCTTATGGCGAAGCGACGTCGCTGGCCCTGAGTGACGAAGCGTATCGGGCCAAGTTCGGCAGTGCCAATCCCAACCTGCCGTTGATTGCCTCGCTGCGCAAGGCTGGCGTGGATGTGGCGGTCTGTGGCCAGGCCGTCGCAGAGCATCAGTTCACTTACGCAGATGTGGACAAGTCGGTCACCACCGCGCTGTCCGGGCTGACCACGATTACCACGCTGGAGCACGAGGGTTACGACCTGATGCCGATGTAAGGATCGGTCCGCCATTTCCTTGTCCAATTCGAATGCGTTTCTTTGGAGATACATCATGTTGAAACAGTCGACTCTGGCTGCCGGTCTGTTGTGCGCACTGTTTACCTCGCTCGCCAGTCCATCCATGGCGCAGGACGCTTCTTCGCAACGTTTCAACGAGGCGTTGTCGCCGCCCTGGCAGAACGGCGCCAACGACGACGCCACGGATCGCGGCTTCGACTTTACCGTGCCTGATGCGGACAATCTCGCCGATTTCCACGGTGACCCGGTTAACCCCAAACTTGCGCTGTACGTCGGTGGCAACTATTTTTTTGCGATGGCGCCGCTAGTGCAGGCGTTCGAAAAACTGCATCCCGAGTTCAAGGGCCGTATCTACTGGGAGACCATTCCCCCCGGTTTGCTGATGAAACAGCTGAAGGCCGGCGGCACGGTTACTGTCGGTAACATGACCTGGACGGTCAAGCCGGATGTCTATCTGGCAGGTCTGAAGAAGGTTCAGCAGTTTGTCGCCGACGGCACGCTCGACGCGCCGGCTGTGCCCTACGTCACCAACACGCTCACCATCATGGTTGCAAAGGGCAACCCCGAGCACATTACCAAGCTGGCTGATCTGGCCAAGCCTAATATCAAGCTGGCCATGCCGAACCCGGAGTTCGAGGGCATTTCTCGCCAGATCACCGATGCGCTGACCAAGGCGGGCGGTCCATCGCTGGCAACCATGGTCTACGAAACGAAGCGGAAGGACGGCAGTACCGTGCTGACGCACATCCACCATCGTCAGACGCCGCTGTGGATCATGCAGGGAAGGGCCGAAGCCGGCGTGACCTGGCAATCGGAAGCGATATTCCAGGAGCAGGCCGGGCATCCCATTTCGCACGTGGATATTCCGGCATCAGAAAACAGCACGGCGATCTACGGCGGTGCGGTGGTGAAAGACGCGGCGCATAAGGAAGCCGGCCGTGAGTGGCTGCAGTTTGTCCGCTCACCCGAAGGGCTGGCCATCTTCGAACGCTATGGCTTCAAGGCCTACGCGGGCGGCGGCAAAAAATAATTCGGGTGTTGACGCTGCATTAACGTAGGGGTACACGGCATGATCAAACGGGCCATCGCTGCAGTCTTCTGTTTCGCTGTATCACTGGGCAGCGCCCATGCGGCGGAAGTCATCCACATCTATGGCCCGGGTGGTCCGGCGCCTGCCATGAAAGCCGCTGCCAAAGCCTATGGCGATGCGCACGGCGTGGAGGTCATCGTCACGGCTGGCCCCACCGACGCCTGGGCCGACGATTTCAAAAAGGATGGCGACCTGATCTACAGCGGCTCGGAAGCGATGATGAGTGACTTCGTCACGCAGTTCGGTGGCGCGATGCTCGACGGGACCATCGAATCACTGTATCTGCGACCAGCGGCTATTCTGGTTCGTCCCGGCAACCCGCGGCATGTCGGTGGCTTCACTGACCTGCTCAAGCCGGGTATGCGCGTCATGGTGGTCAACGGTGCCGGTCAGGTCGGCATGTGGGAAGACATCGCCGGACGTGACGGCGACATCCGCACGTTGCAGGCGTTGCGTCACAACATTGTTTTCTACGCGCCGAACAGCGCCAAAGCGAAGGCGCGCTGGACGCAGGATGCGAGCGTAGATGCGTGGATCATCTATGCAATCTGGGCCAAGGCCAATCCGGGCATTGCCGACGTCGTACCGCTGGATGCCGACCACGCCATTTACCGCGACTGCGGCGTAGCGCTGACGGCCAAGGGCCAGAAGGATGCGGCGACCACCGGTTTCGTGGCGTTTCTGAAAAGCCCCGAAGGATATAAAATCTTTGCCCGCTATGGCTGGAGCGATCATGCGCCTGCCCATTGAACTGCGCGCCTGCCTGCTGATTCTCGTCCTTCTGATGACTAGCAGCGTCGCGGCGGCTAACATGACTCAGGGCGCGCAAATTGCAAATGCTGGCAACGGCCATGGCGCTCCGCCCTGTGCGAGCTGCCACGGCGTTATGGGCGAAGGCAACGCGGTGGCAGGCTTCCCCCGGCTAGTCGGTTTGCCGCCTGAGTACTTGCAGAACCAGCTGACCGATTTCGCCAGCGGACAGCGGCAAAACGCCATGATGACGCCTATCGCCAAAGCTCTGTCGGCCGACGAGATGGCATCACTGGCAGCGTATTACACGCAATTGCCGGTTCCGACCAAGGTCACGCCGCTTGCTTCCGGGACTGCAGGTAATACTGCTTCCAGCATAGGCGAGCAGCTGGCTAACCGCGGGCGCTGGTCCGATGGCGTGCCCGCTTGCAGCTCGTGCCATGGTCAGGGCGGCGTGGGCGTGGGCGCGAACTTCCCAGCACTCGCCGGGCAGTCATCGTTGTATCTGGTGAACCAGCTACAGGCGTGGCGCAAGGGTACACGCGATGCCGGTCCGCTGGGCCTGATGGGCGGCATCGCGAAAAAACTGTCCGATGCCGAAGTCCAGGCCGTGGCCGATTACTTCAGTGAGCAGACACCTGCCACACCCGGGGAAAAGCCATGAAAACCTCTTACGTTATCGCCGCCGTTGTCGGTGTACTGGCTATCGCCGGTGGCACCATTTTCATTTCGGGTTACCACGAGGCCGACGAACCAAAGCCGGTCGCGGTCGTCGTTGCCAAACCGGCGGCGCCGAAGCCCGAGAAGAAGCCCTTTGCGCCGCCTTCGGAGGCATCCATGCCAAAGGACGATTTCGGCAAGATGGTGAGCCTGGGCGAACAGATTTTCGAGCACCCGAAAGAGAACGCGCCCGAGTTTGTCGGCAATCAGCTGCACTGCAGCAGCTGTCACCTGGACGCTGGCCGTAAGGCCGGCGCGGCGCCGATGTGGGCCGCGTACGTGGCGTATCCTGCTTACCGAGCCAAGAATGGTCACGTCAATACATTCGAAGAACGCCTGCAGGGCTGCTTCAAGTTCAGCATGAACGGGAAGGCGCCGCCGTTGGGTGACAAGACACTCGTGGCATTGGAGACCTACGCCTACTGGCTGGCGAAAGGCGCGCCGGTGGATGACAAGCTTCCCGGCCGTGGCTATCCGAAACTCGACAAACCTCCGCTGCCTGCCGACTACGCCCGCGGGCAGACCGTCTACGAGGCCAAATGCGCGCTTTGCCATGCCAAGGACGGAGGCGGTCAGATCGCCGCCGATGGCAGCATGGCATTTCCTGCCCTGTGGGGGCCAGGGTCGTTCAACTGGGGCGCCGGCATGGGCAGCATCAAGAACGCAGCAGCCTTCATCAAGGCGAACATGCCGCTCAGTCGCGGTAACACCCTCTCTGATCAGGACGCCTGGGACGTGGCGACCTATATGAATAGTCAGGATCGTCCACAGGATCCGCGCTATCTGGGAACCGTGGAGGCAACCCGCGCCAAGTTTCATGATTCGGCCAGTTCGATGTACGGCAAGACGGTCAACGGTCATGTGCTCGGCAGCGCATCGGTGCCATCCGGCGGTACGACCATGAAAGGCGCGCCCAATCCATGAGCAGTGTGGCGATAGATACACACGGCGACAGCGAACTCGATCTGCCGATCACCGGGACGTTGGCCGGCACCGAACACGGGCTGCTGCGTGCGCATGGGCTTGCGGCCCTGACTACGCTGATCCTGTCAGCGGTCTTCGGCACCGTCGTCGCGATCAAGTTCGTGCTGCCGAATTTTCTTGGTAGCGAACCGTGGGCGACCTGGGGTCTGCTGCGTTACAACCATACGCAGGGCATCATGTTCGGCTGGCTGGGTAACGCGTTTCTGGCTTTTCTGTATTTCGCCACGCCGCGATTGTCGGGACGTGCGGTGACCAGCCGAGGCCTGGGCTGGACGCTGTTCGTGCTGTGGAATTTCGGCATGGTGCTGCCGGGCTGGGCGCTAGTCGAGGCGAACCTGCCGCACTGGCTCTTGGCGATCAAACCACTGGAATGGACCGAGTTTCCGCTGCTCATCAATGCGATGACGGAACTGTGCCTGGTGTTGCTCGGGGTCCAGTTTCTTTGGCCGATCGTGCGCGGGCCTGAGCGCGATCGACTGTACATTTCGGCGTGGTATGCGCTGGGTGGCGGCGTGTTTACCCTGCTGTCGTTTCCGATGGGCAGCCTGATTCCCGAGTTCACTCCCGGCGCCGTGGGAGCGGCGTTCAGCGGCTTGTGGATCCACGACGCGGTCGGCCTGCTGGTGACGCCTTTTATCCTGTCCATGTCGTATTACGTCATCCCCGCCGTGACCGGCAAGCCGGTCTACAGCCACTTTCTGTCGATTCTCGGGTTCTGGGTGCTGTTTTTTGTCTACCCTCTCAATGGCACACATCACTACGTGTACTCGGCCATTCCGATGGATACCCAGCGCGCAGCGATTGCTGCTTCGATGCTGCTGGGCGTCGACGTCATCATGGTGGTGTTCAATCAGCTGATGTCGCTGCGCGGATCCGGCGCCATGGCGATGCGCGACGTACCTCTGCGTTTTGTGACGGTGGGCGTGGTGTTTTACCTGCTGGTGAGCATCCAGGGTGCGGGACAGGCCGCAATGCCTGTGCAGCGGCTGATTCATTTCAGTGACTGGGTAATCGGCCACTCGCATCTGGCGATGCTCGGCTTTGCCAGCTTCATTGCTATCGGTGCCCTGCTGCATGCGTGGCAGCGCACGCCCGGCGCGCGCTATCACAATGGTCGTGCCAATGCCGCGTTCTGGCTGATTCTGGGTGGACTGACGCTGATGGTCGCCGACCTGACGATGGCTGGACTGGTGCAGGGCGAGCTGTGGGGCGAGCACGTGCCGTGGATGGATTCGGTGCGTGCATCGATGCCGTATTGGTGGTGGCGCGTTGTTTCGGCCGTCCCTATTCTGGCCGGCTTCGGTTTCCTGATTGCTGCCATGCTGAGCGGCCCACGTGTTACCGCCGCGGCGCGGGTGCCAGCATGAGCCTGCTGCCGCGCAAACGCTGGTTTGGCGCCGCCCAGATGATTCTTTTTGTGGCAGGCATCGGCTTCTTCGTATTGTCTGTCGTGGCGCTCGGGATCCTGCCTGGTTTACGGCTGGAGAAATCGATCCATGATCATGCGCCGTTGACGCTGGCTCCCTTCACGCCGGCCGAGGCCAGAGGCCGTATTACCTATGGCACCCAGGGCTGCGCGTACTGCCATAGCGAGCAGGTGCGCAGCACGCCCGAGGACGTGCGTCGCTGGGGACCGCCGACCACACCATGGGAAACCAAGTTCGAGTCGCCGCAGCTGTGGGGCACCCGACGAATCGGGCCCGACCTCGCGCGTGAATCCGGAGTCCGCAGCGACGACTGGCAGTTGACCCACCTCTACAATCCACGGCTCATCGTTCCGGGCTCGGTGATGCCCGGCTTTGCCTGGATGTTCAAAGGCAGCCCCAACCAGCCAACCGACGTGGCCAAGGATCTGCTGGCCTATATGAAAACCTTGGGCCGCGCACGCATGCAGGCGGGGAGCGCCGCGCACGATGCGCCCAATGAAGCCATGCCGGGCATGCAGCCTGACAGCGATGCATCGCTGGACGCGAATGGCGCACGCGCGCATTTGGCGAGTCCTGGCAGGGAACTGCCACGGACGCTTTCTCCAACAGGGGTCGCCAATCGGGGGGCAACGCTGTTCGCACAGAATTGTGCAGGCTGCCACGGTGCGCTGGGCAATGGCGCGTCGGTGGCTAGCGCATCGTTGCTGCCACACCCTACCAACCTCACCGTGTTCCGTTACAGCGAAGGCGCTTTTGCCGGCATTTTGCATGATGGAGTCGTTGGTAGCTCGATGCCGGCCTGGCGAGACCTGACCGCACAGCAGGTCGCTGACCTTGGGGCCTTCGTGTCGACACTACATGCGGCCGCAGAACCGGCAACGTCCGAGCCCGGCGGCGTCTCGCGGGGTGTAGAACTGTATGCGCAAAACTGCACGGCATGTCACGGCGTCGGCGGCGGTGGCGACGGTCCGGCATCGCTTGCGTTCAAACCGCGGCCCTACAACTTCCGGCATCTCCAGCCCGACGTGAGCGAGATTGACCGCGTACTCCGCGTGGGTGTTCCCGGAACGGCCATGCTTGCTTTTCCAACGCTCAGCGAACCGGACCGCCAAGCGCTGGCCGCTTATGTGCGCTCGCTATACGGGCAGGCAGCCGAACAGGGTTCGCTGAAAGCCGCGGCGCCAGTGAACAAGCCCTGATGGCGAATGTCACCATCGTTACCTGATCGAGGGACCGCTGCATGTTTGCCTTCATCGTCATTGCCTTGCTCGTATGTGTCCTCGCCGTGGTGCTGGTGTGGTGTCTTTCGCCGGCTTATCGCAAGCGGGTGGAAGAACCGAAGTACCGGTTTCTTGAAATGCAACGTGAATTTTTCGATCAACCCCACACGAGGCTTCCCGAGCAGTCGACAAAACCGCCAGCCGAAAAGTAGCCCTAAAGCACCCGCCTATATGTAGCGCCGGGAGGCGGCGACCCAACCATGCAGCTGTGACAAGCTGCCTTCTGCAGCCAACTTATGCTGAAGTGATCACGAGCAGCCGGCCCATTTATGCTTTCAAAACATCATAAACTGGCCAATCGGGCCAATCTATGCTTTTCAGAACACTAGTGCCGGCGGTGTGTAGGGGTGGGCCCGTCCGGTCGGACAATTTTGTGGGATGAATAAACTATAGCCTGCTTGGACCAATCAAGAGTCACGTTACGTTCCCTGATGCGGCGTGGAGTGTCGATAAGGCTCAAAAAGGCCATCCCTACCCCTGATAATGTCCTTTATCATGGGTAATTGGCAGGCATTTCTTGATGGATCATGATCTGTCATGATACGGTGAGGCACCCTACAGGAGAGGTGTTATGGCCACCCCACAGCGTGAGAAATTCGCGACCCAGGTCGATCCGCAGATCCTGCAGGCGGTGCGCGATCTGGCCCGCAGCGAAGGGCGGCAGCTCCAGGCCCTAGTCGATGAGGCGCTAGCCGACTTGGTCGAGAAGCGGAAACAGCAGCGTCCGCGTGCCCATGTCATGGCCGCCTACCAGACCAGTCATGAGGAATTCGCACCGCTCTACCGGAAACTGGCCGAGTGACGGATTATCTGACTGTCATCGAGGTATTGGCTATCCACGACGATCAGATCGGGCGCTATGGCGGAGCGGCGGGCATCCGGGATCAGGGTTTGCTGGAAGCGGCGCTTTTCCGACCGCAGACTGGCTATTATGCCGATCTCGTCGAAGAAGCGGCGGCGCTCTGGGAAAGCCTGTCGCAGAACCATCCCTTCATTGATGGCAACAAGCGCACGGCTTTCGCCGTGACCTGGACCTTCCTGGCCATTAACGGCGCGCGACTGACGGCCGGCGCCGGTGAAACGGAAGATTTTATTCTCAGCCGCTATGCCGATGGGACATTTGATTTCGAGCATTTGAAGCCGTGGCTTCGCGGTCATGTTGCTACGAGCGAGTTCTGATGGTGTGAAGGCCATTGCGGCACGGGATTTTACGGTTCTGCAGAGGAGCATGTCATGAGTGCAGCGGCTTCCCCGCCTGACTTTTCAGAAGATGATGATCCTCTGGCCGCTCTGTACCAGCGTGGTCGTGCCCAGGCTGCCACGTTACGGGAGCAGGCACGGGAGGGCGGCCTGCGCTTCGAGGCGTTTCTACCGTCGACGCTGGCGGACTGGCTGTTGGATCTGGTCGAGCGCGGCGTGTTCTTCGATCCGTCCGAAGCGGTGTTCGTCCTGCTGGGCGAAGCCAGGGAGCTGGCTCCCCATAAAGATATCCAGGATGAATTGCGGCGTCGCCAGATCCGGGCGGCGCTGGACGATCCTTGTCTTGGTACTCCGGGAAAAGAGGTGATAACGCGGCTGCGCGCGGAGATGGAACGGCCGCGTCCCGAGCCGGCGTCATGGCAGACGGATCAGGAGCCGTGATCTCCCTCATTTCCCGGTCCCCGTTGGATCTGACCTTGCCGGTTCTGGTGAGTTCGGCCGGTGAGCGTGCCCGTCTGCGCTTTCTGGAGTTCTTTGCGGCACAAATCCGCAATCCGAACACGCGGCGCGCCTATGCGCGGGCGGTATCGGATTTCCTTTCTTGGTGTGCAGATTTTGGCGTGACGGAGCTGACCGGGGTCACGCCGTTGCATGTGGCAACCTGGATTGAGTTTTCTGGACGTACGCTGTCGGCTCCGAGCGTGAAGCAGGCGCTGGCGGCGCTGCGGCATCTGTTCGACTGGCTGGTGACGGGCCAGGTGCTGACACTCAATCCCGCCGCTTCGGTGCGCGGGCCGGCGCACAGCGCACGGGTGGGGAAAACGCCGGTGCTGGAGGCGGCCGAGGCGCGGGCGTTACTGGATTCCATCGATGTGTCCAGTCCGGCCGGGCTGCGCGACCGGGCGCTGATCGCGTTGATGGTGTTCTCCTTTGCGCGGATTGGCGCGGCGCTGACGATGCGGGTCGAGGACGTGTTCGTGCAGAACCGTCGTCTGTGGGTGCGGCTGCGCGAGAAGGGGGGCAAGCAGCATGTCATGCCCTGTCACCATACGCTGGAAGACTATCTGCACGCTTATCTCGACGGGACCGGGCTGGCCGGCGAGCCGAAGGGCTGGCTGTTCCGGACCATCCAACGGGGCACCGGCCAGCTTTCGGAGCGGCGGCTGGAGCAGTCGGACGCGCACGCCATGGTGCGGCGCCGGGCGAAGGCAGCTGGGATCGAGACCGCGATTGGTAACCATACCTTCCGGGCGACGGGGGTGACGGCCTATCTGAAGAATGGCGGCACGCTGGAGAACGCGGCCGCCATGGCCAACCACGCCTCCACCCGCACCACCCAGCTCTATGACCGTCGCCGCGAGGACATCTCACTCGATGAGGTCGAACGCATCAGGGTGTAGGCCATATTTTTTGATCAATTGAGTTAACGAAAAAAAGAACATTTACTCATTTAAGTATCATGATATGAGTTAATGAGTATTTATTCAAACGTCTGTATGGGAGCTGATATGAAGGTTATCGCTGTTCTGAATCAGAAGGGAGGGTCGGGGAAGACGACTATAGCTACTCATCTGGCTAGAGCATTACAGATTGGAGGTGCAGATGTGCTGCTGGTGGATTCCGATCCTCAAGGGAGTGCCCGAGATTGGGCTGCTGTAAGAGAAGAGCAACCTGTGACTGTTGTAGGAATTGATCGGCCAACCATTGAGCGAGATTTGAAAAATATCGCTCGTAAGGATTTTGTGGTGATCGATGGCGCTCCCCAAGCCGCAGACTTGGCTGTATCAGCCATAAAAGCATCTGATTTCGTCCTGATTCCGGTTCAGCCCTCTCCTTATGACATATGGGCTACTTCAGACTTAGTAGATCTGGTTAAGCAGCGTATCGAAGTTACTGACGGAAAATTACAAGCTGCTTTCGTAGTGTCACGAGCGATTAAGGGAACTCGAATTGGTGCTGAAATTACCGAAGCCTTGAAAGGATATGGCCTTCCAATTCTAGAGAGCCGGATTACTCAACGCGTAAGCTATCCAGGAACAGCCGCAGGTGGAAGCACCGTAATGGATGTTGAACCTGGTAGTGATGCTTCCAAAGAAATTCTCAGTCTATCTAATGAAATTAAGCGAAAACTTATTTGAGTATATGAGGAGAAAAGTAAATGAGTAAATCTCCTGGCGCGTTGACAGCTGGTCGCCCGAGTGCTCGCACTACGGCAAATAAGGCCGCCACTCTTGCCAGCCTGTCGGATACGCCAATGATGCGGCGTGTGAACTTTGATCTGACAGCAGCCAATCATGCGAAGTTGAAGATTTATGCTGCCCGACAGGGCAAGAGCATAAAAGAATTGCTTACAGCATATGTCGATCAACTCCCTGAGTAAATGAGTATATCATCTCTTGCGCATTTGAGTTTTTGATTATTTTGGGTTGATGGGAAGTGTTTCCATCGTACGCGTAGCTGTAAGTGGCGGAATTTCCGATATCGAGGTCAGCACTATGGGAAATGAACATAAAAATCCGTCGAGTCTTCCGGTAGCTACCGAACGGCCAAGGTTGAGGCGGAAGATTACATCGATTGTCAGGAAGTCGCCGCCTGGAAGTGACCAACCAGATTTTTTTGTGCCTGCCCTTTATGACGTCGGTACTCGTGATAGTCGCAGTATCATGGATGTGGCTGTGTTCCGGTTATCCAAGAAGGATAAACGGGTTGGGGATGCCATCAGATACGATTTTCCTGATGGAGGTTATGTGGAGGTTACGTCGGGCCATTATGGGATGGCTTCAGTATGGGATTATGATCTTGTACTAATGGCAATTTCTCATCTTACCGAAGCGATGAACCGATATCGTAATGGTAAGGGCGAAATACCAAGCCCTGTATTCCGACCTCATATATCAGAGATACTAAAATTTTGTCGACGGTCTATTGGTGGACGTCAGTATAAAGAAATAGAATCAGCACTAGATCGCTTGGCAGACACAAAAATTAAAGTGGTTCGAAAAGAAAATGGCGTTGGACGTCGAGAAAAACGTATTGCTGGAACACCACAAGGTTTAATAGCAAGTGGAAGAGTTGTTTCGTATACTGATACAGGTCGGATTCAATCCGTTGAAATTACTATACCAGACTGGCTTTATCAAGAAATAGTAGAAAGCAAGACGCCAAATGTCTTGACCGTTCATCCAGACTATTTCTTGATTGAGCCTGGCATTGGTCGATTTCTATATCGTCTTGCTCGACGAGCAGCGGGGAGAACCGAAGCTAAATGGTCATTCCAGACTATTTACGATCGTAGTGGTAGTGCTGGCACCTTTAAGAAGTTTTCGGAGAATCTACGAAAGATTATCGTGGCAGATGATTTGCCAGAATATACGCTGTTAGAAGAAAAAGGGCAAAATGGCCCTCAACTCGTCATGCAGCATCGCTGCATGCAATTGGAGGCACCCCCTGGTCCCTAATAGACAATCAGAGAGATCCGAGGCCCTATTTTTTAGGGGGTGTTGCCGCATCGCTGGTAAGGAGAGGGTATGAGGCCATCGTGTGGAAAGTACGCTAAACAACGTTTAGCATGAACAGTAGAAGAACGTCTGGGTAGCGTGATCTTGCCTGAGGGCAAGCCGCTGTTTCTTTGTTGAACAACGGCAAGCAGCACGGAAGTTAGCGGATGAAATATCCGCTAACGCGCCAATATGCCTGTTCACGCGAAAGTACGACGGTTTCAACCGCGTTGGGTTTGTTAGCGAAACGCGTCTGGAACTGAATGATCTGATAGTCACCCGCTGGCGCGCCCGGCAGCGTTTTTGTCTGCATCACGCTTTGGAAAGTGCGTGATGACGGGCGTCCCAACGGTTGTCGTACAGACTGGATCGTAGTGGCCCACTGCGCCGGGGTGATCTTTGCCTTGAACAGTGTGCCTGCGGCTTGCCAGCTTGCATCCCACTGCCCTTCATCAAGCAATTCGACCCATTTGCGGGCATCGGCCGATGCCTTTGTTTCGGCAGGACGGGCAATGCTTGTCGAAATATTCTGGGCGGAAACCCGGGCGTCGTCCTGCCCGCTGATGGTCAAAAGCGCTGCGGCCGCAATGATAAGAGACATGATAAGCATTCCTCCGGTAAGCCACGCCAGGCGATGCCCCGACGATCGCGGCGGTGCTGGCTCTTTGGCTCTATCCACCGAAGAAGTTGCTTCGGCACCCCCAATTTCTTTGGGGCCGACATTATTGGGGGTGCCCCCATCCATCTCGGCGAGACGTCGGGCAGCTTCACGGCTGCTCGAAACGCCCAGCTTGCGCCGCGCATCGCGTAGGCGGTCATTTATTGTGTGCACCGACAGACCAAGCGTATTGGCGATGGATTTCGCGTCATGGCCGACCAGAAGCAGACGTAGAGCTTCTTTCTCGCGCGCGCTGAGAACCACTTGATCGTCTGTTGTCATGATACAGCCGATGGTGTCGGCCGCGCGACGCCAAGACGCTTCATCTCGCGATAGACAGTCGATCGCCCGATCCCGAGCTGACGCGCCGCTTCAGTCGGCGACACGCTCGCCGCGATAAGTTTTAGCGCCGCGCTGATCTTGTCGTTGTCGAGCGGCTGCCGCCCCGGCAGCCTGCCCTTTGCTCTCGCCGCTGCAATCCCGTCGCGTGTACGTTCTGAGATCAGTCGCCGCTCAAAATGCGCAATGGCGCCGAAGACGTGGAAGATCAGCTCTCCGGCTGCGGAGGAAGTGTCGATTTTCTCCTCCAGGCTGAGCAACGCTATTCCGCGTGAGCGGAGCATGGTCACCGTTGTCAGCAACTCTCCCAGTGAACGACCGAGGCGGTCGAGCCGCACAACCGCAAGCGTATCGCCCTTGCGTGCGTATTCCAGCAGCTCGTCCAGTCCTGGTCGCTCCATGCTCTTGCCCGACATCACATCGGTGAACACACGGATCGTACCGGCTTCTTCCAATCGCATACGCTGCCCGGCCACATCCTGATCACCGGTACTGACACGCGCGTATCCCAGAATGCCGCCCATGGCACCGTCTCCCAAACGACCGTTCTGTGGACACTGAGTGAATGACCATTCCGGATCGACAATATCCGTCCACATAATGCGTCTCTTTACTCTCCGCTGTCCATAGCCGAGACTGACCTTTTGTGGACGGAATGACAGCGTGACCAGGCTCAAACATCACCTGCTGACAGCCCAGGAACGGGATCAGATGCTCGCCATCCCGACAGACCGGGACAGTCTGGTCCGCCTTTACACTTTCGAGCCATCGGATCTGGATATCATCGGTTCCCGGCGCAGGCGACGCACCCAGATGGGCGTTGCCGTGCAACTGGCGTTACTCAGGCACCCGGGAACAACACTGGCTCAGTTTGTGCAGGACGTCGGATCGACGCCATCCGCGTTGGTCGCCTTCGTGGCAGACCAACTTGAGCTTTCCGGCAGCGACCTCGCCGATTACGCCGCGCGGGAGCAGACGATGACCGATCATGCCCGCGATCTGATGACGATCCTTGGCCTGCGCGCGCCCCAGAGAGTCGATATCCCGTTCATGATCGAGGCTGCGGCAAACGCAGCCTGGGCCACGGACAGCGGCATCGTAATCGTCCGGGCCGTGATGGACGCGCTACGCCATGCCAAAATCGCACTCCCTTCGATTTCAACCATCGAACGCGCCAGCATTGCGGGACGGGCGCGGGCCCGACGGAAGACCGCGCAGGCGTTAACGCAGGGCCTCACAGGCGATCAGGTCACGGCGCTGGATCGGCTTTTCGCCACAACGCCTGAAGGGAGCATCAGCCAACTTGCCTCGCTCAAGACCATACCGGTTGCCGTCAAGCCGGATCACATCAAGCGCATTCTGGAATTGTTGAGACAGGTTCGACAGATCGGGATTGATCCCGTCGTCGCCAAGCGCATTCACATCGACCGCTTTCACCAATACGTCCGGGAAGGCCGGATATCTCCGGCCTCGATGATCGAGCGCTACACGCCATCACGCCGTTACGCCACGCTCGTCGCTTTCCTGATCGATGCCGAGGAACGTCTGACGGACAGCGCCCTGGACATGGCTGACAAGCTGGTCGGCAGCATCTTTACCCGGGCACGGAACACAAAGGCCCGCAGCTTTTCGGCAACGTCGAAGAACGTCGCACGCCTGATGCGCCTGTTTCAGGCGACCATCGATGCCTTGGCCGAGGCGGCCAGCGACGGCAGAGATCCCATGGAAACTCTGGATGCCACGGTCGGATGGGCGACCCTGTTGAAAGCAAGGTCAGAGGTTGGGGCGATCGCCAGGACTGCCGACCTCGATCCTCTGACAGCCGCTGCGGAGCGTTATATTACCCTTCGAAAATTCGCGCCCGATCTGCTGGAAACGCTGGAATTCCAGGCAGGAAGAGGAGGCGCCAAGACCCTGGCTGCGATCACGTTGTTGCGGAACCTCAACAGAGCAGGCAAACGCGATTTACCTGGCGACGCACCGATGCCGTTTCGCAAGGAATGGCAGAAGATCGTTATCGATCAGGATGACAAGCCCAACCGGCGTCTGTGGGAAATCGCGACGCTCGCGCATTTGCGCAACAAGCTGCGTTCCGGTGATGTGTGGATCGAGCGGTCGGCCAATTATCGTCGCTTCGACAGCTACATGCTCAGTACGGAGCAGGCAAAACCGTTCATTGCCGAACTTGACCTTCCCCTGTCGGCGGATGAATGGCTGGATCAGCGCGCTCGCGAATTGGATAAACGCCTGAAGAAGTTTGCGCAAAGCCTGAAACGCGACGCTTTGCAAGGCGTACGATTCCGAGACGGGCACCTCCAGATATCGCCGATACGCGCAACAACGCCTCCCAAGGCGGAAGACCTGGCGCAACAGCTCAACGCCCTGATGCCGCCAATCCGCATCACGGAGCTGCTGCACGAGGTGGCGCAGGCCACCGGTTTTTTGAACGCCTTTACCAACCTGCGCACGGGCGAAGCCTGCCCCCACGAGAACGCGTTGCTTGCTGCCATTCTGGCGGACGCTACCAATCTGGGGCTGTCACGCATGGCTGCCGCGAGTCACGGCGTTACCCGTGATCAGCTCTTCTGGACCCACGACGCTTACGTCCGCGACGAAAATTACCGCAAGGCGCTGGCTATCCTCATCGACTCTCACCATCGTCTGCCATTTTCCCGCATCTGGGGTGAGGGTTCGAGTTCAAGCTCCGATGGACAGTTCTTTCGCGGGGCCAAGCGCGGTGCCTCAGGCGGAGACGTCAATGCCCGCTATGGCGTCGACCATGGGTTCAGCTTTTACACGCATGTGTCTGATCAGCGCGCCCCATACCATGTGAAGGTCATCTCGGCTGCGACACACGAAGCGCCATACGTGCTCGACGGCCTGACCAATCATGGAACGGGGCTTAAAATCACCGAGCATTATACCGACACGGGTGGTGCCACCGACCATGTCTTCGCGCTCTGCGCCCTGTTGGGTTTTCGCTTTTGCCCACGCCTGCGCGACTTTCCGGATAGACGCCTGGCGTCCATCGCACCGGCCAGTTCCTATCCCTCCATCAGCCCGCTGCTTGGCAAAACCATCCGCACCGACATCATTCGGGAACAATGGGAGGACGTGCTGCGGCTTGTCGGATCAATCAAGGCCGGGCATGTCGCGCCCTCCAGGATGTTGCGCAAGCTTGCTGCCTATGAGCGCCAGAATCGGCTCGACGTCGCACTCCAGGAAATCGGCAAGATCGAGCGCACTCTGTTCATGCTCGACTGGCTCGAAACCCCTGATCTGCGGCAGAGATGTCAGGCAGGGCTCAACAACAGCGAGCAGCGGCATGTGCTGACCCAGGCAATCCATACCTTCCGCCAGGGACGGATCATCGACCGCAGCCATGAAGCCCAGCAATACCGGGCGTCGGGCCTCAATCTCGTCATCGCGGCGATCGTCTACTGGAATACAGTCTATCTGCAAACCGCCGTCACACATCTGCGCTCAACATCGGCGGTCGTCCCGGAGGACCTGCTGGCGCATACTTCCCCGGTGGGATGGGAGCACATCGCCTTTTCCGGAGACTTCCTCTGGGACAAAGCCGCAGCTTCTGCGGGCCGCAAGACGCTCAATCTGTCGAAACAGGCTCGTGCCGCCTGATCGTTCCTTTATTGTTCATGCCAAACGTTGTTTAGCGTACCATCCACACGATGGCCTCTATTTCACGAGGCATATACCGGCATCCATACGGAAAGACACTTTACGATTTGGATTAAGTATTTTAGATATTGCTAAAATAGAATTCTGCAATAAGGTATCAACGTGGAAAAACGAAACCTATCCCTCTCCCATGAAGCCATGCAGCGTCATGCCTCGGAAGCAGAGAGGTTTCTCAAGGAACTCGCCAATGCCAACCGACTGATGGTGCTGTGCCACCTTGTCTCCGGTGAAAAAAATGTCGGAGATATCGCTGAAGCCGTTGGATTATCGCAGTCGGCCCTGTCTCAACATCTGGCGCGACTTAAAGATGCTGGTCTGATTACTTCAGAACGACGCGGCCTGATGATCTATTATCGACTTTGCAGCGCTGAAGCACAGGCAGTACTTGCCGTGCTTCAGCTGATCTTCTGTCGCGAACACCCTTGATTAGGAAGTTCATGTAAAATGACAATGCAGTCCGTGGATGCAAAAACCCTGAACGATTGGCTGGAGCAGAAGAAAGTCGCCCTGGTCGATGTGCGAGAGCCCTCGGAATTTGCATCCGAGTCCATTTCCGGCGCGACCCTTCTGCCACTGGGCTCAATCAAAAAGGCCATTCTGCCGCCTCATGCTGACAAAAATCTGGTCATTTATTGTCGCAAGGGTGGTCGTGGTGCTTCTGCCTGCAAGAAACTATTGGCCGAAGACCCCAGCCTCACTCTCTATAATCTTGAAGGAGGCATCGAGTCCTGGATGAAGGAAGGCCTGCCATTACAAAGAAGCGGCCGGAAAGTCCTGCCCCTCGACCGTCAGGTGCAACTCATCATCGGATTACTTGTTCTCACAGGCAGCCTTCTCGGCTTTTTTGTAAGCCCATGGTATTTCCTGCTGACCGGCTTTTTTGGCGCGGGCCTTACCGTTGCTGGACTGACAGGTTTTTGCGGCCTGGCACGGGTCGTAGCTCACGCTCCATGGAACCGCTAAGCGCAGCCACAACAGTCAGTCCAACAGCCGATCAGATTGCATACCCCTGCGCTGCGATTTCCATGATTTCTTCTTTCCTGTTTTCACAGGGAGAGGAAATCCCGGAGTCGTGAAGTTAAATATTATGCAATGCTAATATATAAAATGACTGGAAATTCCGGAAAAACCTACATCCGACGCTCCGAACGTTGAAATTGAAAAAATAATCTCACACCCGCGACCTTCATGACGGGAGGACAGCCACAAATTTCAGACTGGATCCGGCAACAGAAAAGTAAAAATCATCTACAGGACAAAGAAATGACAGACATATCCCCCTATGAAGGGATCACGACACGAAAGTGTATTTTACGTACGCTTGGAGTGAACACCTGTAGAACTGGCCACATTGAGGCTCACGCAACAAGTAGGGATGCAGGTACCCGAAGCGGTCGTAACGCGCCAGCTTCGGGCTGCTCATCGACATTCCAGCGATAGTCGCCTGTCAGAGAAATATGCTCCCAGCCGAGGGGTGCGATATGCTGGGCCAGGTCATCTGAAATACCGAGCGTCGTGATGGCAGACTGAAGATAGCGCGTATTCCATAGGATGACCGCTGCCACCAGCAGGTTCAGACCTGACGCCCGATAGGCCTGATTTTCAAAACGCCGATCCCGCAGTTCGCCAAGCTGATTGAAGAAGAGCGCCCGAGCCAGCGCATTCCGGGCTTCTCCCTTATTGAGTCCAGCCTGGGTTCGTCTGCGCAAATCCAGATCCTGTATCCAGTCGAGCATAAAAATTGACCGTTCGATCCGGCCGACTTCGCGCAAAGCCACAGCCAGACCATTCTGACGGGGGTAAGATCCGAGTTTGCGCAGCATGGCCGAAGCGGTCACGGTTCCACTCCGAATAGATGTGACGAGACGCAGCAGGTCGTCCCAGTGTTCCACAATATGGTTGGTATTGATCAGGTCACCGGCCATCCCACCCAGAAGTTCGCCCGGGTGTTGTCCCGGAAAAAGGTGAAGTTTCCGCTCTTTCAGATCCCGTATCCTGGGCGCAAATCGATAACCAAAGAAGGGCATCAGCCCGAAAACATGATCCGATGCCCCACCCGTATCTGTATAATGCTCTTCAATGGAAAGTCCGTTAGCATGATAAAGCAGTCCATCCAGAACATAGGGCGCTTCATCGGCCGTCGCAGCAATCACCCGGGTCGAAAACGGATCATACTGATCGGAGATGTGGGTGTAGAAACTGACGCCCGGTTCACTGCCATTGCGCGCATTGATATCGCTGATCGCAGCGCCTCTGCCACCTGCATGAAACAATTGACCATCACTTGAGAACGATGTGCCGTCTCCCCAGAGTGACGCCAGGGGCAGCCCACGATGGGCTGCAACCATACGGCCAAGGGCTTCGGCGTATCCGGCCTCGCTGATATGCCAGTCATGCAGATGCGCCAACTGGCGCAGAGTGGCACCCTGACAGGTGTCGGCCATGCGTGTCAGGCCAAGATTAATCCCATCCGCCAGGATCACCGTCAGCAGGGCGTTTTTGTCATCCGCGACACGGCTGGAACGGCGATGGGTAAAGCAGTCGGTGAAGCTGATCCAGCGGTCCACTTCCAGCAGAAGATCAGTAATCTTGATCCGTGGCAGCCGGTCGTAAGCCGCCCGCCTCAACTCTTCCACAGCAGGGGGTGTAATTGCTTTCAGAGGCGAAATCACAAGACCATGTGCATCAAGCCGGACCTGTGACAACTCGCCCTTCCTGGCAAGAGCCGTCACCCGGTTCAGCGCGGTTTCCAGCACTGCACGCCGTTGAGAAAGGAACGTGTCAGCCGTAGCATTGATCGCCAGAGGCAACGGTCCTTGCGCGCGCATCGCTGCAAACGTGGCTTCCGGAAGAAGGTAGGTGTCGAATGCGCGGTATTGGCGACTTTCCGTTACCCAGATGTCTCCGGCACGCAGACGCTCGCGCAGCTGGGTCAGAACACAGAGTTCGTAAGCCTGTCGTATGACTGTTCCCTCTGGCCTGACAAAGCTGTGCCAGGAAGGCGGAATGAAACGGATCGGACAGGAGTCAGGCAAGCGGCGTTTACCGGTCCGATAGAGGTCTCCAATGATCTGCACCGCCTTCAGTAATCCCTGTACCGTGCGACCACCCTGAAACTGGAACGCGTTCAGGAATGGACCAATGGCAGGACGAAGAGAGCGATGCCGGTTGATCAGTTCGGCCGTGCGATCAATGGTCTCTGGAGCTGTCAGGGTTTCAGCCCTGCCGATGGCGTCCTGGAGGCGGGGCCAGTCAATTCCCGTAATGGCAGACAGTGAATCAACACCCTGATCACGCGCCTCAATCAGATGACGGCAGGAGGTTGTCAGCAGACGAAGCTGGGCCTGCAACGATCGCATGGTGACAATCGCTTTGTCACGGATCCGGTGCTCGGCACGGCGCATCATGCTTCCGAGGAGTTTGTCCATCATTGTGAGGGTCGCGTCGGTTAGAACCTCCTCAAGTCGGACCCCGGCTGCCACCAGAATGGCGTAACGACGGGATGACCGAAGCTCGGCCAGATGCTGGGGCGTAATCCGGGCAGCTTCTTCGCTCAAACGGTCAAAGGCCACACGCGGTATGGTCGTGGCGCGAGCGCTGTCGAGGTTCAGGGATCGTACATACTCCAGGCGTTCCAGCAATCGCAGGATATTGCGCGCGGCTGGTGACAGGGGCGGGTTACGCAGCCACGAGAGCGAGGAGGCACTGCGATCGCCACGACGCTCCAGCATTTTGTCCAAACGACAACGGGTTTCCGGCGGCAGATCCCCTGCAAGGACGTCATGGACAAGGTGATCGGCCTGCTGGCGAGCACGGCGCACCAAGGCTTCAATGACAGTGACCGACGGCAGGAGAATGCTTCGGCGACGCATCTCGTCAATCAGGATCGCAGCCATGCGGGATGGCTGGGTCACATGATGTGCAATTGGCATCGCGAAACCGGTCATGTCATGAAATGCCGACCGATCGAAGGTTCGGTAGCCATAACGCTTCATCAGGTGGGCCAGATGGGATCGACGGGTTTCGTCACGACGTCCGTAATGGGACCAGAGCCCAGGGGACAGGTCGAGCTGCCGCGCAACAAATGACAGAATGGGAGCCGGTGGTGTTTCACCAGATTCCAGCACCCGTCCCGGCCAGCGCATGTAGAGCATGACCATCGCAAAACCCAATCGGGAGGTTTCTCCGCGGCGGGTTGCGATCAGATCGAAGTCATCCTGGCTGAGTGTAAAATGTCTCGTGATCTCGCGATCATCGACAGAAGGCTCGTAATGTCGGGCGAGAGCTTCACGGGTCAGAAGACGGCGCCGCGCCATGATCGGATGTCTCCTTCATGTGTCCGGAAGGGGATCGTTGAACGGACCCGCTCTGGCCGACCAGATGACCCATGGAAAACGGCCAAGAACAGAGTCTCATATAGATAGTACGATATGTTTTGCGATGAAGGGTCCTTATACGTTACAATATTTCCCATGACGCACGTCCTGATTGACTACGCCCGCTGCTCGACCGACAAGCAGGACCTCGCCGTGCAGCGTGAGACCCTGCTCAACCTCGGGATCGCCGCTGAACGGATCTATACTGACAAGGGATTCACCGGAACGACCCGGACCCGCCCTGGCCTGGATCAGGCTCTGGCAGCTGTGCGACGCGGTGACACCCTCGTCGTGCCAAAACTCGATCGGCTGGCCCGATCGGTGCCGGACGCGCGAGCGATCGGAGACGACCTCGCCGCCAGGGGCGTACGCCTCCAGCTCGGTGCCAGCGTGCATGACCCGTCCGATCCGATGGGCAAGCTCTTCTTCAATATCCTCGCAACATTCGCCGAGTTCGAGGCCGACCTGATCCGGATGCGAACCCGCGAAGGCATGGCGGTTGCCCGTGCCAAGGGCAAACTGCGCGGCAAGAAGCCCAAGCTCTCCGAGCGGCAGCAGAAGGAACTGCGCCGGATGTACGACACCGGCGATTACTCGATCAGCGATCTCGCCGCCGTCTTTTCAGTGTCACGGCCGACGGTTTACCGAACGCTTGTGCGTTTAGCTGCTGTGCCTGCAACGGAAGCATGACTGGCGGCAATTATGTTGTATGCGAAGGTCAGGGAGACAGTTCGATAGTTTCGAACGTTCCAATCTAGACAATCTCATGGATGGTTCAGAAGCTTCGGATCATTCTGGTGACACGCAATCCAGGAGAGTTATGATATGACCGAGCCCGATCAACACGACATCGTCATCATCGGTGGGGGCGCAAGCGGCACGCTGACGGCGTGGAACCTCGCCACCCGCTACGGTATGACTGCGACGCTGGTCGATCCGTCCGACCGTCCCGGCTTCGGGCTCGCTTACTCAACACCGTCATTGAAAAATCTCCTGAATGTCCCGGCCAAGGGCATGAGCGCCGACCCGGCCGACCCCGACCACTTCTTGCGCTGGCTGGCCGAGAACGTGCCCGGCACGATCGATGACGGGGAGTTCGTACCGCGCGCGCTCTATGGCCTTTATCTTCGCAACCTGCATTCTATCGCAGCTCCTGAGCACGTCCGGCAGCGCGCCGTCGGTTGTCACCGGATCGACGGCGGCTTTGCCGTGACACTCGCTGACGGGGAGGTGCTATATGCCAGACAGGTCGTGCTGGCTTCCGGGCATTTCGATCCGGCGTGCCTGCCCGGTATCCCGCGCGAACTGGACGACACCGGCCGCTATCACCACAACGCCTGGGATGAACGGGCATTGGCCAACGTTGCGCCCGATGACGCGGTGACGCTGATCGGCACCGGCCTGACCACGATCGACGTACTGCTGCGTCTGCGGGAGAACGGCCACCGCGGACAGGTGACGGCCCTGTCGCGTCGCGGCCTGTTTCCCGAACGGCATGCGGCATACACGAAGCTGCCAGCACCTGTCTTTACACCCGGAAATACAGCATCAACCGCACTCGCCTACCTGCGCGCTTTCCATGCGGCACTGAAACGCGGCACCGACTGGCGGGCGGCGGTGGACAGCATGCGTCCGGTCATCAACACGCTGTGGCTGGCGCTGCCGGATGTCGAAAAATCCCGTTTCCAGCGGCATTTGCTACGGCGCTGGGAAATCCTGCGGCATCGTATGGCTCCGCATATTGCAGATATCCTTGACCAGGAGCGTCAGGCCGGAACCTTGCGCGTGCTTGACGGGCGCGTGACCGCAATCAGCACCGGCGAAGATGGCCTGATCGTCAGGGCCGGCGACGACATGACGATCACCGCCGCCCACGTCATCAACTGTACCGGCCCCAGCCTGAAATACCAACGCGCAGACGCGCCCTTGCTGCACGATTTGTTCAATCGGGGTGAGATAGTTCCTGGTTTCAAGGGCGCGGGCCTGTCCTGCACGCCGGACGGTGCGCTCATCAACGCGGAGGGCGACGTGGCGGACGATCTGTTTACAATCGGCCCGGCGCGGCTCGGCGTGCTGCTGGAGTCCATTGCCATTCCGGAAATCCGCGTGCAGGCCCGTGAGGTCGCCGACCGGCTGGCGCAGGCCGTATGATCCCGCGCTATACCGATCACGCGGCCAATGAGCGGACCTTTCTCGCCTGGCTCCGCACGGCGCTTGCCATTGTGGCCTTCGGCGGCGTACTGGCGAAATTTGACCTGTTCCTGCGTCTGGCGGCAGACCAGCACGATGCCGCCGCACCGCGCCCTTATGGGGCCACCGCCGAACTGGGCGTCGTGTTCGTCGCGCTCGGCGTTGTTCTGTTCGCCGCAGCGTATCGGCGGTTCCAAGCCACGCGTACGGCAATCGCGGCGGATACGACGCATTACTCGGTCGGCCCTAGCATGGAGCGCGCGCTAACGATTGCGCTTGGTGCCCTTGGCTGTGCCGTGCTGGTGGCCCTGACCCGGGCGGTAGTGTCATGACGCTGGAACAACTTCGGATTTTCGCAGCTGTCGCCGAGCGCGAGCACATCACCCGGGCCGCCGAATTCCTCAATCTGACGCAATCCGCCGTCAGTCATGCCGTGACCCAACTGGAGGGCGAATTCCAGCTTGCTTTCTTCAGCCGGATCGGTCGCCGCATCGAACTGACACCGGCCGGTCGGTTGTTTCTTGAGGAAGCGCGCACCGTGCTGAACCGCGCAAACATCGCGCGCGAGCGGATGTTCGACCTCGCGGGCCTGCGCGACGGCAGCCTGCGCCTGCATGCCAGCCATACCATAGCGAGCTACTGGCTGCCCGCGCGTCTGAATGCGTTCCGCGCCGCGTATCCCGGCATTCGCCTACACGTCACGATCGCCAATACACGCGATATTGCGGCAGGGGTGCAATCGGGCGAGGCGTCGATTGGCCTGGTGGAAGGCGATCTGCCGACGCCGGACTTGCACAGCGATGTCGTCGCTCAGGATCAGCTGCTGCTGGTCGTGGCCCCCGATCACCCATGGGCGTCGACTCCGCCCGCGACCCGCGATCTCGCGCGCAGCCCGTGGGTTCTGCGCGAGGCCGGGTCGGGCACGCGTATCGAGTTCGAACACGCACTCCACGCCTTCGGCGTCGATCCGGCCGATCTCGACGTGATGCTGGAGGTCGCGTCCAACGAGGCGATGGCCAGCGCCGTGGAGACGGGGACCGCTGCTGCCGTGCTCTCGGCAAGCGTGGTGGCGGGCCGGATCGAGGCCGGGCTGCTATGCGCCGTGCCCATGAACCTGCCGGACCGGCAGTTCCGCGCGCTGCGCCACCCGCAACGCCGCCTGTCGCCGGCGGAAACTGCCTTTCTCGCCCTGCTGGGCGCCCCTGTCACAGTGAACAAGCCATGACGAAGCCGCTGCAGAACCTCGCCCATCCGCGCGAGATGATCCGCCAGTTCACGCCCAACTGGTTCGCTGCCACCATGGGGACGGGTATCCTGGCCCTCGCGCTACCGCAGATCCCCGTCGCCGGTTCGTATCTCCACGGCGTCGGCACAGCGTTGTGGCTTTTCAACATCGCCCTGTTTGCCCTGTTCGCCGGGCTTTATGCCGCGCGGTGGATGATGTTCGGCCACGAGGCGCGGCGGATCTTCGGGCATGGCACGGTATCGATGTTCTTCGGCACCATACCGATGGGACTGGCGACAATCATCAACGGCGGCATCGCGTTCGGCATTTCGTTGTTCGGTGAGGGCATCGTGGGCATCGCCCATGCGCTGTGGTGGCTGGACGTGGCGATGTCGATCGCCTGCGGGGTGCTGATCCCGTATCTGATGTTCACACGGCACGAGCATCGTCTGGAAGGCATGACGGCGATCTGGCTGCTACCGGTCGTGGCGGCCGAAGTGGCGGGGGCATCCGGGGGACAGATCGCGCCGCATCTGGCGGATGCGGGCACGCAGTTCACCGTGCTGCTCACGTCCTATGTCCTCTGGGCGTATTCGGTGCCGGTCGCGTTCGGCATCCTGACGATCCTGACGCTACGCATGGCGCTGCACAAACTGCCGCATGAGAGCATGGCGGCGTCATGCTGGCTGGCGTTGGGACCGATCGGCACGGGCGCGCTCGGAATGCTGGTGTTGGGTGGGGACGCACCTACAATCATGGCGCTGCATGGCCCGCGGGAGATCGGCATCGCGGCCCACGGCATGGGGGTCTTGGCGGGGCTGCTGTTGTGGGGCTTCGGGCTGTGGTGGTGGTTGATGGCGTGCCTGATCACGGCGCGCTACTGGCGCTCGGGCATCCCGTTCAATCTCGGCTGGTGGGGCTATACCTTCCCGTTGGGCGTTTACACGGTCGCAACGTTCCGGCTCGGTGCGATGCTCGATTACGGGTTTTTCGGCGTCGCGGGCACGGTGTTCTGCGTGATGCTCGCCATCATGTGGCTGGTCGTCGCGGCCAAGACGCTCGCCAGCGGGTGGGCGGGAAATCTGTTCGTCTCTCCCTGCATCGCAACCCCGGAGTAGAGCGCATCGGCGTACGGCCTGATTTCGTCGACCGTGTATCCAATGAACCAGCGCATTGCGGCGCATTACCCTGAGAAACGCGTTGCAGGGCGCTGAGCTTTTCTCGAATGAGGCCTTCCGGGTGAAAGAGCAACCCGGTAATCTATTTTATCGAACGTTCTAAGCGATACGTTTCAATTTTCAGCCTCGTCCCCTGATCGTATCAAAGTCTTCACGAGAAGCGAGGCGGGAAATCGGTCCTGGCCGCGAAACTCGAAAGGCAATGATTTGCATTCCGGAGAGTGTCTCTGCCCCTCCGAAAAATCATGCGCCGAAATGCGATCACGGGAACAGGCTTCCATGAAAATTTTTGGCAAATCGAAGGTTCTGCCTCTCGCCTCCGTCCTGACGGGACTGGCTCTGCTTGGCGGATGCGGAACGGCAATCACCAGCAGCAACAATCCCTCGCATGAACGGGCGCGTCTGTGGTGGGACTACAAGAGCCTGCCCGTCAAGTTCATCGGAACGGTTCCGGGTCAGACAGACGCGACGCTGGCTGCCCTTTATCCGACGCAGGACGGCGTGGCATCGGCAGACAGCCGTCGTATCGTGATGTATCTCAACGCCGTGCGATTGCCCGCCAAGGACGAACTCTGCTCCGCCGAAACGGAATTTGCCCAAGGCGGGCCGAAAGGCGGTTTGACTCAGGTCACCGCAGCCATGTGTGACGGATCGAAAGAAATTACCCGCACCTCGGGACAGATTGCCACAGACGGCGCCTCTGCCCGGTGGCTGACGATCGGCTTCGACAATATTCGCGACCAGCTCTACACGGCGCTCACGCCCGGAGCTAATCACCCTTACATGGGGAACTGAGTTGTTCAATGCCGCGCGTGAAGTCGCTTGGGATATCAAGCGCGGCATCGGCATCGATGTTCAGTGATGGATCAACAATGGCAGCATCTCGTGGGCAAGAATGTCCTCGGTCACGCCTCCGAAAAGCCTTTCGAAGAAACGCGAATGCGTATAGGCGCCCATAACGAGAATATCCGCATTTGCGCGCAGTGCATGATCGCGAAGCGCGATCCCTTCACCGTCATCAATCCGAAAACGATCGATACCGACACTGATGCCGGCATCCATCAACCGCCGGGCAGGATCAGGCATACATTCATCAGGGAGCGCTCCGATCAGGAAGGTCACGTGTTCGGCAGTCAGCAGCAACTTCCATGCCGCCGATAGTGCGGCATCCAACGCCCGGGACGGCTCCCACAGAATGACGGGACGAACGCCGATCGTCCGGGGCGCATGCTCAGGAGCGATTAATACGGCGGCGTTGGCATCGAAA